>JAVLBR010000078.1:0-9633 GCA_031581125.1 Schleiferiaceae bacterium | reverse complement strand
TCCTTGATTTTCAAAGCTACGTCTCGCCACTGGCGAGACTCTCGAACTTTCTAGACGACACACTAGACGGTACTGACAAACACTAAGCAGGGCGCATTAGGCCTCACCGGCCAAATGTGCAGTTTACCGCGAGAACGGGTAAATCCCCCTATTTTTGCGGGCATGATCAAGGATAAAATTCACGCGCTCATCGAGCACGAAATAGAAGCCATTCGCCATATTCCGGTGGACGGCATCATAGAAGAGGCCATGGACCTTATTTACCGCCAGGTGCACCAGCGAAACGGAAAGGTGGTGGTGAGTGGCATGGGCAAAGCGGGCCAGATAGGCAACAATATAGCTACCACCTTAAGCAGCACCGGTACGCCGGCCGTTTTTATCCACCCCAGCGAAGCGCAGCACGGCGATTTGGGCGTGGTGCAGCGGGAGGACGTCCTCCTTTTGCTCTCCAATAGCGGAAAAACCCGCGAGATACTAGAACTGGAATACCTGGTCAAGCAACTTTACCCAACGATAGCGGTAATAGGCCTTACCGGCAACCCCCAGGGCGAAATGACCGGGCAGTGCGATGTGGTGCTTCACACGGGCAATCCCCGGGAAATATGCCCGCTGGGCCTTACCCCTACCACCAGTACCACCGTGATGACGGTGGTGGGAGACCTCCTGGTGGTGCTACTGATGGAAAAAATCCAATTTAGCAAGGAAGACTACGCGCTGCGCCACCACAGCGGCTATCTGGGCCAAAAAGCACGCACCTCATGAAATTTACCCTTATAGCCGGCCCTTGTGCCATCGAAAACCGGGAAGATCCTTTCTACATCGCAGAAACCGTAAAAGCCATTTGCGACCGGCTGGACATTCGCCTTGTGTTTAAAGGCAGTTACCGCAAGGCCAATCGTTCCCGCCTCGATAGTTTTACCGGCATGGGCGATCAAGAGGCGCTGGCCATCCTCCAGGAGATAGGGGAGACTTTCCAGGTGGAAACCCTTACCGATATCCACGAAAGTCATGAGGCTAGCCAGGCCGCTGCGCATGTAGATTATCTGCAAATCCCGGCCTTTCTGTGCCGGCAAACGGAACTACTTTTGGCCGCAGGCCAAACGGGCAAAGGGGTGAACATCAAAAAGGGCCAATTTTTATCGCCGGAGGCCATGCGCTTCCCGGTAGAAAAGGTGCAGAGCACGGGCAATGAGCATGTATGGGTGTGCGAACGGGGCGTCACCTTTGGCTATGGCGACTTGGTAGTGGATGCTACCGCCATCCATCGCTTAAAGCAACACGGGGTGCCCGTGATCATGGACTGTACCCATAGCGTCCAAAAGCCTAACCAAACGGAAGGCGTGACCGGCGGAGATCCTTCCCTGATCGAAACCATAGCCCGCTCTGCCGCGGCCACGGGGGCAGACGGGTTTTTTATCGAAACCCACCCCGAACCCCAGCGGGCCCACAGCGATCCACATACCATGCTGCAACTGGACCGGCTGGAACCCATCCTCGAAAAAGCGCTCACCATACGCCAAGCCCTCAATGCCTAAGCTTGATATCCTCTATAAAAACCTAGCTTTCCTGCAGGTGGACGCCGGCCAGCCACTTAGCGCGGCCAAACTGCTGGAAATGAGCGATGAAACGGGCTATCCTACGGACGTATTGCTGCGCGTAGATCTATCCCGGCGAGCAGCGCTGGGGGGTATTCGTATGCTGGTGATGGACTGTGACGGGGTGCTTACGGATGGTAAAATGATTTTTACCCGCGAGGGCGACGAGATCAAACACTTTCATGCCCAGGACGGCATGGGGCTTAAGCGCTGGCATCAGGCGGGCGGCCTTTCGGGCATCATAAGTGCGGGCCGGAGCAGCGGCCTGGTAGAGCGCCGGGCGGAAATGATGCACGTAAACCAGGTATACGTGGGTAAGCAACCCAAGTGGGAGGTGCTGGCGGCATGGCTGGCCAAGCTGGAACTGCAGCCTCATGAAGTAGCCTACGTGGGCGACGATGTGAGTGATCTCCCCGTGATGGAGCGGGTAGGCGCCTGCTTTTGCCCCCGCGATGCCGTGCAAGAAGTAAGAAACCAGGCGCAAGTGGTCCTCAGCCGGGCAGGTGGAACGGGCTGCGTCCGAGAGCTGGTGGAGGATTACTTGCTGCCGGCCTTTCCCCCCGCTAAGGGGTGAGACAGGTCACCTCTCAATAGCTCCCTCGGCGAGACCTTTGCTGCACTTAAACTGTTTTTACTACTATGGAATATCAATTAGCCCTTCCCATTTTAGATCAATATGCCCCCTGGGTATTGGGAGGCTTGGCTCTTATCCTGCTTATCCTGGAGCTTTACATTCCGCTGCGCAAACGCAAACAGGAGAAGTGGGACCGCTGGCGCCAGAATATCAGCCTTTCGCTTATCGGTTTGCCAGCCGCCCGTTTGTTGTTGCTTCCCATCACGTTTATGTGGGCGGGTTTTGTGACCCAGGAGGGCTTTGGCCTGATCAATTGGCTGCCGGCACCGGGTTGGTCGCAATTGGTGCTGGGTATGCTGGCCCTGGATTATGGTATTTACGTATGGCACCGGCTCAATCATGTGTTCCCATTCCTGTGGCGCTTTCATAATGTCCACCACGTAGACCGCGACATGGATTTGAGTACTGGTATTCGCTTTCATATCGGCGAGTTGGTTATGAGTATTCCGTTTCGCTTCGTGGTGATAGGCTTTTTTGGGGTAGGGCCTGTGGCTATCCTGGTGTACGAGATCATTTTTGAGGCAGCTACCCTTTTTCACCACAGCAATTGGCGCTTGCCCCGGGGTGTGGAGCGTTTGCTGGCTTTTTTCATTATTACCCCGAGGCAGCACGGCATCCATCATAGTAAGGTAAAAGAAGAATCCGATAGTAACTACGGGACGGTGCTTAACTGGTGGGACAAGCTGCACCGCAGCAGCCGGATGAACATTCCGCAGGATAAAGTGGAAATAGGCATTCCGGGCTACGAGCAAGACCATGATCATTCGGTGCTGCAGCTCCTTAAGATGCCTTTTCAGAAACCCCGTCCCTGGCAAAAAACGAACGGAGAAGTGCCCAGGCGGGCTGCTGATGAGCTGGACGCTCCCCTGCGTTAGTGTCTGTCTATAAAGTCCAATCTCGCTTTTAGCGAGACTCATCTCGCCAGTGGCGAGACTGCGCTTTTATCGTCCTCTCGCGCCTCCCCGAATAAGTCGGGACAGGCCCCGAATGCTTTCGGGGCAAGCTTTTCTTGAACTTTCTAGAACAGACACTCGACGGTATGGACAGACACTACGTTAGGGGATGTTAATTTGGCAAAGCGCTTCGAGCCTTTGCTTACTGTGGGGGTCTTCTTGTGCCTGGACACATAAATCAGCAAGGGACTGGGGTACTCGCGGCCAACCCAAAAAATGGGCAATGGCTTTCCAAAAAGCCTCCCGTCCGCTAGGCCGGTCCCAAAGATTCCAGAAAGAGGGGGCTTTCTGGCTTTTCGAGAGCTTTTCTTGGTCAGGACCGGTAAGCAGCGGGTGGTGACAGAATAGCCAAGAAGGGCGCTTCGCCTTTAAGAAACCCATAAGCCGCCATTGAGCCAGGCTGCTGCTCCATAAGTCTCGACCACGCACCAGTCTATTTACCCCAAAGTGGAGATCATCCACTAACGAGGTAAGTTGATAGGCAGGGAGATCGTCCCTTCTTTTGACCACAAAGTGTTGGAGCTCCGCCGGGAAGAGCGCCTTGCTATCCTTTCCAAAGGCCGAAGGGAGTTTTACAGCGGCGCGGGAAGTTTTGAGGCGCCAGGGTACGCCGGGCGCCAAGGGGTGCCAGGCTTCCCGGCAGGTGCCGGGGTAGCCCGGCTTTTTTTGTTTTTGGGCCGCTTGGATCTCTTTACGGCTGCAGTGACAGGCAAAAACCGCTTGTTCTTCCACCAGTTTTGCCAAGGCTTCCTGGTAGAGGGGTTGGCGGTGGCGCTGGCTCCACTCCAGTTCTAGTTCTGCCACGGTGCTAGGCCCTTCATCTACTTCCAGCCCCAGGGTGGCTAATACGGTAAGAACGTCTTCCGCATAGGCGGGCCGGTACCGGGCCTGGTCCAAATCGTCCATGCGCAAAAGAAGCTGCCAATCCTGGGTTTTGGCCAATAGGTAGGTAAGCACAAAGGAAGCTACATTCCCCAGGTGTAAAAAACCGCTTGGGGTGGGGGCCAGGCGGGTTTTGTTTTTGACACTGTGCATAGGCCAAAGTTGGGCAAATTTGCATTCCCGTACTTTCGTAGGGAATTAACTGGAAAAATAGTGGTTTGTGAAAAGGTGGATCGCTCGTCTCTTTTTAGGCCTGATAGGCTGGAAAGTAAAGGCCCGGGTAAGCCCGGAAATGCATCGCTCGGTGATGGTGGCCGCGCCCCATACCTCCAACTGGGATTTCCCCATCGCGCTGGCGGCTTTTTGGATCATGGGGCTGGACCTTAAGTATTTTATTAAAGATGACTATACCCGGGGGCCCCTGGGCGGCTTTTTTCGCTGGACGGGCGCCATTGGCGTTAATCGCCGTAATCCGCGCAACAACCTTACCCAGCAGGCCATTCAATTACTGAAGGAGCGCGATCTGGTCCTCATGGTTCCGGCGGAAGGCACCCGCCAAGCGGTGGAGAAGTGGCGAACCGGCTTTTATCACATAGCGCAGGAAGCCCAGGTGCCCATCAGTCTCGGTACCTTGGATTACCGCTTTAAGGAGGCTGATATCATCGATGTGTTCACTCCCACCGGAGATTTCAAAAAGGACATGCAATACATTCAAGACAGCTACCGGCCCATTCACCCGCGCCACCCAGAGGACTATAACCCGCAAATTTTTTAGCGGAACCTCTAAAACGGCCCCTGCGGCTCGGGAGGGTTCTAAAGGAAGTTGGGCTCGTGAAGCTTATTGTTGATGCGATAAGCGGCATTGACCAGCCCTACGTGACTGTAAGCCTGGGGAAAATTTCCCCATTGTGATCCGGAGGGCGCATGGATGTCTTCGCTGAGCAAGCCCAGGTGGTTGCCTTGCTCTACGAGCTTGTCCATTACCTGGACGGCATCGTCCAGCCGGCCTACGCAGGCCAGAGCCTCCGCGTACCAAAAGCCACAGATGAGGAAAGTGTTTTCTGGCTTGCCAAAATCGTCTTCATGGATATAACGGTAAAATAGGGCATCGCCGGCTTTAAGCTGGCTTTCCAGTCCTTGCAGGTGTTTAAAGGCTCTTTCGCTTTCGTGGGGGAGATAATCCATCATGATGAGCTGGAGGGTGCTGGCATCTAGGTCTGGGCTTTGGTAGGCATTGGTGTAAAGCTCTCGCTGGGGATCGTAGGCTTTTTCAATGTTGGCCGCGGCCCTTTTCTGGAGGGCTTTGGCCATCCGGCTCAGATCGCCATAGCCCATTTGCTCCGCTACCCGGGCGGCGGCCGCACTACCCGCCCACTGGAAGAGGTTGGTGTAGGTATGCAGTTGGGCTTTTCCCCGGAACTCCCAGATACCGGCATCTTCTTCATTAATGGTCACTTCAATTTTCTCCAGGACACTGCGCAGTAAGTAATCCGTCACCTGGCGCGAACCGGCCTGGAAGCGGCGGTCTACGTAAAGCGGTAAAATGGCGAGCAGGATTTGACCATACACGTCATTTTGGATGTGGGTGTAGGCCTCATTGCCTATGCGGACGGGTACGTTATGGCGGTAACCGGGGAGTTCCAGGATTTGCTCGGTGAGTTTGCTTTCCCCCGTTATGCTGTAAAGAGGTTGGATGCGCTTGGTCTCCTTCATGGGGATATTGGCCAGGTACTGAAAGTAGCGCTCCATTTCCTCGAAGTGGCCTATGTGGTTAAAGGCATTGAGCGTGTAGTAGGTATCGCGCATCCAGGTATAGCGATAATCCCAGTTACGACCGTGACCTTCCACCTCCGGCAGGGAGGTGGTGGGCGCAGCGATGATAGCCCCCGTATCTTCATATTGACAAATTTTAAGGGTAAGGGCCGAACGGATCACCGCCTCTTGATAATATTTCCCGATGCTGGTGGATTTCACCCAGTTTTGCCAGTAGGTGGTGGTCTCGTTGAGAAAGCTTTCCGCCGTTTTCTCCAGGGGCCCTTCCAGCGGTACGCCGTAGGTCAGGATCATGTAGTAGGCCTTATCCAAAACAAAGCTTTGCTTATCGGTAAGGTGATTGAGCGATACATTGGTGCTAAGGCGGATGGTTTCTTCCAGGCCGTAAAAGCGCAGATGGCTGCTGCCCCTTTCCCGCTGCAGCTTGCGAGCTCCGTATTCGCCACGGGGCTCACAGCACACCCGGACCCGGGGCAGACCGCGAAGAGGCTCTACCTTCCGCACCAGCATAAGGGGGCGGTAATTGCGGTCATTTTGCCGAAAGCGCGGAGCAAAGTCCGTAACGCGATAGGCGTCTTCGCCGGTGCTAATGGTGGTTTCCAGTACGTTGGTATTGGTGCGGTACTTTTGTTCGGCATGGAAATCATCGCTCACGGGATCTATGCTAAAGCGGCCCCCTTTTTCTTCGCCGGCGATAAGGCTGCCAAAGACAAAAGAACTATCAAAGCGCGGCCAGCACATCCAGGCTATGTTGGTGTCCTTATGGATAAGGCCCAGGAAAGCGCAGTTTCCAATGAGGCCGTAGGGGTACTGATGTATTTCCATGGGGGCCAATGTATGAAGCTTTCGGGAAGCTTGGATGGTACGGGGGCCGTAAAAGTAGGCCGGCTGTAGCTCACCTGTCTTTTGCTCCTCCCACTTTTATCGATCAACCCGCGCATAAAAAAAGCCCCGAATACCATTCGAGGCTTTTAAGCTAATTATTACTTCCGGTTATGGGGGGAAGCCGTGCTTAGTTTTTGCTGAGGTAGTCTGCTACGCCAGAGTGGTCAGCGTTAAGGCCATCCTTGCCTTCTTCCCAGTTGGCCGGGCACACCTGGCCTTTCTCTTCGAAGAATTGCCAGCCTTTAACGTAACGCAGGGTTTCCTCCACGTTACGGCCCAGCGGGTCATCATTGACCAACTGGTGCCGGACGATGCCGTCCCGGTCGATGAAAAACAGCCCCCGGTAGGCTACCATTTCACCGGAAGATTGCAGGTTTTCGTCATCATCGTAGAAGTAATCACCACCCAGCACGTCGTAGTTGGCCGCGATGGTTTTGTTGGTATCCGCTACCACCGGATAGGTAACGCCCTGGATACCGCCTTCATCTTTGCTCATTTGCAACCAGCCCCAGTGGCTCTGTTCCGTATCGGTAGATACCGCGATCACTTGCGTGTTGAGGTCTTCAAATTCTTTAAGCCGTTCCTGGAAGGCGTGCAGTTCGGTGGGGCACACAAAGGTGAAATCCTTGGGATAGAAAAACAGTACGATGTACTTTTCTCCCAGATATTGGTCCAGAGAGAAGTCTTCTACAATTTCTTCGCCGTTGATGACGGCAGCCGCTTGGAATGAAGGCGCTTTACGTCCTGTAAGTACAGCCATGTTACGATGGTTTTTTAGGTTACTTATTTGTTTTCGTTATCCAAATTTGTTTTTGATAACTGCTGCAAATATAACCACAGCAAATGGCTTAAGCAGGCCTGGCTTATTGCTTATTTCTATGGCCTATTGAAGAAAGGCCTTGATCCTTTATAAAAACGTCCACCGCAGGCCGGCGCTGGCACTCCGGAAAGGATAGTCTACATTGCCTTCCTGCCACTGGACCGTAAGGTGCAGGACCTTGCTGAGCCGATAGCGGCCGGTAAGGCGCAGTACTACGGGCTTATCGCCCCGCTCAAAGTAGCCAATGTAGCCGGCCAGTTCCGTGCGTAGCGACCAGTCCTTTCCTTTCCATTCCAGCCCGGTGGCGTGTACCAGGGCATCGTTTTGGAAAAGGCGGGGATGCCGCGTTTGCCATACCCGCAGTCCGGCGTTGAGGTATAGGCGGAGAGACGCCAGCCCGGGGCTTATCACGGGAAAGGTTTTGCCGGCGTTTACCCGGAAGGTGTACCCGGGGGCATCAATAAAACGGGCCTGTTCCAGGTTTCCCCCAGAGGCCGTCCGCAGATTGATCATTAGTTGCACAGCGGGGCGCCAGTTCGTTTCCTTCCAGAGGGTAATAAGGGTGGCCACGTTGAGATCGCCTACCGCGCTGCCTTCTCGGGTGGTGTCCTTTAGGCGCCGTTGGTTGATAGTGCTGCGCCCCAACCAGAAACGTTCGTAAGGCACCATGTGCAGGCGCAGGCTTAACCGCTCACTGAAAAGCGGCAAATGGAGGGTGGTGAGGAGATTGGCCGTCGCATCTCCGGGATGGCGGTGGTACTGCCCCAGCAGGCGCAGCCAGGCGGCCGTATCAGCCCGAGCGTCCATGGCTTCCCCTACCGGGAGGGCGTTGGGGCCCAGATAGCGCGGTACGTGGCGCAGGTTTTGGGCCCAGTTGGGCCCTTGGTTTTGGGCGGCCAGGGGGCCAAATGTGCCCCACCCCGCTACAATGATCAGGATCGAAATGGCGCGTAAATACCGCGGAATGAAGCGTATCTGTATGGGGGAAAACATGGAGCTGCCGGTTTTACATTTGGCCGGTGAGGCCGCACTATGCGCTCCTAATGGAGCACCGATAGATAGGCCAGAGCCAGGGCTAAGATAATGATGCTGAACTTGATGCGGTGAAAGTGGTGCCCTTTATCGGCTTCGAAGAGGATGGTGGTGGAAATGTGCAGGAAGATGCCAAATACCAGGGCGGATACCTCGTGGTAAAAATCCTGCAAAAAAGGCCAAAGCTGGGTGAGCAAGGCGCCCAGGGGCGCCATGAGGGCAAAGAAGAGCATGCCCAGGGCTACCTGCCAGTTGCGGCGGGCGAGCTGGCGGAGGAGGCCGTAAAGGATGATGGCCACGGGCACTTTGTGCACCAAAATACCCCAGAGCAGTACCGGGAAATGTCCGGGGTCTCCGTGGGATTGGAGGGCGAGGCTTTCCAGGAAGGCATGCAGGTAAAGGCTGATGAGGAGGCTGTAAGGTAAGCTGCCCTGGGGAAAAGCTTCGGGGTGCGCGTGGCCATGTTCTACGCCCTTGCTGAAGGTTTCTAAAATAAGCTGGAGGAAGAAGCCCAGCATGATGAAGAGGCCGTAATGGTGGGCGTGGCTATCGTAGATGCTGGGGAGCTGGTGGAAAACGGCAATGCCCAGCAAGTAAGCCCCACTGAAGGTAAGTACGTAGCGCAGGGGCAACTGGGGGCGGCGCTGCAACCAGGCGCCGGCGGCCCAACCAAGAAGTACCGCTAATAAAAGCAGCAGGTAAAGCAGGAGGGGAAGGGAGCTATCCATGGAGGGCATCTTGTAAGTTAAAGGGGGCAAATTTGCGGATTAATGGCCAAATAGTGTCTGTCTATAAAGTCGGTCAGCTTCGTTACGCTTGCTCTAAAAATGCTCATTTACCCTTAGTAAACTCCGCTTTTTAGAGCTGCGCAAGCCTCGCTGACCAACTTTCTAGCTCAGACACTCAACTGTATGGACAGACACTAAATAGAAAGTGCCCTGGGTCCCGCGGGTTTTATTATGTGGGCTACTATGTCTTAAAGCGCCGATAGAAAGCGCGTGAATCCCAGCAAATGCGCTGCACTCACGCTGAGAATAGCGATGAGCAGGTAGCGGACAA
>JAVLBR010000077.1:2027-9650 GCA_031581125.1 Schleiferiaceae bacterium | reverse complement strand
AGGGAAAAAAGAAAGGCAAGCGACCCGTATCACACCGCTACGACCGGCTACCCTTGCTGCGTTCCCGCCCTGGGGGAGTTCACCAGGAGCTGGTTGTACGGGACTTGCCTTTCCAGCGAGCAAAATTACAATTTACCCGCCATGTGGCCAATAGAGCGGTGTGCTGTTTATGCTATATTTGTGGGCAAGCATCAATCAATAAAATTGTTATCCTATGAGCCAAAACAATAACCGCACTGCGTATAACTACGGTCTTGTCTATGGCCTTATCGCCGTAGCTATGGCCGTAGTGCAGTATAGCCTGGGCGATTTTAAAACCAGTATGGGCAATAATTCCTTTACCATCTGGACGGCGCTGGGCATTGCCATGATGGTGGGCTTCCCCCTGGCCGCTATGCTCAAACGCCGCAAGGAGCAAGGAGAGCAACTTACCTACGGGCAAGGCTTCAAAACCGGCTTTACCGTGGCGGTGATCGGTAGCTTGTTCTCCGCGGCCTGGATGTTGCTCTACACCCTGGCGCTGGAGCCCGGTTACCAGGAAGAGGTGATCAACAACTCCTACCAGCAGCTCCAGCAGCAAAACATAGGCAAAGAGCAGATGGAGGCCAGTATTGAGGTTACCAAGCAATTTACGGCTCCTCATTTTATGGCCCTCTTTACCATTTTAAGTGCTGCTTTTATGGGCGCCATCATTTCGCTAATTTTGGCGGCCTTTACTCGGAAGCAGCCGCCTGTGGCTTAACTCAGTTGCGCCCCTGGCCGCTTCCTTAGCCCGGCTTTTGTCATGCAAATTTCTATCGTCATCCCGCTCCTCAACGAGGCGGAATCGCTTCGCGATTTATACCAATGGATTACCCGTGTTTTAGAAACCCACGGGTTTTCTTTTGAGGTGGTCTTTATCGACGATGGCTCTGAGGATGAAAGCTTTGCCGTACTCTCCCAACTAGCCCAGGAAGACGCCCGTGTAAAAGTGATCCGCTTCCGCCGCAATCACGGCAAATCGGCCGGCCTTAAGGTAGGCTTCGAAGCAGCCGCGGGCGAGGTGGTCTTTACCATGGATGCCGATCTGCAGGACAGCCCCGATGAGCTCCCGGAGCTCTACCGGATGGTTCAGGAAGAGGGCTACGACCTGGTGAGCGGTTGGAAAAAGAAACGGTACGATCCCCTGAGCAAAACCATTCCCACCAAGTTTTTCAACTGGGCCACCCGCCGCATGAGCAAAATCCCCTTGCACGATTTTAACTGCGGCTTGAAAGCCTACCGCCAGGAAGTGGTTAAAAATATTGAGGTGCAGGGGGAAATGCACCGCTACATTCCCGTCTTGGCCAAGGCGGCCGGCTTTAAGAAAATAGGAGAAAAGGTAGTTCAGCACCGCTCCCGCGAACATGGTCATACCAAATTTGGCATTTCCCGCTTTATTAACGGACCGCTGGATCTCATAACCCTCTCCTTTGTTTCGCGTTTTGCCAAGCGGCCTATGCATTTCTTCGGCCTCTACGGCTCGCTCATGTTTCTGGTGGGCTTTATTGCCACTATTTTTATTGGGGTGGAAAAGATCCTGGCCCTGCGGGTAGGCACCCCGGCGCGCTTGGTTACTGATAATCCCTTTTTCTACCTGGCCCTTACCACCATGGTGCTGGGTACTTTGCTCTTTTTAGTTGGTTTTCTGGCGGAGTTGGTGATCCGCAATAGCCCCCGTCAGGAGGAGTATACCATCGCCGAAAAACGCAATCTTTGATGCAACTCTCCCTCATCGTCCCGGTGTACAATCGTCCCGATGAGGTGGAAGAGCTGCTCGCCAGCCTCCTTACCCAGCAGCAGCAGGATTATGAGGTCCTCCTGGTAGAAGACGGTTCTACCCAGCCATCCCGGGAAGTAGCCCGCGCCTATGATAATAGGCTGCCGCTCCGCTATTTTGAGAAACCCAACTCAGGCCCCGGCTTGAGCCGCAATTACGGCGCCCAAAGGGCGCAGGGCCAATACTATATTTTTCTGGATAGCGATTGTGTGCTGCCCCCTGGCTACCTGGCCGCCGTGGCTCAGTTTCTGGAAAAGTATCCCCAAACAGATGTTTTCGGCGGCCCCGACCGCGCCCGGGCTGATTTTTCTCCCATCCAGAAGGCCATTAATTACAGCATGACCTCCTTTCTTACCACGGGCGGGATCCGCGGTGGCAAGCGGCAAATGGAAAAATTCCACCCCCGTAGCTTCAATATGGGCCTTAGCCGCCGCGCTTTTGAGGTCACAGGAGGTTTTTCGGCCATGCGCTTTGGGGAAGACATTGACTTAAGCATTCGCTTACGTCGGGCGCACTTCTCCACCGCGCTCATACCCGGCGCTTTTGTATATCACAAGCGGCGCAGCACCTTTCGGCAGTTTTTTAAGCAAATCTTCAATTCCGGCGTAGCCCGGGTCAATCTTCAGCTCAAGCACCCCGGCACCTTGCGTTTGGTACATCTTTTCCCCTTTGCTTTTGCCCTGGGTTGGACTTTGGCCCTACTAGGCTTACTGGCCGGCTGGCCCTGGCTGGCCGGGGCTTATTTGCTTTACTTGTTGGCCATTTTAGCCCATAGCACCCTGCTCAGCTGGAGCCTTCGCTTGGGCATGCTTAGCGTATTGAGTAGTTTCATTCAGCTCACCGCTTATGGTTGGGGATTTGCTTACGCGGCCTGGAAGCGTTGGATTTTGGGTCGGGGCGCCTTTGCCAGTTTTGAACGCACTTTTTACGATTAGCGTCGCCGGTACAATTCCACTCCGGAAAGCGCAAAGCTGTCTACCCGCTCGTAACGGCTATCCCGCACTTTCTTCCGCAGGGCGGGGGCCATTAAAGGGTGAAACAGGGCGTAGTCTGCCTCCTTAAGCGCGCCGGGTTTAATAGGTTGTAACCATTGGGCTTCTTCCTTGCGGCGCATAAAAGAGAGGTAAGGACGGTAATAGCGGCCGGAAAACACCTTTACTCGGGCATTGGTGCCACCGGCTACTTCGTATTCCAGTTTTTCCCATACCTGCCGCCCGTCCGCATCTTGCGGCCAGTCCATAGTGCGGCGCAGGTTTAGCCGGTTGGCCAAATGTACCCCGAGGCCAATGGCAAGGACGCTCAATATAATTTTGGGAAACCAGTTGAAGCGATTGGGCACGATCAGGCGCCGGGCCAAAAAGAGCAACATGGCCATGAAGACGGGGACGTAAACCAGCCCCATGGGGCCTTCCAGCCAGGGGAGGTCCAAGGCATAGTGAGCCACAGAACTCACCAATAGGATAAGCAATAGCCAGAGCAGTAGGATCTGGTAAAAAGAATGCACCCGCTCCTGGGGCTTTATGTAAAGATCGTAGAGCGCAGCCAGCAGTCCCAGGGCGAAGCATAAGCCAAAGCTTATCCGCCAGATCAATTGGACCCAGGCGCTGCCGTCATAGCTTAATTTTAGAATGAGACTGTCTACCGAATCCACCCAAAACCCGTCGTAGCCCCCGGGAAAGTCGGCGTATACCTGACGCAGGGCGGGGACGCTGGCCAGGGCCAGCCCGGAACTTACCAGCAGCAGGGCCCGGATAAGCTGCCACCAATCCCGCGCTTCAAAACCATCGGCGTAGGCCATTAAAAGCAGTAAGGCTACCAGGCCCAAATAAGCATAGATAAAGGAAAAATGCGCCCAGCCCGCCAGGGCGGCAAAAAGAAGGGTTCGGTAGGTATGGTGGCCTTTCCCCTGTTCATGATACTCTGAGAGATGGTAAATGGAGGCCAGTAATAAGGCCAGGCCCATACCATACCCCTGCGCCAAGGAAAAGTAATCGAAGAAATAGGGCTGCAGTATAAGAATCAAAAAAGCAGCCACCGTGGAAAGCGGGTGGGTGAATTTTTTGGCCAGTAAGGCGGCGTAAAAAAAGTAAAGGCCGGCCAGCAGTGCGTTGGGCAGCCGGAGGCTAAAAGTGCTTAGACCAAAAAGCTCGGTACTAAGTTTAGCCAGCAAGGAGTTGAGCAAATGATTGCTGATAAGGGGAGGCACATCGCGCAGAAGCAAAATATCTAGGTAGCTGGCCTGTACGTAATGCATAAAGGTAAAGGCTTCCTGATGGGTAATGGCCAGGCGCGAAGCCCGCACCACCACCAGCATCCAAGCCAGCAGGCCCAGGGGGAGCAACAATTTATTGCTGAGGCGTCGCATTTCTTTTTTGGTCATGCCTGGGAGTACTTTTACGGGAGGGGATGGGAATCAGGAGCCTTCGTTGCGCGGTGTTTCGTCTGGCGCTTGCGATTCGGTGCGGGTAGGTCCGGTACCACCGGGCTTTTCTTCACTGATGGCGTGGGTGGGGGCTGTCTCGGCGCGACGGGGCGTTACCTCACTTCTCAGTTTGCGGGCCTTAAAGCTGTAGTACATTACGAAAAAACCCAGCATGATGCTGTAAAAGCCGGTGAGGTAAGTAAGCGTTTTGGGCGCATTAAAAGGATCAACCAGGATGAGGACCCCCAGCACAATGGAAACCAAGCCATTGAGTAAGTAAAGCAGGCGGCTTTTGGTATGGCCAAAGCCCAGGATGATTTGAATGATGCCCATCAGGATGGCAAAGCTGCCAATGGTAAGGGTAAAAACGCCCGTAGCTTTACCGGAATCGTACTGGATGAGGGCGCCCACGATCATTTGCAGAACGCCGAAAAAGAGCAAGCCAAACCAGTTGCCGCCTTTCCGACGGGCTAGCCAGCCCCAGATGAGCATGATCAGACCGAAAGATAGTAAGGTAAGTCCCAGGTAAAGGATCAGTTGCTGGAGGGTGAATGCCGGCAGGAGGATCACACCGGCCCCCAGCAGGGCCAGCAGGAGTCCCTGGATGGCCAGGATCCACCAGTTTTTTCGAAGGAGTTCCATAGTGCGTGCTTGACGAGATTCACATTTGGCCGATGAGGCCTTAAAAGGCTTCAAAGATACCCAATCCAAATAAGGCGAAGTCATAGCGCACCGGGTCATGGGGGTCGAGGCGGCGCAGGGAGGCGTCTACTTCGCGGACGGCTTTCCAGTCGCTGGCGCGGCGCTGTAGGAGGCCCAGCCGCCGGGCTACCCGCCCGCTGTGGACGTCCAGGGGCAGGCTGAGCTGGTGGGGCTGTAGGTGCTGCCAGAGGCCCAGGTCTACGCCCTGCCGGTCGTAGCGCACCATCCAGCGGAGAAACATGTTGAGGCGCTTGCAGGCGGAGTTTTTGCGCGGATCGGAAACGTGCTTTTGGGTGCGACTGGGATGGGGCACCCCAAAAAAGGCTTCCCGAAAGTGGATAATGGCCGCCTCGGCATCCTGGCCCTGAAAGGCGCCGCGCAGGCCGTCGCCCGCCCGGTAGAGTCGCTGCAGGGCGCTAAGAAAATAGCGAAAATCTACCGGCTGGAAAGTGCGGTGAACGAAGCGCTCCAGCCGCTGCAGATCGCTGGGCTCGTGCTCGCGCACAAACTGGGCGGGGGCGCCATCCAGCAGGGCCATCATGCGGCGGCCGTTTTCCACGATCCGGGGGCGGCGGCCCCAGGCAATGGTGGCGGTAAGGAAACCGGCTATTTCCTGGTCTTCTCGCTGCTGGTATTCGTGGGGCACGGCAATGGGATCTTCCTGGATAAAGGCCGGGCGATTGTACTGAGCGGCTTTGCGGTCCAGGAATTCACGCAGTTCGGTATTATCCATGGGCGCGGGAAAGGATTTGGCGCACCGCTTCCAGGTCTTCCGGGGTATCTACGGAACGGCTTTCTTCCGCGGTGAAGGCTACCCGGATGCGGCCGCCGTGCTCCAGCCAGCGGAGCTGTTCCAGTTTTTCGGCTTTCTCCAGGGGGGTAGGAGGGAGCTGTGCCAACTGAGCCAGCGCCTCGGGCCGGTAACCGTACATGCCTATGTGACGGTAAAAGGGGTGGTGTTGCAGCCACTGGGAACGCGGCACATCCCGCAGCTGGGGGATGAGCGCCCGGCTAAAGTAGAGGGCATCATTTTGCTGATCAACGGTGAGGAAGCAGCCGCTGCGGTTTTCCAGCTCCGCCACGGTACTTATGGGCTGGGCGAGGGTGCCCAGCTTAACGTGGGGGTCTTTAAAAAGGCGGGCCAAACGGGCTACATCCCCTGAGGGTAGCAAGGGTTCATCGCCCTGGATGTTAATGATCACCTCGGCACTGCCCCCTTGGGCTACCCATTGCTGGTAGGCTTCCTGGCAGCGGTGGCTGCCGCTGGGGTGATCGGGGCGGGTGTAAAGGGCCCTTCCACCAAAGGCTTCTACCGCCCGGGCTATGCGGGCGTCGTCGGTGGCCACCAGCAGGGCATCCGTTTGGGGCCGGGCGCGCTCGTAGGTGTGCTGGATCATAGGCTTTCCCAGGATATCCGCCAGCGGCTTGCCGGGCAGGCGGCTGCTGGCGTAGCGGGCGGGAATGATGCCAAGGGTACCAACTTTTTCCATGAGCACAAAGCTAAGCGCTGGTTTTGTAATTTTGACCACCGATGGCATCAGACAAAACGCAGATTATAAAAGGCATGCGCTTTTTGGCCGCGGCCTTGCCCTTGATATTCACCGCCCCGGGTTTATACGTGTACCTGGGGGTGCCTACCATGGAGCAGGGGCGCTATTTGTGGCTGGGCATTTGTC
The DNA here is from genome assembly GCA_031581125.1 of Schleiferiaceae bacterium. Classification (GTDB taxonomy): domain Bacteria; phylum Bacteroidota; class Bacteroidia; order Flavobacteriales; family Schleiferiaceae; genus CAJXMS01. The sequence goes on along the minus strand of JAVLBR010000077.1, from coordinate 3,052 downwards.
TGATACTGATGCTGGCCGCGGTATTCTTGGGGGTGATGGGCCTGCGGGCCATCTTGCGGGGCTTTTTTAATGATCCTTCTTAAGGCTTTAAAATCGCCCCGTGCACGCCAGTGTTGTTATCCTCTTAAGGTCAGATTTGCTCAGAATTATAAGTCACCCTATTTTTAGGTCCGTAAGTTAGGTCATTCTATTGAGGTTTTATTGGTCCTTGGGGTGAATTATCAGCCTTTATGGGCCTAATATTAATTTAGCGCAATGAAGAAGTTTATTTTCCTGAGCCTTTTTTTATTTCTAAACGTGTTTCTATCCTGCAATAAAATAGGGTCCTGTCCAGATGTAGACCCGTTTTTTAAAGTTACCGGAATGCGTTCCGTTCAACAAGAGGGTTACAGTATCTTGTCAGCAGGTGATACCACCTATCTGGAAGATTTGCTGGTGTTGCATGATCTTAGCGCTGATTATTACAGCGAGGCTTCTTCAACTCCCCTGGATGGTGGCGCGCTTCACGCCCTTTCTTGCGTTTTACCAGGTCGTGAAGGCGCAAAAGAAGGAATAGCTGAATTGACGGTTATCACCCTACGAGACTTTAATGCCACTTACCAAGCGGGGGATACCATCACCCCAGCACTGGAATTTGCTTCAGGCTGGGGAGCAAGAAGTTTTAATGATTTTGTGGACCACTCAACTTTTTTGGATAACAATGCCCAGCGCCTTTTGCATCAATACTTTGGTTTTCGGATGAAGGCTACTCCGCAGCGGGATTTTCAAATCACGGAATTTAAAACCCATTTGCGGCTTACCAACGGCGATACCTTTCAATGCACCACGTTTTTCCCGGTTACGGTGAGGCGTTAATGAGCACAAATCCCAAATAAAATTGTGATAACTAGTGTCCCAAAAACCCCGAGGTGGTGAAATAAATAGAAGCACTCAAGATACGTATCCTTCAGGAGCCTAAAACCTCTATAATGGGATAGATACGATAGAAGAGAAAAAGAAATCCCGAAGGGATGATAGGATTATAG
>JAVLBR010000077.1:0-1927 GCA_031581125.1 Schleiferiaceae bacterium | reverse complement strand
AGAAATCCCGAAGGGATGATAGGATTATAGAAAATTACCGTACCCACCGCCCCCAAAACCCCGAAGGGGTGAAATAAAATTCGAAACGTTAAGCTAAAAAATAAAATGTATGGTAGGAACATTTTCTCAAATATACATTCAATATGTCTTCGCCGTAAGAGGTCGTGAAAGCCTCCTGATAAAACCCTGGCGGGATGAGGTTTTTAAATACATTTCAGGAATCATAAAAGGAAAAAACCAAAAACCCATAATAGTAAATGGTGTCAAAGACCATGTACATGCCTTTGTAGGGATTAAACCCGGGATATGCATTTCAGATTTGATTAGAGACGTAAAAAACAATTCTGCCAACTTTATCAATGAAAAAAGATTGGTTAAAGGAAAATTTGCCTGGCAGGAGGGATATGGGGCATTTTCCTATTCACATTCTCAATTGTCTAATGTTTATCAATATATTGCGAATCAAGAGGAGCACCATTTGCATAAAACTTTCCGAGAAGAATATCTCAGCTTTCTTCAGAAATTTGAGATTGATTACCAGGAAAAATATTTATTCAATTGGCTTGATTAGGGATGCCACCCCTTCGGGGTTTGCCTAGCGGCTGGCAATCAGGCTGCTATAGTCCTGCCGCCCCTTCGGAGTTTGCAAAGCTATTGGCACCTTAACTTCTATAGTCCTTTCACCCCTTCGGGGTTTACATAGCGACTCGCACCCCGGCTGCTATAGTCCTGCCACCCCTTCGGGGTTTGGATAGCGATTGGCACCGGGGCCGCTATTGTCCTGTTATCCCTTCGGGGTTAGCACAGCGATTGGCATCTGAGCAGCTATAGTCCTGCCCCCCTTCGGGATTTGCATAGCTATTGGCATCTGAGCAGCTATAGTCCTGCCCCCCTTCGGGATTTGCATAGGGATTGGCATCTGGGCTGCTCCGGAAACGTTTGGCTCTGAACGCCTTCAGCCACTCCTTTAGCGCTTTTATGATTGGATCGCTAGCCGGCTTTTCCTGGCTTCAACATATGGAGGAGCCGGTTATTTAATAAGTCAACAGAAAACGGCCCCCATTTTTTCTCTATGTCTGAGATATGGCGACTTGTTGGGCTAAAAAGCAATCCGTCGCCCCCCCCATACCCTGAAATCGCTCAAAATGTATTAACTTTGTAAGTACAAACATAAACCTACATGAAACTCCCCATTATTAAAATTGGCAACTCCAAAGGCTTGCGCCTATCCAAAACGCTGCTGAAGCAATACAACATTCAGGATAAGGTAGAACTGATCCCAGAAAAGGATCACCTTATTATAAAACCGCTGGCCGAACCACGCAAGGGCTGGTCAGAAGCTTTTCAGCAGATGCAGGAAAACCAAGAAGATCAGCTCTTAATGGAGGATGTTTTCGAAGATGAAGACTTTGAAGAATGGAGTTGAGCCAGTACCAAATTGTTTTGGTTGACCTAAATCCTACTCGAGGTGCGGAAATCCGAAAAACCCGCCCCTGCCTGATTGTTTCACCCGATGAACTCAACCGCCACCTTCGGACCGTAGTGGTTGCACCTATGACCACCTCGGTCAGAAATTACCCCACGCGTCTCACCATCATCCACCAAAAGCGCAGGGGGGCTGCCGCAATTGATCAGATTCGTACCATTGATAAAACCCGCATTCTGAAGGTGCTAGGGGCCCTAAAAGCTGATGAGGTGCAGCGCTGTAAGGCCATTATGCGGGAAACTTTTGTGGATTAAGCCCCCTTTGTTGTCTACGCCTTAGCTAGTGTCTGTCCACAGAGTCTGGTGTCTCGTCTAGAAAGTTCAAGAACGCCTGTCCCGACTTATTCGGGGAGGCGCGAGAGGACGATAAAAGCGCAGTCTCGCCAGTGGCGAGATGAGCATTTTGAGGACGATCGTCTCGCTAGAAGCGAGATTGGACTTT
>JAVLBR010000076.1:0-9655 GCA_031581125.1 Schleiferiaceae bacterium | reverse complement strand
GGATAGCAAACTGGACAAACAAAGTGCTGTAATGAGGTTTTAAAGTTTACATGGCCAAAGGTGGTTCACAATGCCCTGTAAAATTTTTATATTAAAAAAATAATTCCGTCCCTAATCCCTGTTGCCCATCATCATTTAAAAGCTATAATGGGCCTTCACATTTAATAAAAATTTGTTATCCCATTGCCACCTCTCCTTAGAGTACTTTCTAAACGCGGCGTAACAGAAGTCTAAGTTTAGAGAATCTTAGTCATAACGATGGTGCTGCCAGATAGCCCCTCCCTCCCTGCGGTTCACCTGTACCTTGAAAAACGGGCCTTCGGCCAGGGAGACGCATGCGAGCCCGCCCAAGATCGGAAAGCAAGCTATTGGTTAGTTTTGCCCCGCGCTAACACAAGCTTTACGCCCTTAAACCCGCTCCCCCATGCTCAAACTCAAGCTGCCCACCGATCCGCGCTGGGTCAACATAGCCGAAAAAAACCTCGACGAAATCCTCACCGACCATGCCTTCTGCGAGCAAAAAGCGGCCTCTACCGCCATTTCCCTGCTGGTGACCTACCCTGAGTATAGCGAGCTGGTCCAGGAAATGGCCGCCCTGGCCCGGGAAGAAATGAGCCATTTTGAAATGGTCCACGAACGCATCCTCAGCCGGGGTATGGTCTTGGGCCGCGAGCGCAAAGACCATTACGTGGCCCAGATCAACCAGTTTTTCCCCAAAACCGGCGACCGCCAGGAGCGGCTTATCAACCGGCTCTTGATCGCGGGCCTCATCGAGGCGCGCAGTTGTGAGCGCTTTAAGCTCTTGAGCGAACGCTTATCCGATCCGGAATTGGCCCGATTCTACGCCCGCCTGATGGCCAGCGAGGCCCATCATTATACCCTTTTTCTGCGCCTGGCCCGTAAATACGGGCAGCGCGAGGTGGTAGATCGCAAATGGGAAGCACTTCTCGCTTTCGAAGCCGAGGTTATGCGGTCGCTAAGTAGCAGCGAACAAATTCATGGCTGAGCAAATCTATCCCGCTGCCTCCATCACATTTGGCCGCGAGGCCGCCAACTCTATAACAAGGGCTGCCCCCTCTCCCTAACCCTCAAAAATAATCCTTCATGAAAAGTATTCCCCTGGAAAACAAACACCTGGAATGGAAAGCCAAAATGGCCCCCTTTGCCGGCTTTAACATGCCCATTCAGTACGACGGCCTTAAGCTGGAGCATCAGCTGGTGCGCGAAAAGGTAGGCATGTTTGACGTGAGCCACATGGGTGAATTCCGCGTAACGGGCCAGCAAGCGCTGCCTTTCTTACAAAAAGTAACCACCAATGACGTAAGCCGCCTGCAGCCCGGGAAAATTCAATACACCTGTATGCCCACCCCCGAGGGCGGCATTGTGGATGACCTGCTTATTTACCAACTGGCGGAAAACGAGTACTTCCTGGTGGTGAATGCGGCCAATCTGGAAAAAGATTTTAACTGGCTGGAGGCGCACCGCCCGGAAGGGGCTTTTCTGCGCGATGAAAGTGATGACTGGTGCCTGCTGGCCGTTCAAGGCCCGGAAGCAGAGGCCGTGCTCCAAAAACTGACGGAAGTAAATCTGTCCGAAGTACCTTTTTACACTTTTACTCGCGGTGCCCTGGGGGGAAGTCCCGAGCTGATTATTTCCGCTACCGGCTATACCGGCGAGGCGGGTTTTGAGCTGTATGTGGCCGCTCAAGACGCACCGGCCGTGTGGGAGGCCGTGCTGGAAGCCGGGGCGCCCCACGGATTGCGCCCGGTAGGCCTGGGCGCCCGCGACACGCTGCGCCTGGAAGCGGGCCTCTGCCTTTATGGCAACGATATAGACCACAGCACCTCCCCCATGGAAGCCCGCCTGGGCTGGATCACCAAGCTGGAAAAAGGTGACTTTCTGGGGCGGGACATTTTTGCCCGCCAAAAGGAAGAAGGCGTGCAGCGGCGTCTGGTGGGCTTTGAGCTCACCGAGCGGGGCATTCCCCGTCAGGGTTATCGGCTCTTGAATGCGGAGGGCCAGCCCATCGGGGAAGTGACCAGTGGCACCCAATCGCCCACCCTGAATAAGCCCATAGGCCTGGGCTACGCCCATAAAGGCTACACCAAGCCGGGGACCGATATTTTCGTGGAAATCCGCCAAAAACAGGTGCCGGCTCAGATCGTGAAGCTGCCCTTTTACAAGCGCTAAAAACCCGAGTGCAGCACCGCCGCTTTTCCCTAAGCCCACCCTACATCACGCCCTGGCGGTAGGCCCGGAGAATGGCTTCCCGGTGCTCCGGATGGGCGATGGCGGCCAGGGCCTCGGCCCGCTGGCGGAGGGTTTTGCCATAGAGGTCGGCTACGCCGTATTCGGTTACCACGTGGTGTACGTGAGCGCGGGTGGTCACCACCCCGGCGCCGGGCTTCAGAAAGGGCACAATGCGGCTTTCGCCGCGCCGGGTGGTGCTGGGCAGGGCCAGAATGGCCTTGCCGCCCGGCGAAAGCGTAGCGCCCCGGATAAAGTCCATCTGCCCCCCTACCCCGCTGTACATGCGGGTACCGATGCTATCGGCACACACCTGGCCGGTGAGGTCTACTTCTATGGCCGAGTTGATGCTCACCACGCGGTCGTTTTTACGGATCACCTTGGTATCATTTACATAGGCGATGTCCAGCAAATTTACCTGCGGATTATCATCTATAAAGTCGTACAGCCGCTGGCTGCCCATCACAAAGCCCGAAATAACTTTTCCGGGATGCGTGCGTTTTTGCTGACCATTGACCACCCCCTTTTCCACCAGGTCCAGCACGCCATCGGAAAACATTTCGGTGTGCACGCCCAGGTCTTTCAGGTGGGTCATTTGCTTAAGGGCCGCATCGGGAATGGCGCCGATGCCCATCTGCAAGCAGCTGCCATCTTCCACCAGCGAGGCCACGTGGTGACCGATGGCCATTTCCGTTTCCCCGGGCGAGGGGAAATGGTGGGTAGGCAGAGGCCCATCCTCGTACACCAGCTTATCAAAGGCGCTCACATGCAGGCGTCCATCACCATGGGTGCGGGGCACTTGTGGATTGACCAAGGCTATCCGTTTCTTCGCCATTTGGGCCGCCGCCAGCGAAGCGTCCACACTGGTGCCCAGCGAACAAAAGCCGTGCTTATCGGGCTCTGATACCTGCAGCAATGCCACGTCCAGCGGCAGCACGCCTTCCCTAAATAGAATAGGCACTTCACTTAAAAACACCGGCGTATAAGAGCCATTCCCCTCCTGGAGCGTATGCCGTACGTTGGCCCCTATGAAGAGGGAGTTTACGTGAAAGGAATCACGCAGTTTGGGCTCCGCATAAGGCGCAGGGCCTTCCGTATGCAAGTGCACCACTTCTACATCCCGTAATTCCTCATGTCGGCGCGCCAGGGCCCGCGTGAGGGGCGCTGGCGCCATAGCCACAGAGTGCACGTACACCCGGTCACCGGATTTCACTTCCTTCAGCGCTTCATCAGCGGACACATATGGGGGCATATCTTATGGTTTTTGAGGTTTTGGTTTAGGCCTCTCGGCCAAATGTGATGGGAGGGCCAAAAGTAGCCCCTGGCGCCAGATTGATACCTGAGCAAAATCATGGTCTTCTCCCTTTTTTTGGTTTGCGATTACCAGCCGTATCCATTCCTTCGATAACACGCCGGGAGCGGCGGCCGTGTCCCCCTCATCTCGCTCTCGCCCTTGGCGAGATGAGGGGGTGGACTTGACCGGCAGAATTAGTGTTTTTGTCCCGCTCCCCTGCTTACCTTTGCCAACAAATAAATCGGTATATGTCTTTCCGGCCAAGCTTTATTTCCATTTTGTTCGTTCTGGCTCTTGGGGCCTGTCAGAATCCAGGCCCTCCGGCGGCAACAAGCAGCCCGCCTTCCCCTCAAGCCCCCGTGGTAAAAACGGCCGGGGCCATGAAAAACGTCATGTGGAAGGGAATGCTGGGCGATGTGGTAAAAGTAGACACCCTAAAACCCCGCAAAGGCCTTTACGCCCTGGGGCCCGGTCCGCGCTTGCGCGGAGAACTCCTGGTGCTGGATGGCCAAACCTACTGGTCTACCGTACAGGCCGACAGTAGCCTCCAGGTAGAGGCGGGGACCGGCCCAGTGGGGGCGCCCTTTTTGGTGTACGGCTGGCAAAATAAATGGCAAGAAACTGCCCTCCCCGACAGCGTGAAAAACCTGGATCAACTGGAAAAGTGGGTGGACAAACGGATGGCCACTGTACAGGAGCCCTTCCCTTTGCGCCTGGAAGGCCGGGTAAAAGAGGCCTTTATCCACGCGCAAAATTTGGCACCCGGCACGGCGGTAAGCTCCCCTCAAGAGGCCCACGCGGGGCAGGTAAACTACCGCCTATCTTCCCAGCCGGTGCATATAGCCGGCTTTTTCTCTCGTCAGCATCAAGGCATTTTTACCCATCATGATTCCTTTCTGCATCTTCACTTGCTCTCTTGGAGGGAGCAGATGATGGGGCATCTCGATAGTCTCACCCTCGGGCAGCTGAAAATTTACCTCCCCGAAAAATACGCGTCGGGCCAGCGGTAAAATCCCTGGCCGGGGCACTACCGCAAGGCCCACGCCCCGCTTATCTTTGTCCGCCATGCGCAGTCCTGGCTTTCTTTTCTTTTCGGTATTAGTGGGCGCCCTCCTCACGGGAAGCTTTTCCCGGGCCCAGACGTCCCCGGCCTGGCAGGCCCGCCATCGCCTGGTTTGGCAAGGTCCCGGCCCCGTGCTGCAGGGCCATACTACCTGGACGGGGCCGCTTAAAGACCTGGCCGGGGCCAGCGAGCTGCTCCTCCATTTGCCCGGGAGGGCCCTGGCGGCGCCGCAGTCCGCCCTGCGGAAGGAGCTGCTCAACTATCAACTGATGGACGCGCACTTTGCGCCCGATTCGGCCCGGGGCTACTGCCGGTTGAGCAAGCTTCGCCTCAACGGAAAGACGCTGCCGCCGGGAGATACGGCGGGCGCGTTTTGGCGCTTGCCTCTGCCGGCGGCGGCTCCAGCGGGGCAAGTGCGCCTGGAGGTAAGCTACCAGCTTCGCTTACCGCGCCGTGCTTTGCTTCAGCAGGGCTGGCAGCCCGGGCTTATCAGCCTGGTAGATTATTTACCACGGATCCCTGTTTTTGCCGATAGTGCCTGGCAGACTGCGCCGGTGAGCTATCGCCACCAGCGCTATTTGCGGCGGGCCCGGCAGAAAGTAGACATCCGCCTGCCGGCCCGCTACGAGGTGGTAAGCAATCTGCCCCAGCGGGACTCCCTGAGCCCCGGACACTACCACTTCGAGGGCACGGCACGGAGTCTTCAGCTGCACGCTTCCCGGCAGTTTCACTACGGCGCCCTACCGCAGGGCCGCCGCTGGGTGAGCCACGGAAGGCGCCCGCGGCTGGCAGCTTTACTGCCCACCCTGCAGGAGCAGGTAGCGGGCTACTTCTACCGGCAGTGCGGCGATTCGCTCGGGGAGGCGCACACCATCCTGGCCTTGCCCGATAAGCGAGTGCCCTACCAGAGCGCCGGCCTGCTGAGCCTGCCGGCAGTCAAAAGCCCATTTGAACTGGCGCGGGCCCTGGCGCATGCCCAGGCCCAGGCCGCCTTTCGCTACACCCTGCATCCCCATCCGGTGCGCCATCCCTGGCTGGCGCAGGGCTTGCCCTATTATTTTCAGCAGCATTTTGTAGAAACCGAATATCCGGAAGAACGCTGGGTGCCTTATGGGGATAGCTGGATCGGTAAGTTGCTGCAGTTAGACGCCTTTGCCCAGCCCTATCGCAACCGTTTTCTCTACCAGTTTCTGGCCCGCCAGGGGCTGGCCCAGGCGCTCCAGACGCCCGCCGATTCCCTTTCCCGCCTCAATTTTGAAGCGGTGACCCAGGCCAAAAGCTTCCTGGCCCTAAGCCACCTGCGAGATTACCTGAGCCGGGGCGCTTTTGCGCGCGGAATACGCCGCTACTGGCGGCACAACCAGCAGCTCCGCCCCCCGCCCGATAGCCTGACGAGGGCCCTGGACTTTTTTGCGGTAAAACCCATCGGCTGGTTTTTTGACAGCCTTCTCCCCCAGCCCGGTCCCTACGATTACCGCCTGGTAAAAACCGAACACTGCGCCACCGTAAGCACCGCTACGGTGAAGAATACCGGCCAGCTGGCCATTCCCTACTCGCTTACCGGCTATCGGGACGGCAAGGCAGTGCTCACGGAATGGTTTGCCGGCCACCAAGGCCAAAAAACAGTACAGCTCTACCACCAGGAATACGATAAGGTGGTGCTCAATGCCCATCTCTACCAGCCGGAGTACAACCCGCGCAATAACCGGGTGTACCAGCGCTCCCTGTTTAAACGTACGGAGCCGCTGCGGTTTCAGTTTTACAACAACTTTGAACTGCCGGACGCTACGCAGATTTTCTATACCCCCTTTGCCTCCTATAATGCCTACGATAAACTGCTACTGGGCATGCAGTTTTCCAATGCCTCCCTCCTGGTAGATAAACAATGGGAGTACAATTTCCTGCCCGAATGGAGTACGGGTACCGGCGAACTGACCGGCCTGGGCTCCCTGGTGGGCAACTGGGTGACGCCCCGCTGGAAGGGAGTGCGACAAATCTCGGCCGGGGTTTTTGGCCGCTATTACCATTACGACCGGGACCTGGCCTATTTACGCCTCTCGCCCGGGATCAATTTTCGGCTCCGAAAACCCTATCCTCGCAGTCCGCTCCTCCAGAATATTCGCCTCCGGGGGGTGGGCGTGTGGCGGGAACGGCCCGCCGATGCCGGTCCAGAAGCCCGGTACAACCTAGCCGATTATCAAGTAGCCCAGCTGGGCTACCGCCTGGAAAAAACGGCCATTCTGGACCCGACCATATTCAAGGTAGACCTGGAGTATGCGGATAAATTTGCCAAAGCCTACGCCAGCCTGGACCAGCGTTGGCTCCTATTCAATAAGAAGTGGCTCATCTGGCGGACCTTTGGGGGGGTATTTCTGCGCAATGACTTTCTGCGAGAAGGCCATAAGGATAATTTCTACAGTTTTGGCCTGAGCGCCCGCCCCGATTACCTTTTCGACTATCAGCTTTTTGGCCGCAGCGACACCAGCGGGGTATGGGCCCGCCAGTTTTTCGTAAGTGATGGCGGGTTTAAAAATTTCACCGGTGTTCGCGCCGATAAGTGGATGCTTACCAGCAGCCTCACCGTCCCGCTCTATTCGGTAGTGGGGCTCTACGGGGACATGGGCTGGGCCGATGGCGACTTTTACTGGGGCTATGGCGCGCGGCTGGGGCTGATCACCGACTTTGCCGAAGTGTACTTTCCCCTGGCGGCTTCTGATCGCCACTATTGGCAAGAACCCCATTATTTGAGCAATGTGCGCTTCGTTCTCAATATCGATATCGACGACATCCTGCGGCGCTTCCGCCGGGGACTGTACTAAGGCTTAAAAGATATGGACACTGCCCCTAATCGGGAAAATGAAAGGCCGGGCGCTTTTTGGACCGGCCGCTTTTGCTGGTGTAAGTTTCTTTCACTTCCTGCACGGGCGGCGTAAGCTTGGGCCCCACCCAGAGGGGCATGATCAGCAAGACCAGATTAAGCGCTGCCATTGCCCAGAAAAGCCCGTTCAGCGTTTGCGAACTGTTCATAACCAAAGCGCCCAGGGTCAGAAGATTAACGCCACTCAATACCGACACCCAGGTGTAATAGCGGGTTTGCCTCCGCGCCACTGCGTTGATCATCAACAACTGGATGAGCGCAAAACTGTAAAGCGAAAACGACCATTGATCCCAGCCCTGCCAGAGGATAAAACCCAAATTGAGCATGAGGATAGCAAGCAGAAGATTATTGTAAGGACCGTATTTCTGCCGGGCGGCAGCACTGGGTAGGTAGTCCAAAACCCGGGCCACCTCCCGGGGCGGGTATTCTTTGCGAAGCGCCTCGTAAGCGGCCTGGCGCGATTGTCCTTCCCGGAGAAGCGCCCGGGCAGCCTTGCGAATGGTCTTTTCGGGCTTTTGGTCTTGGTTTTTCATAGCTTATAGGGTAAGACGTGCTCGAAAATAGGAAAAAACCGTTTTCTTCCACTTCAAGCGCTGCGGCTGGAATTTACCCGGGAAGTCTTTTTCGGGGTAACCGAAACTTCCATACACCCACCGCGGTTTGTCTTTCATGGCCGCGCGACCGCTCTCGTGGCTAAGATAAAGGTGGGAGGCGGGGGGATGTGGGCACTTGAGGGATGAAAGGCGAATACCTCCTCTTCCCGTATCGTCACTTGTTCAAGGGCTTTTGCCTGGCCGAGCGTATGTTCAATAACTCGATTTGCCTTTTTCGGGGCTTGATGCGATAGGTCAAAATATTATGGCTGTCCATTGGACCGCGGTATACATTCCTTTGCTTATCTGATTTCTCCAGAATTTCCGGATGCTCGGTCAGCAGCGCAAAAAATCGGAAGGATTCCCGGATAAAGTTTTGCACCTCCCGCTGGGTCCAGTTTTCTTGTATGTAAGCTAAGATTTTTTCAAAGCCCTTTTCCGCCCGTGGGGTCCAGACGATCTTCAGAGCCATTTATCGTACTTTGCCGTTACTTCATCATGATCGCGAAGCTCCCCTCGGTCCGCTTGGGCCAGACCTTCTTCAATCTCTGCTTTTTCTTCTGTGCTGATCTCATCCCACCAATCTGTTTTACCCTCACGCAAAGCCTTGATCTTAGCGATTACGCTTTCATCAGTAAGTTGAGTGATCCACCGGATCAAATGAAGTTTTTCGGCTTGTACATCCATTGGCTAGGTCATTTTCACAAAATTAACAGTTTTTCTGGTATGCTGGCTAAGCGAAGTCCTGGAAGGGAACTTACTCGCCCACGAATCCAAAAACAGGCAAATTCAGAGGGTTAAATCAATAATATATCACCATCCAGCTTGTGCCTCCGGCGAGATTTCTGCTGCGCTCCAACTGAACATGAGGTGCTGCTGGGCGCAATCGTAGCCGGTGCTAGTGGGTCGGGAAGGGCTACGCGTGCTGGTAAGAAGCAAATATTGACCCTTGGCTGGCGGGGCATTTGGTTTTGGACTGCTGAGTATGTGTGGGAAAGCAAGGTACGGGTTTGGGGGATTTTAGCCTCCCTGAAGCGGCATCACCGCCTCATATCCCTTTGATGTAACATGGATGCCATGCAGCGTGGAGGCATCATTCTGTTGGCCTTTTGCTAATCATTGGCGAAAGTCCTTGTGTGCTGAAAAAAGCCGATCGCATTACAGGCCTATTGTCTCGCCCCTTGCCAGACTACCCCTCTAGTAAGCTTTCCAACTACTAACCCAGCGAAAGAGACCACTCAAGAGGGGCAAGTTTCCAAAAAACTGAACTCCGCCGGGCCAGACGCGGCCCAAAGTTACCCCTAGGGAGGATTTAGGGAGCCGAAACATCGAAAAAGAACCAATGGCCTCCCGCCCCATCACATTCTATCCAGCCACTGCGATTAGCTCATGCGCAATTCAGAACGAATCCTGCGAAAAGACACAGCTTGCAGAACATTAAGCAATTACAAGTTCGGTCGCATGAGGAGCAACTCCCCATCACCCCTCGTAAGGAACCCGCCGGGCTATACTCTGCCCCAGCGTGACTTCGTCTGTGTATTCGAGCTGGTCGCCCACCGCTATCCCGCGGGCCAGGGTGG
>JAVLBR010000075.1:0-10107 GCA_031581125.1 Schleiferiaceae bacterium | reverse complement strand
TCAAAGCTACGTCTCGCCACTGGCGAGACTCTCGAACTTTCTAGAACAGACACTCTACTGTTTGGACAGATACAAACCATTCTCTTGTTTCCCTTCAAGCAAGAAAAGCCCCGCGCCCTCCCTTAGTGCGGGGCTTTTTTAAGACCTTGCCCCACAAAGATACTCCCTTATGAAAGTGCACCTCATAGCCATTGGCGGTAGCGCCATGCACAATCTGGCCCTGGAACTGCACCGCCAGGGCCACCAGGTAAGTGGTAGCGATGATGCTTTTTTTGAACCCAGCCGCAGCCGCCTCGACCAAGCTGGATTGCTGCCCCCCGCGGCCGGCTGGGAGCCCGAGCGCATTCATGCCGGCCTGGATTGTGTGATCCTGGGTATGCACGCCCGCCGCCATAATCCCGAGCTCCTTCGGGCCCAGGAGCTGGAGGTTCCGGTTTACAGCTACCCGGAGTTTCTCTACCAGCAAAGCCAGCACAAGACCCGCGTGGTGATAGCCGGTAGCCACGGCAAAACCACCATCACGGCCATGATCCTCCACGTGCTGCATTACCACGGCCGCGATGCCGACTACATGGTAGGCGCCCAGCTCGAAGGGTTTGATACCATGGTGCGCCTTACCGAGCACAATGAATTTATCATCCTGGAGGGCGATGAGTACCTTTCCTCGCCCCTGGATAGCCGGCCCAAGTTCCTGCATTATCATCCCAATATTACCCTGCTCAGCGGTATTGCCTGGGATCATTACAATGTATTTCCCCAGTATGAGCAATACTACCGCCAGTTTGAGCTCCTGCTGGAAGCCGTGGCCCCCGGCGGGGCCGTGGTATATAACGAGGCCGATCCCGAAGTAAGCCGGGTGCTGGACGAATGTGAGAACGAGGTTAAAAAGTTTCCCTACGGCTACCCCGAATATACCGTGGAGCAAGGGCAGTTTTCCCTGCAAACCTCCGAAGGCCCCATCCCCTTACAGATCTTTGGCCGCCACAATATGAATAACCTGGAGGGGGCCCGCTGGATATGCAACCAAATAGGGCTTACCAACGAAGAATTCTACGAGGCTATCGTAGAATTCGAAGGCGCCAGCATGCGCCTGGAGCCCCTCTGGGAAAAAGACCAGCGCCGGGCCTTTCGCGATTATGCGCACGCGCCATCCAAGGTGCGCGCTTCGGTGCAAGCGGTGGCGGAAGCCTTTCCCGCGCAGCCCGTTTATGCCTGCCTGGAGCTGCATACCTTTAGCAGCCTTAGTCGCGATTTTATCCGCCATTACCAGGGCACGCTGGCCCAGGCCACCGAGGCCCTGGTGTACTTTAATCCAGCGGTAGTGGCCCACAAAAAGCTGCCCGCCCTGAGTGTGGACGACGTGCGCCAAGCCTTTGACGCCCCACGCCTCACCGTAGCCAATAGCTCCCAAGAGGTCCGGGCTTGGGCCCGTGAGAAGCTCAGCGGCCCGGGCACCCTACTCATCATGACTTCCGGAAACTTTGATGGGATAGATTGGCCCGCCGAGCTGGCGCCCTTGTAGGGCTTAGCGAGGCCTGCCGGCCAAATGTGCCCCCGGCCGCCGGTAGCTTTTTGCGCTTATGGCGCTAGCGGGGCCAAACACTAAGCTTATCCGGCTGTTGCTTCCCGTTCAGATGTTACTTTTAAGCCCCGGGCTAAAGCGCTGTATACCCTTCCAAACCCATCTACATGACCGACCCCAAGCTCTCCAGGCCCGTGGCCTGGACCCTCTTTTTAATTTTGGCGCTCACCTGGGGCAGCTCCTTTATTTTAATGAAGCGTGGCCTGGAAAGCTTTAGCTACAGCCAAATAAGCTTTATCCGCATTGCTTCGGCCTGGATTTTTACCGCTGTCCTAGCCTTTCGCCACTATCGCCACTTTCGGCGGAAGCACCTCTGGCCGGTCATTGCGGTGGGCCTCTTTGGCAATGCCATTCCTTACACCCTGTTTCCCCTGGCCGTGACCCGGCTCGATAGCTCTCTGGTGGGCATTCTCAATAGCATGGTGCCCCTGTTTACCTTGATTATCGGCCTGGTATGGTTTGGTATTCGGGTGCGCTGGCTTAGTGTGCTGGGCATTTTCCTGGGGCTGGGCGGGGCGGTATGGCTGTTGGTGCCCGATGCCAGCGTAGACGGGGAGCGCTTGCTCTACGGGGTATTCCCTATCCTGGCTACCATCTGCTACGCCATCAGCATTAATGTGATCAATACCCGCCTTACCGAGGTGCGCCCGGTGGCCATCACTCTTTTTAGCCTCACCGCAGTAGGCCCGCTTTCCGGGGCTTACGTACTCACTACCGATTTTGTGCAGGTCATGCAAACTGATCCTCAGGCCTGGTTACATTTATTTTACGTAGTGCTTTTGGGGATATTGGGCTCCAGCCTGGCTATTGTGATCTTCAGCTATCTTATCAAAGGTTCCAGCTCTCTTTTTGCGGCCAGTGTCACTTATCTGATACCCGTCGTGGCGCTGTTTTGGGGGTATGCAGATGGGGAGGCTATTGGCTGGTACCATCTGGGCGGTATGCTGGCTATTTTGTCGGGAATCTATCTGATCAACAAAAAAGGCAGTCCTGCCGCCCGAATCCGGCGCAAACAAGAGGAAGCTGCTTGAGTGGGGGAAGCGTAGTACCTTTAACCGGCCACAGCGATCACCAATCCGTCCCAACTTTCTTCGCCACATGAATTTAATAGGTACCATGATCAAAAAAGGGCTGGAATGGAAGGCCTTTTTAAGTCAGCAAGACCGCGACCCCTGGCAGGAGCAGCAAGAGCAGCTCAAGTATATCCTCCGCACGGCCCGCCATACCGCGCTGGGTAAATATTACCACTTTGAAGGCTTGCTGGAAAGTAGCAATTTCATAAAGGCTTTCCAGCGCCGCCTCCCGCTGAGTGATTATGACAAAATGTATCAGCGCTGGTGGCGGCAAGGCTTGCGCTACCCCGATATCTTTTGGCCGGGCCATCCCCCTTATTTTGCCCGGAGCAGTGGTACCACGGGCGGAGAACCCAAACGTATTCCCGTCACGGAGAGTATGCTGGAGGCCATACGCTCCGTCAGTGTGGCGCAACTCACCAGCATAAGCCATTTTGATATGCCGGAAGCCTTTTTTGAGCGGGAAATGTTGGCCCTCAGCAGTCATACCCAGCTCGAAAAAATAGGCCCCCACCGGGAAGGCGAGATCAGTGCCATCACCGCGGCCAATATCCCTTCTTGGTTTGAGAACGTTTACCGGCCGGGCCCGGAGATAGCCCGCATAGCCGATTGGGACAAGCGGATAGAACGCATCGCCGAAGAGGCGCCGGGCTGGGATATAGGAGTGCTCAACGGTATTCCCAGCTGGGTGCTGCTTATGCTCCGGCGCATCATCGAAAAACACGGGCTCAACACCATTCACGACATCTGGCCGGGCCTGCAGGTGTACACCCCAGGTGGGGTGGCCTACGCCCCCTACCGGCATAAGTTTGAGGAAGTCTTTGGCCGCGAAGTGATCATCATGGACACCTACCTGGCCAGCGAAGGTTTTTTCGCTTACACCGCCCGGCCCGGGACGCTCAACATGCGTTTGGCCACCGGCCAGGGAACTTTCTTTGAGTTTATTCCCTTTGATAAGCGAGGCTTCGACGAGCAGGCCGAACTGCTAGATGACCCCGTGATCCACACCCTTAATGAAGTGGAAGAGGGCCAGGAATACGCCTTACTGATCACCACGGTGGCCGGTACTTACCGCTACCTGATCGGCGATACCATCACTTTTACCAGCCGCAAGCACAACGAAATTAAGATCAGCGGACGGACCAAGCACTTTCTGAATGTAGTGGGCAGCCAGCTTACCGAGTCCCGGATGAATGAATGCATTCAGATGCTGCAGCAAGAGCACCAGCTGCCGGTAAAGGAATTTAGCCTGGCAGCGGTGGAAGGAGAAAAGGATAAGTGGTACCACCAGTGGGTGCTGGGCTACGATGGCCCGGAGCCCCCCGCTGAGGAAACGATCGCCTACGCCATCGATGCTTTTCTCAGCGAACGCCATAAAAACTATGAGGTGGCCCGCCGTAAATCGCTGGCCGGCGTAAAGGTGCGCTTGGTGCCAGCGGAGCGGTTTTATGATTATCAAGCCCAGGACCGCGACAGGGGCGGGCAAATCAAAACCCGCAAGGTGATAAGCCAGGAAGCGATGCGGGACTTCCTGGCATTTATGGACAAACAGTAAAACCCTAAATTTGGCCCTTTTAAAACTTTAAGCAAAGCTATGGCTCATCAACTTTTAGCCGGAAAAAAAGGAATCATTTTCGGCGCGCTCAACGAAGAATCTATCGCCTGGAAAATAGCCGAAAAGGCCCACGAACAGGGCGCTCAATTTGTGCTCTCCAATGCTCCCGTGGCCATGCGCATGGGGGCCATTCAGCGCCTGGGCGAAAAGACCGGCGCGGAGGTGATCCCTGCGGATGCCACCAAAATGGAGGATCTCGATAAGCTCTTTGCCCAGACGGAGGAGCAGCTGGGCGGCAAGCTGGACTTTATCCTCCACAGCATAGGGATGAGCGTGAACGTGCGCAAAGGCAAGCACTATACCGACCTTAATCACGACTGGCTGGCCAAAGGCTGGGACGTTTCGGCCGCTTCTTTTCACAAAGTGATGCAAACCGCCTGGAAAAGAGACAGCATGAATGAATGGGGCAGCATCTTGGCCCTCACCTACATCGCCGCCCAGCGCACCTTTCCAGATTATAACGACATGGCCGATAACAAAGCTTACCTGGAAAGCATTGCCCGGAGCTTCGGCTATCACTGGGGTACGCGTAAAAAAGTGCGCGTGAATACCATCTCTCAGTCGCCTACCCCCACTACCGCCGGCAGCGGGGTAAAGGGTTTTGATGCTTTCATCGACTACGCCGAAAAAATGAGCCCGCTGGGTAATGCTACCGCTGATGATTGCGCCGACTACGCGGTGTCCCTTTTCAGCGACTACACGCGGCGGGTTACCATGCAAAACCTTTATCACGACGGTGGTTTCAGCCATACCGGGGTAAGCGAGGCCATTATAGAGCAGTTTGGGCAATAGGCACCGGGCCTTTTCGTTGACCCCGAATGGCCCAGATCCCCTGCGGACTGCGCTTTTCTTTTACCGTCTTTTTCTCCAGGCATGCAGCTCAGCATTGTAATTGTTAACTACAACGTCAAACACTTCCTCGAGCAGTGCCTAAAATCTGTATTTCAGGCCCTGGAGGGGATAGAGGCGGAGGTGTGGGTAGTAGACAACCATAGTGTGGACGGAAGCGTGGCCATGGTTAAGCGGGATTTCCCGCCGGTGAAGCTCATCGAAAACCAAGACAATCCGGGCTTTTCCCGGGCCAATAACCAGGCGCTCCGCCGGGCGCAAGGCAAGTACGTATTGCTGCTCAATCCCGATACGGTGGTGCAGGAAGACACCTTTACGCGCTCCCTGGCTTTCCTGGAAGCGCATCCCGATGCGGGTGGGCTGGGTATTCGTATGCTGGACGGCCGGGGCCGCTACCTGCCGGAAAGCAAGCGCGGGCTGCCCACCCCTGGCGTGGCCTTTGCTAAGCTGTCTGGCCTTACGAAGCTTTTCCCCCGTTCGCGGCGCTTTGCCTATTACTACATGGGCCACCTCAATTCCCAGGAAAATCAGCGAGTGGAGGTGCTGGCGGGTGCCTATCTGATGATGCCCCGTAAGGTGCTGAAAGAAGTAGGTTACCTCGATGAAGACTACTTTATGTACGGGGAAGACATAGACCTGAGTTACCGCCTGTTTAAGGCGGGGTATCAGAACTATTACCTGGCGGAAAGCCAAATCATTCACTACAAAGGTGAAAGCACCAAAAAAGGTAGTCTCAACTACGTGCGGGTATTTTACGGGGCCATGGTCATTTTTGCCCAAAAGCACTTTGGCCAGCGCTACGCAAGGCTTTTTGGGGCGGTCATTCAGGTGGGTATTTACCTCCGGGCCTTTTTGGCTTTTCTGCAGCGGTTGGGGCAGCGCTTGGCCGCCCCGCTGCTGGATGCCGGTTTTCTCCTGGCGGGCCTGCTGTACATCACCAATTACTGGGAAGAAAACCACCGCTTTGTGCGAGGCGGGGAGTATCCGGATGAGCTCCTGCAGTGGGCCTTTCCCGCTTACATCACTTTCTGGCTGGTGGGCTGCTTTTTGAGCGGCGTGTACGACCGCCGGCCCCGGCTCATCCAGGTGCTGCGGGGCATTTTCTTGGGGACGGTGGCTATCCTGGTGGTCTACAGTCTTTTGCCGGAAAATTACCGCTTTTCCCGGGCCATCATCGTGCTGGGGGCTTTTTTTGCCGGCCTGGCGCTTCCCGCCTGGCGCTATCTGGCCTACCGGCTTACGGGCTGGCCCGATCTGTCGCTTCAACAGGGGGCCCGGCGCCGCCTTATCGTGGGCGAGCCGGAGGAATTGCGCCGCGTGGAGCAACTGATCCGCGAATCTGATCCCCAAACCGGGTTCATAGGCTGGGTGAGTACGGCGCCCCAGGGCGATGAGCGCTTCACCGGAAGCATGGACGACCTGCCGGCGCTCTGCCGGGTATTTGGCATTCAGGAAGTGGTTTTTTGTTCCCTCAACGTCCGTTCGGAGCGGATTTTTCGGGAGCTGCAGCGCCTCCAGGAAGTAGAGGTCAAGATAGCACCACCTTCCAGCTCTTTTATCATTGGTAGCAATGCTATTTATGCGCCGGAGGGCTGGTATGCGATGAGCTTTAATGCTATTTCTAAGTCTACCAATCGCCGGGCCAAGCGTCTCCTGGACATGGGACTGGCCCTGGCCGTGCTTGTATTGGGTCCTGTTTTGATGTGGTGCATGCACCGGCCCGTAGGCCTATGGCAGATGGGGGCCTTGTGCTTGCTGGGCAAACGTACCTGGGTGGGCTATCATCCCCGTGGGTATACAGAGGCATTGCCCGCCTTACCGCCCGCGGTGATTCCCGTAGGAGGCCGGCAGCACATGGAAAGTCATCACTTACGTAAGCTTAACTTGCTCTATGCCAAAGATTATCGACTGGGAAATGACCTTAATTTACTGGCGCGCCACTGGCGGCAAATGGGCGGGTAGGCCCAGCGCTGACCGTCCCGGATGCCGGAAAGGGGCTAAAAAACCGACTTTATGATCGCAAAGCAATTCACATTTGGCCGGCAGGCCTGGGCCTGGTGCCTCCTCCTACTGGGCGGTAGTGCCGGAATGCAGGCGCAGCCCGATGAGGCCATTAGGGGGTTTGGGCAGGAAGTGTTTCGCTACCTGACGGATACGGCAGCGGCGCCCAAAGTAGAGTATATCCGGATAAAAACCTGGAAGAACCTTTTCGAGGTGCAGGGCTGGTCTTACCGAAAAACCGAAGAAGCTAAGCTTCACGTAGACCAAAATTATGAGGCGCTGTACCGTCAATTTTACCGGAAAACGAGCGGGCTGCAGCAACAATTGCTACAGGAACAGGTCAGGGGGATAAGGGTGGTGCCGCTGCATTTTAGTTACCGGCGCTCACGGGATACCATCGGTATTTTGCACGGTACCTGGCAAGTCCTTATAGAAGAGGAGGAGATGCAGACGGTGGAGCGGTGGCGCTTTCCGTTTCACTTTAATGGGCAGGGCTTTATGCTTACGGGGCCGGTTCGGGTGCGGGATTAAGATTCCTTATCGCTCAGGAGGGGTACGAAGCGAAAGTCGCCCCAATCTTCCTGCTGGGTGCTGCCGTCGGGTTCTTTGCGAAGGCGGTACATTTTCTGAACGGAGGTGCCCACCGGGATTATCAGGTGCCCACCGGTTCGTAATTGCGCCACCAGGGGCTGGGGAATGTAAGGCGCTCCGGCGGTGACCACGATGCCGTCAAAAGGCGCCTGGCTGGGCAAGCCCTGGTAGCCATCACCGTACTTTAGGTGCACGTTGTACCCGAGCTGCCGGAGCAAGGTGCGGGTATGGTCAAAAAGGGCCTTGTGCCGCTCGATGCTGTATACTTTGACGCCCATCTGGGCCAGAATGGCGGCTTGATAGCCACTGCCCGTTCCTACCTCCAGCACGCGCTGGCCGGGGGATAGCGCCAGTTTTTCAGTTTGGAAAGCTACGGTGTAGGGCTGGGAGATGGTTTGCCCGGCGGCGATGGGAAAGGCCTTGTCTTGGTAGGCATAGCCTTCAAAACTGCTATCGAGGAAAAGGTGGCGCGGTACGGTGCCGATGGCTTTGAGCACGGCTTTGTCGCGAATGCCTTTGCTGACCAGCTTTTTGACCAGGGCGTTGCGCTGTCCTTTGTGGCGATGGAGGTCTTCCATTGGGCGGGCAAAGATGGGGAAAATAGGAGGGCGTGGTAGTGTCTGTCTATAAAGTCCGATAGCTGCGTTATGCTTGCTTTGAAAACAGTCATCCCGAAAGCATTCGGGACTCCTTGATTTTTAAAGCTACGTCTCGCCACCGGCGAGACTCTCGAACTTTCTAGCTTAGACACTCGACGGTATGGACAGGCACTTGGTAAGGCTTTGAGAATTACAGAATAAGGGCTTGATCCTGGGTGTTGTTAAGAAACGGAAGGGTTGTTTTTAATCGTCAATGCTGCACCGGGACGGGATTAAAATAAACTTGGCTTTATTGGTTGTTGACACCCGGTTTTTTTCTTAGTCAAATCGAATTGAAATGTCCAAATGTCCACCGAGGCCTTCATTGATAATTCTCTGTAACGTCGAGAAGCGAATGTCTTTAAGGTCACGCTCCAATTTGGAAATATAAGACTTATTGGTACCGGCTAATTCGGCAAGCTGTTCTTGAGTGAGGCCTTTGTTTTCACGAGCTTGCTGAATGAGGACGCCCAGTTTAAAGGAGTCGTAGTCATTTTCAAATTCGTCTCGCTTCTTGCTTCCTGACTTGCCTATTTTCTCGTCAATAAACTCGTCAAGGCTTTTTAATTGCTTATTTTTTACTGTCATAATATGCTTGTTTTATCCTTTCCGCTTTTTCAATTTCTCGTTTAGGTGTCTTCTGAGTTTTCTTTTGGAATCCATGTCCGACAACTACGATATTGTCAATATCAAAAAAGCAGAAAAACCGGAAGATGTTATTTCCAACTTGAACCCTTATTTCATATAGTCCCGAGGTGTTTTTCAGGTGTTTCAAATACCGGTCTGGAATCCGGTCTAGCTCTTCAATTAGTCTGAAAGTCCATAATACCTTAGATTGCACTTTTTTATCAAGACCGTCAAAGAACAATTCAAAGTAGTTCTTAAAAAAGAAGAGTTTTCTTTTTTTGGCCATGACGCAAAGATACGGAAAAGTTGTCTTATTGGACTACACTGTGAAAGTTCATTTCCCTGTGGGGCAAGGAGTGCTAAGACAATTTTCAGGGGAGGTCAGCGCGTAAAAATTGAAGGGTACTATGCAGCGCCTGCCGGCTGGCGGCGGGGAGTTCCTCTGACTCCCAGGGATGTTTCCGGTCATAGGTATGTCCGGTGCCCGGTATGACTTCCACCGCGGCAGAGGGGCACCAGCTTTTAAGCGTGTAAGCGGCCTCTACGAACACCGCCTCGTCGGCTTCTCCGTGGACGATAAGGCCGGGACTTTTAAGGCCGCGGACCGCTTTTTCCAGGTCCAGCGCGTCGCGGTGCTGGCGATGCTCTTCGTAGAGCTGGTAGCCTATGGGCATGTCCTGGCCCGTGCGGCCGTTGGGGCGGTAAATGACCCCTTCTTGCTGCCATTTTTGGAGCGTTTCGGCATCCCATTTGAGCCAGGGCGTTTGGGTATGGCTGGGGGCCGACCACGTGACCCATTTGGCCACACTATGGTGATGGGCTGCGTAGAGCAGGGCATCCGCACCGCCGCGGCTGTGCCCGATTAAGTAAAGGGGCAGCTCCGCAATCCCCAGGTCTTTTCCGTGATGGCGCACAAAGGCTTCTATCTGTTCCAGATCGTACTGCCGCTTGCGGTAATTGTCTTCCCGGTAGGCTTCCAAAGCGGCAAACTCGGTGGGGCGGGAGGGAAGGGTGCCGTTGTGCGAAAAGTTGAAATTGAGCACCGCCAGGCCTTCTGCGGCCAGATGGGCCATCAGGAGCGGTACGCCGCCCCAGTCTTTAAAGCCATTGATGCCGTGGAGGTAAAGGACC
>JAVLBR010000074.1:0-10115 GCA_031581125.1 Schleiferiaceae bacterium | reverse complement strand
CATCCCGGTGCTGGGCGCGGTAGCGCACAGCCGGAAGAGTACCAACCTGGTGGCTTACGACAACCCCAAAAGCCCTATTGCCGAAGGGTTTCGGGCTATACGAACCAATCTGCAATTCCTCTTTTCTAAGGAAGCCAAACAACGAGGAAAGATATCCCTGATTACCAGCTCTATCGGTGGGGAGGGTAAAACCTTCTGCTCCATTAACCTGGCCTCCATCCAGGCCATGGCGGGCTCTAAGACAGTGCTGGTGGGAGTAGATTTACGGAAGCCAAAGATTTACAACGACTTTGGACTCACCAATGACTTGGGACTTACCAATTACCTAATCGGCCAGAGCAACCTCCAAGAGATAACCCAGGCTTCCGGATACGATAATCTGGATATCATCTCGGCCGGGCCCGTACCGCCTAATCCTTCTGAGCTTATTCTCTCGGATGAGTTTAAAAACTTACTGGAGGAACTAAAGGCCCATTATGACTACATCGTGTTGGATACCCCTCCGGTGGGCATTGTAGCGGATAGCCTACAGATTATGCAGATGGCGGATGTAACCCTTTACGTGGTGCGGCAGGACTATACTCGGAAGGAAGCATTGGAACTTATCAACGACCAGTTTGAAAACCAGCGGGTAAAGAATATTTCCATCCTCTTTAATGATGCGCAAGCCAAACGAGGCTATGGCTACGGTTACGGCTACGGTTATGGTTATGGTTATGGTTACGGATATGGCTACGGGGAGACCTACGGCTATGGCTATTACGACAACGATGAAGACGATCCCGCCCAGCGGAAAAGCAAAAAGAAGAAGGGCTGGTTCAAAAAAATCTTTAAAGCCTAATACCTGTCCGAAGCACATTTGGCCGATGAGGCCTAGCCAAAAAAAAGCCTCTCTACGCAGCGTAGGGAGGCTTTTTTTAAGGCTTGATGTAGCCGGTAAAGGGGGCTAGAATTTCACCATCCCGGCGGCTATCGTTTCGTGGGTGCTTTCATCAATAAGAATGAGGCTGCCGGTATGGCGGTTTTCAGCGTACTCGTCTACGAAAAAGGGATTGGTGGTGCGGAGACGAACCCGAACGATGTCGTTCATGCTTATCTCTTTATCGTCCTCAATCCGGTGGAGGGAGTTGATGTCTACTTTATATAGTATCTCCTTGAGCATACAACGGGCCTCATTGGTAGTGTGCTGGACCAGATATTTGGCGCGGGGCTGGGGGCCTTTATTGTTAAGCCAGCACAGCATAACGTCTATATCCTGGGTTACCTGGGGCTGATTATTGGGCCTTACGATCATATCGCCCCGGCTCACATCGATATCGTCCGCCAGGGTGATGGTAACGGACATGGGGGCAAATGCCTCCTCTACCGGCCCTTCGAAGGTGTCTACAGATTTGATTTGGGAATTGAAGCCGGAGGGCAAGACCACTACCTCATCTCCGGGCTTCATGATGCCTCCGGCGATGCGGCCGGCATAACCTCGGTAGTCGTGGTACTCATCACTGTGCGGACGAATTACCGTTTGGACGGGAAAACGCACGTTGACATGATCCAGGTCGCTGCTTATGTGAATGGTTTCTAGGGTGTGTAGCAGCGTTTCGCCCTGGTACCAGGGCATGTTCTCGGAACGGTTTACCACGTTATCGCCATGAAGGGCGGAGATGGGTACGAAACGGATGTCGGGTACTTCCAGCTTGGAGGCAAAATCTTCAAACTGGCTCACTACCTTTTGGTAAGCTTCTTCGGTATAGTCTACCAGGTCCATCTTGTTGATACATACCACCAAATGGGGAATCTGGAGCAGGGAGGCAATGAAGGAGTGGCGGCAGGTTTGTTCTATTACGCCTTTGCGCGCATCAACCAGGATCAGTGCTAAATTAGCGGTGGAGGCACCGGTAACCATATTGCGGGTGTACTGGATATGGCCCGGGGTGTCTGCGATAATGAATTTTCGCTTAGGTGTGGCAAAATAGCGGTAAGCTACGTCAATGGTAATGCCTTGTTCGCGCTCGTCCTTTAAGCCATCGGTAAATAGGGCCAGGTCTACGTGATCCAGGCCTCGCTTGGTGCTACTGGACTCTACGGAGGCCATTTGATCTTCAAATATGGACTTGGAATCGAAGAGCAGCCGGCCAATGAGGGTGGATTTTCCATCATCTACACTTCCTGCCGTAGTGAAGCGCAGAAGCTGCATGTCGAGATAAGATTGTGTATCGCTCATGGGAATATTTTTTTAAAGTGGGTAATGGGGTGTTTTTATTAGAAGTAACCTTGGCGCTTGCGGTCTTCCATGGCGGTTTCGCCGCGTTTATCGTCCGCGCGGTTGCCCCGCTCGGTTTGACGGGCGGCGGCCACTTCTTCTACGATTTTTTCCAGTGTATCGGCGTCACTTTCTACCCCGCCGGTGATGGTGATATCCCCCAAGGTACGGAAGCGAATTTTCTTGATTTCTGTCTTTTCTCCCTCTTCTAATTGAATGTATTCGGAAACAGGCAGCCAGGTATCATTGCGGCGTACCACCTCCCGTTCGTGGGCAATGTAAAGGGAAGGAATCTCGATTTGCTCCTGGAGGATGTATTGCCACACGTCCATTTCCGTCCAGTTACTAATGGGAAAGACCCGGAAGTGCTCGCCCATTTGCATTTTGCCGTTGAAAAGGTACCAAAGTTCCGGGCGTTGGTTTTTGGGGTCCCATTGGCCAAAATCGTCCCGGTGGGAAAAGAAGCGTTCCTTGGCCCGGGCCTTTTCTTCGTCCCGGCGGGCGCCGCCCATAGCTGCGTCAATATTTTGCTCCTCTATGGTGTCGAGCAAGGTGGTGGTTTGCAGCGCGTTGCGACTGGCGTTTTTCCCTTTTTCTTCGGCTACCCTGCCTTTGTTGATAGATTCCTGAACGGAGCCTACTATCAGTTTAACCCCCATTTTTTCCACGAGCTTATCGCGAAAGGCGATGGTTTCCGGAAAATTGTGTCCCGTGTCCACATGCATAAGCGGAATGGGCACCCGAGCGGGCCAGAAGGCTTTACGGGCCAAATGGGTAAGGACGATGGAGTCTTTCCCGCCACTAAAAAGGATGACGGGGTTATCGAACTTGGCAAAGACCTCCCGCATCACGAAGATACTTTCGGCTTCCAGCTCTTTGAGGTGATTGAGCGTGTATCGCATAAAACTATGAATTGACGGTTTTGAGCTTAATTTTGGGTTCAATGGCTTCTAGCACCCGCTGAGCAGCTTCATCAAGGCTTATTTCGTGGGTGGGTACGGTGATAGTAGGATTTTCCGGTGCTTCAAAAGGGGCGCTTATGCCCGTGAAATTGGAGATTTCTCCCCGGCGTGCTTTGGCATAAAGGCCTTTCACATCTCGGGCTTCGCACACTTCCAGGGGACAGTTCACGTACACCTCCAGGTAATTATCCGGCCCTAACTTGTCACGGACCATGGCGCGGTCCCGCGCATAGGGAGAAATAAAAGCAGAAAGCGTGATGCAGCCCGCGTCCGTTATGAGTTTACTCACCTCTGCTATCCGGCGGATGTTTTCCTGCCGGGAGGCCTCGGAAAAATCCAGGTCACTGTTTAGGCCGGAGCGTATGTTGTCCCCATCGAGAAGAAAAGTACGGTATCCCCGTTCGTGTAGCCGGCGTTCTAGCTCGTTGGCCAGGGTTGATTTACCAGATCCGGATAGCCCCGTAAACCAGAGGAGTGGCGCCGCGTGGCCCTGCTGGCGAAGCCGGTCTTCACGGGTGATTTGGTGTGGGTGCGGTATAATGTGCAGTTTTTCTTCCTTCATGAATATCAAATGAGGTAAACGAAATAAGCGTACGTAAGGTAAATGCCTGCGTAAACAATACTAACGGGTATTCCCAGCCGGATAAAGTCCGCAAAATTATACTTTCCGAGCTCCATTACCATCAGATTGGTTTGGTAAGCGTAAGGCGTAACAAAGCAACAAGAAGCCCCGAAGGCAGCCGTTAAAAACAATACTTTAGCCGGTATACCTACCGCCCCCGCCAAACCAAATAAAATTGGGAAAACGATGGATACAGCGGCCACATTGGTGACCAGAGACGTGAGCAAAAAGGTGATCCCAAATATGCCGGCTAATAAAGCCAGCGAATTCCATTGCCCCGCGTTGTGAAAAATTTGCTGGCTAAGCCAATCCGCCGCCCCACTATCAATAAGCGCACGCCCCAGCGCCAGGGCAGAAACAAGGATAAAAAGCAAGTCCAGACTGATGGATTGCTTAATTTTTTCCAGGGTGAGCATCCCCAAACTTACCTGTACCAAGGCGACGCCCAGAAGAGCTTCAAACAGACTGGCCCAACCCAGGGCAGCCAGCCCTATTAAGCCCGTGGTAAGCAACCAGAAAAGCCAGCGCTTGGGCTGGCTAAGGCCATCTTCGCGGGGCTGAGCACTAATCACCACCAAATCCTGGCTACGGGCATTGCGCTCGCGAAACTCACTTCCGGCCACCATCATCAGCAAATCACCAGAGCGCAGCTCTTGCTGGCCTATCTTACCACTCACCCTTTCTCCACGGCGGTGAATACCGATTATAGCAGCATCATACTTTTCCCGAAAGCCGATCTCTTTTACGTTGCGCCGATCCAGGGTGGCATTTTGAGCCACTACCGCTTCCACTACCTCCGTATTATCCACCAGGTCAAACTCCAATGTTTTGGAAAGCTCCAATCCCTCACTGCGCTTTACCAGCTCAATTATGGAATCCGTATTACCGGCGAAGAGCAAAATATCGGCTTCCTCCAAGCGCTCTTCTGGCCCTACGGGCGCCACGTGGTATCCCGCCCGAATAATTTCCGTGAGGTAGGCCTCCTCAAGGTTGCGCAGCCGGGCCTTTTCCACGGTAAGTCCTACCAGCTTAGCCCCAGGTTTTATGCGGGTTTCCACCAGGTACTCCCGTTTTTTAGCCTGCGCTTGACTCAGCACATCGCCCTTGTCTTTTAATAGCCTAGGGGCTAAAAGTGTGATCGTAAGCAAAGAGCCTCCTGCCACCATAAGACCGGGAGCGGTAAAGTCAAAAAAGGCCAGTGCTTCGTGGCCATTCGCGGTTAGCAATCCATTGAGCACCAGGTTAGTAGAAGTACCTATAAGCGTAATAACCCCACCAAATATCGCCGCAAAAGAAAGGGGCATGAGCACCTTAGCCGGTGAATACCCATTTCGTTTGCCCCAGTCATAAACATGGGGCATCATCACCGCTACTACCGGCGTATTATTCATCAGAGCGGAAAGACTGGTTACCCCCATTCCCAGACGCAGGATAAAGCCTTGCAGACTGCGCGCCCCGCCAAACAGCTGCTTGAATAGGCCGGCTACATTGAAATGCGCATTCACCCCTCCCGTAATAATGATCAACAAAAAGATGGTGAGTATAGAGGTATTGGCAAAGCCGGAGGTGAAGTCCTCCATGGGAATTATCCTGGCCCCTACCAGCAATAAAGCCGCCACCAGAAAAACCAGGGAGGACTTAAACCGGTCGAGCACCAAGACCACAATCATGATCAGCAGCACCCCGAATACCGCTATGGTAGAAAATGAATCACCCATACGCTAGCTTGCCTAAAAGCGAGGCAAAACTAAGCAATTCCTATAAAACTTATAGGTTTTTAGCAGATTGGTAAATCCGCTCTATGATATCTACTATCTTCATGCCTTCCAAGGCATTGGTCGTTATGGTGTCCCTTCCCTTGAGAACATCTACCACATTTTCGATCAAGTGCACATGGTTGGCCGCGCTACCTTTAAAGGGCCCGTAATCGTTGGCGGGATTAGACGGGGCCAACTCGGGCATCTCGTAATCCTTCACATGGCAGTACGCTACCTCATTCATGTACTGCCCGCCTACCTTGATGGTACCATTTTCTGCCAGGATAGTTATGCTGCTCTCGAAGTTGGTATCCCAGCAGGAAGTCGTGAAGGTAAGCACCCCCGAACCGCCTTCCAGGAAGTTAAAACTCACCGCGCCGCTATCTTCAAACTCCGTACTCTCCTGGTGATTAAAATCCTTGAGACGGGCCTCTATGTTCTCGATATCACCAAAGAGCCAATACATGATGTCGATAAAGTGGGAAAACTGGGTGAAGAGCGTGCCCCCATCTAAATCCTTTTTACCGTGCCAGCTCCCCGGCTTATAATAGCGCTCATCCCGGTTCCAGAAGCAGTTGATCTGTACCAGGTTTATCCGGCCTAGCTTCCCGCTCTGAAGGATGTCCTTAAGCCATATGGAAGGGGGAGAATAGCGGTTTTGCATAACGGCAAAAACATGCCGGTTGTGATGCAAAGCCGTGAAAATGGTTTTCTCCGCGTCGCCCTTGGTCAGCGCCAGGGGCTTTTCCACTACCACGTGACATTTATTTTGCAGAGCGGCTATAGCTTGTGGGGCATGAAGTGCATTGGGGGTGGCTATATTCACCACGTCCAGCTCCAGCTGGGCCTCCAGAAGCGCTTGGAGGGAAGTGAAAAATGGGGTTTTATATTCGGCCAGGTCCAGTTCCTCTTGGGCCGCCGTATCGCATAGAGCCACCAGTTCTGCCTCTGGATGTCTATCTATCATTTGCGCGTGGCGCTTACCGATCCGGCCGCAACCTACCACGGCAAATTTCACCGTATCGCTATTGGTCATGTTCTAAACTTTTAACCTGATTGTTTTCCAGTAAATACCAATCCTTTCCTTCCGGGCACTGGGCTTTGCCCGTTTCATCAAATTGCAGGCGCTGCCCAAACTTACTCATCCAACCGACGTGTCGGGCCGGATTTCCCAGAAAAAGGGCAAAAGCCGGTACGGCTTTAGTAATCACCGCCCCCGCTCCTATGAAGGCATACGGGCCTATGTCGTGACCGCATACGATCGTGGCATTGGCCCCTATGGTGGCCCCCTTGCCTACGTGCGTCCTTACATATTCGCCCCGGCGCACCACTGCACTACGGGGATTCACAATGTTGGTAAACACCATAGAGGGGCCCAAAAATACGTCGTCAGCACAGGTCACCCCCGTATAAATGGACACATTGTTTTGCACCTTCACATTCCGGCCCAGTTCCACATCCGGGCTCACCACTACGTTTTGCCCCAGATTGCACTGCTCCCCCAGCTTACAGCCTCGCATAAGATGGCTAAAATGCCAGATCTTACTTCCGGCGCCTATGCTCACCCCCTCATCTATAACTGCCGTGGGATGAACGAAATAAGATGTTTCCAAGTTGCTCGTTATTTAAGTCCTTTATTCAGGTTGGGCAAAGTTTACTTATTTTTACGGTTTGATTACTAAGTGAGCCCCCTAAAAATACCGAGGAATATGCAATTTTGCACCCTCCCATTCGGCATTACTATGCGAAAACTCCTTTTTGTTCTTCTATTGGCAGCCCCAGCCTTCACCCCGGCCCAAAACCTCGTGATTAACGGAAGCCTGGAAAACACAGCGGGCTGTCCCATCGATAGTCCCAACTTCAATGACTACGTGGCGCCCTGGAATTTTTTCTTCGGCCAGGTGGACTACTACCACCCGTGTAAATTTCCGGGAAGCGACTCCGCTACCAACAATGCCCTCCCCTTCGATGGAAAGGGCTTTGCTGGGGTACGCGCCTTCGGCGACACCGGCGCCGGCGATTACCTACGCGACTACCTTCACGGGGAGCTTCGCCAGCCCTTGGACTCAGGCAAGTTTTACCGCATTACCTACTACGTAAAACCCGTACAAAGAGACAATGGCTACGGACTGGGCGTGGCCAATCTTAACCTCCTCTTTACCGACAGCGTTGTGGATACGATTCCAGAAGGAAACGTCCTCCCCTATCAACCCCAAGTGACCAACAATAAAGTAATCACCAACACCTCCTACTGGACGCCCATCTGTGATATTTACAAGGCCACCGGTAATGAAAAACACCTTACCATTGGTAATTTTTCTACCGATGCCGAAACGGAAATACTGCCCCTGGAAGACGCAGTTACCCCGCTCAAATCCTATTACCTAATCGATTTCGTGCAAGTGGTGGAGAACGACCTCCCGCAGCTCCCGGAAGATACTGTTATATGTGAGGATGGCCGCATAGATCTGGTCATAGACCGCCCCGGTGTTTCCGTTACCTGGAGCGACGAGTCCACCGATAAACGGTTTACCTTAACGGAGCCCGGCACTTACTGGGCTGATATTCAAAACCGGTATTGCTCCTACCGGGATAGCATCACCATCGAACCGGTCTACTGCGTTACCTGCGAGGTGTATACGCCCAATGCCTTTACCCCCAACGGCGATGGAAAAAACGACGAATTCCAGGTTTTCCCCAATTGCGGCCCGGAAGGCGAGCTTATCGATTTCAATATCAGCATTTTCGACCGCTGGGGTCAAAAGGTATTTCAATCAGATGATTACCGGGTTTCCTGGAAGGGAAAAGACGCCCCTACTGGAGATACCTATACCTACGTTATTGAATACACCTACAGTCAAGAACAAGGCACCCGCAGCAACCAAAAAACCGGTGTGGTCACCGTAGTTCGGTAAAATCGCACCAAGACACCCGAAAGGCCATCTCTTCATCGCCCATCAATTGATTCCATTTAATAATAACCCCACTTAAATTTGCTCCCGGTGGCCAACCTAAAAACCCGGTACCTAGATTACATCTACAACAATGATCTTCCCCTGCGAATAAGGCTATTCCGAGTCGTAATACTGGCCACTAGCCCCACTTTTTTGGTCATGGGTGGTATCTATGGGCTTTTAGGTGCCACTTCTCCAGCCCTGGCCTGCGCTGGATTTGGCTTTTTCGCAGGTCTGCTTGTCCCATTCATAAAAGAAGGAAAGGCTTTTTACTGGACCTTGGGCGCCTACATCGTTGTGGCCACCAACAGTATCTTCTTGAAGTACATTATCACAGGAGAACAGTTTATTCCAGTGCTTTTTGGCCTATTTATACCTTTTCTCCTCTTGAGTATTGTCTTAAAAAAGCGCCCTTTCACCATTCTTAGTATTATCTTCTTATTGCTTTCCCTTGGTATAGCTTTCTTTGGGCTCACCCCCAATAATGCTCCAAAAGCTCCGGAAGCGAGTATAGCGATAATGACCCTCATCTACTTTGGAGGTATATTAAACGTCTTAGTAGTAGGGGCCGTTTACATGAAAAATGACCACCTACAAAACCAGCAGCGTTTAAACGATTATCTTCGGAAACTACAAGACAAACAAAAGGATTTAGAAATAAGTAATTTGCAGCTCCAAGAAGCAAATACACAAAAAGATCGCCTTTTCTCCATAATAGGTCACGATCTCCGCAACCCCCTTTCCAGTATAGAATGTTATCTAGATCTCATTCTTTCTGATGAAAAAAATCATCAATCCCAAGAGGAGAGCGAAATCTTAGAGCAATTGCTTAATCTTACTAGATAGAGCCGTAACCTGCTCGACAACCTCCTGGAGTGGGGTAAGCGAGATAGCAATCCTTCCTTCGGCCCTATTCCGATCCACCCAGCAGTGGAAACGGCCCTGGAAACTTTGCGGCCTCTTGCCGCAAAAAAAGCGATCGAACTCGAGTTGCTCCTAGATGCCCCCAAGGCCCGAATCATAGGAGATCAAAACATGCTAACCATGATCGTAAGAAACCTGGTAAGCAACGCCATTAAATTTACCCATGAGGGTGGCACTATTAAAATATGTTCCTACACGATTAAGGACAGTATCACCTTAGAAGTAGAGGACAACGGCGTGGGTATGAAAGCAGACCAAGCGGAACAGCTTTTCACCCCCCAACGGACGATCCGACAGGGAACCGCCCAGGAGCAAGGCATTGGCCTCGGCCTCATCCTTTGTAAAGAATATACCCAAAAGATGAAAGGCCAAATTAGCTGTAGCAGCATTCCCAGTAAAGGAAGTTGTTTCAAAATAAGCCTTCCCCTCGCGGAATAAACCTCGTCCCTACCCACCTAATCGGCGCGCCGCCTGTTTCTGTGATCCCAATTTGGAAAAATCCCCCCCCCATCTTGGCCATTTTAAAGAAAGCTTTTACTTTTGCACTCCGCTAAGAGGGAATGGTACCTCAGCGCACCCGTCTGGGTCCGGTAGTTCAGTTGGTTAGAATACATGCCTGTCATCTCGCCAATGGCGAGA
>JAVLBR010000073.1:0-10637 GCA_031581125.1 Schleiferiaceae bacterium | reverse complement strand
CGCACCTGCACATAACCAAAGCAAAAATTCCGCTAGGCAAGTCCCCGTTAATCGCTCAAAATAGAAGAGGCATTGGCACAAGCGGGGCATTGCGCCTTCCTGGAAACGCTATTTGACATAATATTAATTATCGGCTAATTCCAAACATCAAGATGAAGCCGATGGGCAATTCGCGCTATGCGTTTACCGGTTTTGAATCACCCCCCACGCCGGATCGCTTCCACCGGATCCAGCCGGCTGGCTTGCAAGGCCGGCAAAAAGCCCGCGATGATGCCCGTGAAAAAAGCAATGCCCAAGCCTTGCAGCACGTTAAAGAGTGACAACTGAATCTCAAAATCCCATTGTTCGCCCAACTGCGGCACTACGGCCGCCACCAGCGCTATGCCCACCACGCCACCTACCAGGCAAAGCATCACCGACTCCAGCAAAAATTGCAACAAAATAAAATACCGTTTGGCCCCCAAGCTTTTCTGAATGCCAATCTGGTTGGTCCGTTCGCGTACGCTTACAAACATGATATTGGCAATCCCAAAAGCCCCCACCAACACGCTAAACCCGCCGATTACCGTCCCGGCTATGCCCACTACGCCAAACAAGGAATCCAAACTACTGGTGATCATCGATATCTCGTTAAGCGCAAAATTATTCTCTGCCCGCGGCTGGAGCCGCCGGATGGCCCGCATACTGCCCTCCAGATCGTCCCGCAGGGCGGTCATGCTCACCTCGGGCCGTGCCTGTACCATGATCAGGGCATTGTTTTGCTCTTCCACGGAACGTACCTGGCGGGTAAAATTGACCGGCACCACCACATTGCCATCCATGCTATTGCCCACCAGGCTCTGGCCTTGTTTCTCAAATACCCCGATCACCCGCAGTTTGCGGCCCATGACGCGTATTTCCCGCCCCAGAGGGCTACCGCCCGGAAATAAGCCCCGCGTTACGTCGGCCCCCAGAATGGTGACGGGCGTCCCCTGCCGCGACTCGTTGCGTGAAAAATACCGCCCCGCCTTTAATTCATGCTGCCAAATGCGGTTATATTCATGGGAAACCGAAAAAATGGTGGCTTCCTTCACGGAGTTTCTTTGGTACTGTACATCCTGTTGGTTGCCAAAGGCAAAGGCCATGTGCTGGGCGGTATTGACCCGCTCTTGCAGCGCCGCCAACTCCCGGTGGCGGGGCTCCGGACGCGATAAGTACTCCCACCAGGGATATTCCCCTCCGCCGCCCCAGGGCCACTTTTGCACGTACATCACATTGCTGCCCAGGTCCTGTACACTGGAGCGGATATTCCGCTCCAGGGAGTCAAAGACGGTAAATACCGCCACCATGGTCAGGATCCCGATGGTCACCCCCAGCAGGGACAGAATAGTGCGCAACTTATTGACCTTAAGGGCGTGCCAGGCAAATTGAAAACTCTCTCCCAAGATTCGCAAGAAAATCATAACGCGCTACCACTCAAATTTTGGCTAAGATAAATCAAAACACCCCCTTATTTTTTTAGCTACTTTTGCATTTCCCAAAAATTCTTCAACATTCTGGTATGTCTCAAGCCGTTCAGGCCCCATTTGCCTTGCTTTCGGTCTTCCAAAAAGAAGGCCTCCCCTCTTTCGCCCAGGCCCTGGTAGACCAGGGTTACCGCTTGCTTTCCACCGGCGGTACCCAGCGATTTCTCCAGGAACAGGGTTTTCAGGTAGAAAAAGTGGAAGATCTTACCGGCTATCCCTCCATCCTCGATGGCCGCGTTAAAACCCTCCATCCCAAGGTTTTCGGGGGCATTTTAGCCCAGCCCGACCAGGACCACCACCAGGCCGAAATGCAGGAATATCAGCTCCAGGGCATCGGCGTAGTGGTGGTAGACCTCTACCCTTTTGAAGAAACCCGCGCCAGTGGCGCCGCCCACGCTGAGATCATCGAAAAGATCGACATCGGCGGCATCGCCCTCCTCCGGGCCGCCGCCAAAAATTACCAGCATACCTGGGTTATTTCCAGCCGCAGCCAGTACAAAGCCGCCCAGCATCTCTTAGCACAAGGCGGCCCCACCGAGGAGCAGCGCCGCCGCTTTGCGGGCCAGGCCTTTCGCACCTCCGCTTTTTACGATGCCGCCATTGGCGGCTACCTGGCCCAGGAGGATTTTATGCTGGGCCTCCCGGCCAAACGTGAATTACGCTACGGCGAAAACCCCCACCAAAAGGGTGTCTTTCGCGGTGATTTATCAGCCGTCTTTGACCAACTGCACGGCAAAGAACTGAGCTACAACAATCTCTTGGATGCCGATGCGGCCCTAAAATTGATCCGCGAATTTGAAGAAACCACGGTGGCGGTCCTCAAGCACAACAATGCCTGCGGCCTGGCCAGCCGCCCCAAGCTTCTAGAAGCCTGGCAAGATGCCCTGGCGGGCGATCCCACCAGTGCTTTTGGCGGGGTACTCATTGCCAATGCCGAGATAGACGCCGCCACGGCGGAAGCCATGAACGAGATTTTCTTCGAGATCGTCATCGCCCCCGGCTACCAGCCCGAGGCCCTTCAAGTATTACAGCAGAAGAAAAACCGCATCATTCTGCGCCTCAAAGACTTTGAGCTTCCCAAGCAGCAGTACCGCAGCGTGCTCAATGGCTTTTTGGTACAAGACCAGGACAATGCCACCGACCAGCGGCAAGACGAGCAGACCGTCACCCAACGCCCCCCTTCCGAACGCGAATGGGAAGACCTGCTCTTCGCTTCCAAAATTTGCAAGCATACCAAAAGCAACACCATTGTGCTGGCCCGTGATAAGCAGTTGCTAGGCAGCGGCACCGGGCAAACCTCCCGGGTAGATGCCTGCCATCAGGCCATCGAAAAGGCGCAGCGCTTTGCCCTTCCCCTGGAAGGCGGCGTCATGGCCAGTGACGCCTTTTTCCCTTTCCCCGATTGCGTGGAGATCGCCCACCAAGCTGGCATCGAAGCCGTTATCCAGCCAGGCGGTTCCATCCGGGATAAACAATCCATAGCCTACTGCGACCAGCACCAAATGGCCATGGTAGCTACCGGAACAAGACATTTTAAACACTAAGACACCTAAAGTTCCATGGGAGTATTTGACTTCTTCCGCGAAGACATCGCTATAGACCTGGGTACCGCCAATACCCTCATTATTCACAACGACAAAGTAGTGGTGGACGCGCCCAGCATTGTGGCCAAAGACCGCAATACCAACCGCATCATTGCCGTGGGCCAGCAGGCCCGCCAAATGCACGGCAAAACCCACGAAAATATCAAAACGGTGCGCCCGCTCAAAGACGGGGTAATCGCCGATTTTGAAGCCTCGGAGGCCATGATCCGGGAAATGATCAAGAGCATTCCCTCCCTCAAAAAAAGGGTCATCCCCCCTGCCCTGCGCATGGTGATCTGTATCCCCAGTGGCATTACGGAAGTGGAAAAAAGGGCCGTGAAAGATTCGGCCCAGCACGCGGGAGCCCGGGAAGTATATCTCATCCACGAGCCCATGGCGGCCGCCATCGGTACCGGTGTAGACGTGGAAGAGCCCAAGGGCAATATGATTATCGACATCGGGGGCGGTACCACCGAAATAGCCGTCCTGGCCCTGGGGGGCATCGTGGCCGATAAGTCCATTAAAGTAGCGGGCGATGTGTTTACCAACGACATCAGCTACTACATGCGCACCCAGCACAATCTTTACATCGGGGAGCGTACCGCGGAGGAAATTAAGATCCAGTGCGGTTCCGCCCTGGACGATCTGGACAATCCGCCGGAGGATATGGCCGTGCAAGGACGAGACCTCCTCTCCGGTAAGCCCAAGCAGCTCATTATCACTTACAAGGAAATAGCCAAGGCCTTGGATAAGTCCATTACCCGCATCGAGGACGCCATTATGGAGGCGCTGAGCATGACCCCGCCTGAACTGGCCGCCGATATCTACAACAGCGGCATTTACATGGCCGGCGGGGGTTCTATGCTGCGCGGACTGGATAAGCGCATTAGCTTAAAAACCGACCTTCCCGTTTACGTAGCGGAAGACCCGTTGCGGGCGGTGGTACGCGGGACGGGCATCGCTTTAAAGAATGTAGGTAAGTTCAACTTCCTGATGTCCTAAGCCAGCTATGCGCTATTTGCTTTTCTTGCTTAGGCGCAGCCGCATATTTTTCCTTTTCCTCTTACTGGAAGGTTTGGCGCTTGCCATGATCATTAGTCAGCGAAGCTACCAGCGAGCAGTATTTATGAACAGTACGCAGCGCTCCATGGGAGAACTTCTGGAGGCCACCGATCAGCTCACCCGTTACCTTCACCTGCGTGAAGAAAACGAGGTGCTGGCCCGCCAAAATGCCCGGCTTCAAAGTCTATTGGAGCGGGCTCAATATTTCCGGGTGGCGCGGGGAGACACCACCGTGGATAGCACCCACCAGCAGCGGTTTGTATCCATCCCGGCCCGGGTGATCAACAGTTCTTACAGCAAGCGAAACAACTTCCTCACCCTGGATCAAGGCAGCCAGGCAGGGATCAAAAAAGGCATGGGCGTAACCGGCCCCCGTGGCGTAGTGGGCGTGATAAACCGGGTAAGTCCTCATTTTGCCAGCGCTATCCCCATCATAAACCCCAATCTAAACTTGACCGGTAAAATTGCCAATACCCAGTACTTTGGCGTTTTGGAATGGGTGCCTAAATTGGGCCATCGGCAGCTTCACCTGGCCGATATTCCACGCTACGCCCAGGTAGATTCGGGCGATGTGGTGATAACGGACTCCCGCTCCCTCATTTTCCCGGAAGGGGTACCCGTGGGCACCGTGATAGGCAAAACGCTCCAAAGCGACCAAAATTTCCTGCGGCTTACCCTGCAAATGAGTACCGACTTTGCCCGCCTGGAACACGTATTCGTGATACAGGATAAGCTGAGCGGGGAACTAGATACCCTGCAGCCATGAAGTACACGGCTATCATAGCGCGCTTTGTTGTCCTGGTATGCCTGCAGGTACTGGTGTTTAACCGCTTTCTTTTCCAGGGTTACTTCAACCCCTACGTTTACATCCTCTTCATCATTTACCTTCCCGCCACCGTCCCCCGCTGGGGCACCTTGCTGTGGGCTTTTGGCCTGGGCTTGGCGGTAGATATATTTGAAAATAGTGCCGGCCTGCATGCGGCTGCCAGCGTTTTTCTGGCCTACCTCCGGCCGGTATTTTTCGGCTATCTCACCCGGGGCACCGAGCAAGATCGCAGTGCCATAAGTTTTCGCAAAATAGCGCCCTTCGCCCTGGGCGTCTATGCCCTGTCTTGTATCTTTATGCATCATTTGCTGCTCTTTTCTCTGGAGAGCTTCCATTTATCGGAATGGAAGTCCATTATTAAGCGGACTTTCTTCAGCACCCTTTTTACCTTTGTATTCGTCTTGTTGTTTCAACTCTGGAACTTCCGTCGAAACCGCACTATTCCGTAGTCCTCGTCCATGTCGCAGCGTCCCTTGTTTTTTTGGGTTCTTTTTTCGGTTTTGGGGCTAATTTTTATTGCGCGGCTTTTTTACCTCCAGGTATACCGCGATGATCTAAAACTAAGCGCTCGCAATAACGTGGTGCGCCAGGAACGTATTTACCCCGGCCGCGGTCTTATTTACGACCGGGATGGCCGCCTGCTGGTGGGCAACCAGAGCGCTTATGACCTCATGGTGATTCCCCATCAGATAGAACTGGCCGATAGCGCCGATCTAGCCCGCTTACTGCGCATTTCCCATGCGGATTTTAAGAGGCGCCTGGAAAAGGCACGCCAGTATAGCCGGCTGAAGCCCAGCGTATTTATGCGGCAAATCAGCGACGACCACTTTGCCCAAATACGGGAATACTTGCATCGTTTTGAAGGTTTCTTTCCGCAAAAGCGGATTCTCCGCGAATACCAATACCCCCATGCGGCTAATGTGCTCGGCTTTATCGGGGAGGCCTCAGACCGCTTTATTCGCAATAACCCTCATTACCACTCGGGCGATTTGATCGGGAAGTCGGGTATTGAGAAGAGTTACGAAGAGGTGCTGCGGGGCAAAACCGGGGTGCGCTACAAAATGGTAGACGTGCATAACCGGGTAAAAGGAGCTTTTAAAGGCGGGGCGTTTGACACGCTCCCCCAGCCGGGCAGCGACCTCACCAGTAGCATAGACATAGAGCTACAGCGGTACGGAGAGGCCCTGATGCAAAACAAGCGCGGGAGTATCGTAGCCCTTGAACCCGCTACCGGAGAAATATTGAGCCTGGTTACCGCCCCGAGCTATGATCCCAACCTCCTGGTGGGCCGGGAGCGCAGTAAGCACTATAATGAGCTATATGCCGATAGCATCAATAAACCCCTTTACGACCGCGGACTGCTGGCGCAATACCCCCCAGGTTCCCCTTTTAAAGTGATCAATGCCCTGGTGGCCCTCGAGGAAGGGGCCATTACCCCTCGTACCAGCCATGTGTGCCACCACGGATTTCACTGGGGGCGGCTCCACGTGGCTTGTCATTGTGGCACCACCTATCCCCTGGACCTGATCAAAGGCATCAGTAAAAGCTGCAACAATTATTTCTGCCGGATCTTCAAGGCCACCATCGAATCTTATCCCCGCGCCCAGGAAGGCCTAAACGCCTGGGCTGAAAAGGTGAAGTCCTTTGGTTTGGGGCAATTCCTCGATAACGACCTCCCCACGGGGCGGCGTGGATTTGTCCCCACCGCCTCCTATTTTGACAAGGCCTTTGGCTACACGGGGTGGAAAGCGGTATCCGTTATTTCGCTGGCTATAGGCCAGGGAGAGCTAGTCCTTACCCCTATTCAAATGGCCAATATGACGGCGGCCATTGCCAACCGGGGGTTTTATTACACGCCGCACATTGTGAAGGGGATCGACGGCTCCCCCCTGGCGGCGGATAACCCCCTGCGTGAAAAGAAAGAAACGCTGGTAGACAGCAGCCATTTTCCGGTGGTGATCAAGGCCATGCGCAAGGTTTTCGAGACGGGAACGGCCCGGTGGAGTGCTCACGACAGCATTCCTATGTGTGGCAAAACGGGAACGGCCCAAAACCCGCACGGACAGGATCACAGTATTTTCATTGCCTTTGCCCCGCCCAAAAACCCCCAAATAGCCCTTTCGGTAGTGGTAGAAAACGGCTACTGGGGCAGCCGCTGGGCCGCTCCTATAGCCAGCCTGATGATCGAAAAATACCTCACCGGGGAAGTAGACCGCCCTCGGCTGGAGAAACGCATGCTGGAAGGCGACCTCCGGGAACAGTACCAGGAAGAATTAGAAGCAAAACGGGAGAAGGCCCGCAAGCGCCGGGAAAAACAAAAAGACAGCACCGATGCGTAATTACGGCAATGTGTTCCGGGAGCTGGACTATACCACGCTCTTGCTTTGGGTGCTCATCATGTTCCTGGGCTGGCTTAATATCTATTCCGCGGTTTTTGACCCGGAGCACGCCAGCATTCTGGATATGAACCAGCGGTATGGCAAACAGCTCCTTTGGATTTTTACTGCCCTGGGGATTATGTTCCTGGTGCTACTTATCGATAGCTCGGTATTCCACACCCTGGCTTATCCCATCTATGGCCTTAGTTTGCTGTCCCTGGTGCTGGTTCTTTTCATCGGCGCGGAAATATCGGGCGCCCGGAGCTGGTTTGTGATCGGCGGTTTTAGTCTTCAGCCCTCTGAGTTTGCCAAGGCCGCTACGGCCCTGGCGGTGGCTCGCTTTTTAAGCGGCTACCAGCGCGACCTGCGCCGTTTTAGCCATCAGCTTATGGCCCTGGGCCTGGCTTTTTTACCGGCGCTTCTCATTATGCCGCAGCCCGATCTGGGTTCCGTGTTGGTTTATACGGCCTTTATCCTGGTCCTGTACCGGGAAGGACTTCCCTCTTTGTATCTGGTGCTGGGTTTTGCCCTTATTCTGGTATTTGTACTCAGTCTTCTGGTACCGCTCCCCTACCTTTACGGGGGCTTGGGATTCCTTACCATCTTCTTGCTTGTTTTGGGGCGCCGTCAGCGGGGTAATGTCTGGAAAGTTCTGGGGGTTATGGTTCTTTGTGGGCTCACGGTCCAATCGGTGGATTTCACCTTTAACAATCTGCTCGAAGATCGCCACCGCAACCGGATCAACATTCTGCTCGGAAAGGCGGATGACCCCCAGGGCATTGGCTACAACACCCATCAGTCTATGATCGCCATTGGCTCGGGCGGATTTATGGGAAAGGGGTATATGGAAGGCACCCAGACCAAATATGATTTTGTGCCCGAGCAGAGTACCGATTTTATCTTTTGCACGGTAGGCGAAGAATGGGGGTTTTTGGGCACCAGCGCACTGGTGCTGCTTTATCTGCTCCTGTTTTTCCGCCTTGTAAAAGTGGCTGAACGCCAAAAAAGCCCCTTTGCCCGCGCCTATGGCTACGGCGTACTCAGTATTCTTTTCCTTCACTTTGCCATTAATATTGCCATGACCATAGGCCTGGCGCCGGTTATAGGCATTCCCCTGCCCTTCTTTAGCTACGGGGGAAGTTCTTTATGGGGCTTTACCCTCTTGTTGGCCATTTTCCTGCGGTTGGATGCGGGCCGCACCCTCAGTTTATAGTGTTTTTCCATACTAGCGGGTGGCTCGACTAGAAAGTCCAGGAAAAGCCTGCCCCCGAATGCATTCGGGGCCTGTCCCGACTTATTCTGGAAGGCAGGGGAGCATAATAAAGCGGATTTTACCGGAGTAAAAGTGTCTCGATAAAGGCTAAAATATCCATCGAGATAAGGCAATAGGACTGGATGGACAGACACTAGAAAGCCTCCCCCACTCCGAAATAAAGCTGCATAGGACCATCCCCCCAGGCCAGGTCAAACCGAATGTGCAAGCTACTACTGGGAATGGGACGGTAGCGGATGCCCAGGCCCCCAGCGGTATGAAATCGTGCCGGCCATAATTCTTTCCAGGTCTCGGCAGCCCGTCCGGCGCCGCCAAATAAAACGGCGGCCCAGCGATTGAAAAGGGGCTGCCGGTAAGCTACCCGGTAAGACTGCAAATGTCGGCCCCGAAAACGGCCGTAGTAATAGCCCCTCAGGGTGCGGCGCCCCCCGATCAAGCCCAGATCAAAGTAAGCCACCCGGGGGCCCCCGATGTGAAGACTTTGCCACTGGCCCGCCAGAATGGCCCCCCAGGGCAATTCCTGGAAATAATTAAACTGCAAGGCTACGCGGCTATTCTGATAACTGGCGCCCGTGTAAGGGCCCTGATGAAGCAACGCCAATCGCAAAAAATGCCCCTCGGTAGGAAAGTACACCGGCTCCCGCGTATCCCACTGGTAAAGCAGGCCCAAGGAGGAAGTGGTGGCCCCCTGCGTCCCGGGCAGCTCTCTCTGCGCGAGCTTGCCCCCCTCGGCCAGTTGGAGCCGGTACCAGTGGTCAAAATTCCAGCGCAAGCCCAGGTACTGGGGCCTATCCCCCAGCCGCCGCAAATAGCTGGACCAAAAGCGAATAAGGCGATACTGAAAAATCTCATAATCCGCATATTCGGTAAAATTGCCCAGCCCGTGGAAGCGATAACTGTAGTGATAATACCCGGCTTCTCCGGTAAAGTAGTAAGGCTGAGGCCCGGTAAATATGTCCCAACCCAGGTAAGTCAGGAGCTGGTTTTTGGTGGTATAACTAGCCGTGCTCTGCAGCAGCGAGGGCCGTAAACTGGTATCCTGCCCCCAGTAAAAAGTGGTAAGCCCGCCAGCGCCCAGGCCGAAGCCACTCTGCGGATTGGCAAAAGCGATGGGAAAAAACCGCCATTCTGCCTTCTGCGTACTGTCTATTTGCCCGCCCGCCGGGATAGGCAGCCCCCCAAGAAGAGCGCTAAAAATAAGAAGAGGAAGAAAGGATGTTTTCATTTTGCGGGGCATCTTTGCCAGGGCAGACACCGTATGCATAGACCAAAACAAAGGTATTGCAGCTTTCCATCATCATCCCCACCCTAAACGAAGAAAAGTATCTCCCGCGATTGATCCGTTTTTTGCGCTGGCATCATCCCGGTCCGGCAGAAATCATCGTCAGCGACGGAAGTAGTACGGATGCTACTCCGGAACTTGCCCGGGCCAGTGGGGCCATCGTGGTAGAAGGTCCC
The DNA here is from genome assembly GCA_031581125.1 of Schleiferiaceae bacterium. Classification (GTDB taxonomy): domain Bacteria; phylum Bacteroidota; class Bacteroidia; order Flavobacteriales; family Schleiferiaceae; genus CAJXMS01. The sequence goes on along the minus strand of JAVLBR010000073.1, from coordinate 552 downwards.
CCCGGCCGTGCCGGCCAAATGAACCGCGGCGCCGCCCGGGCCCAGGGGGATATATTGTACTTTGTTCATGCCGACATAGTGCCGCCGGCCTCATTTTACCGGGACATCCAACAAAAATGCGCCCTGGGAAAAATGGCTGGACGCTACGCCATGTGGTTTGCCAGCCGGCGACCCGCCTTGATGATCAACGCCCTCTTCTCCCATCTCAACCTGCTGTGGTGCAGCGGGGGCGACCAAACCTTTTTTATCCAACGCTCCGCCTGGGAAGCGCTGGGGGGATTTGACCAGCGATACGTGATTATGGAAGAGTACGACCTCATGCAGCGGCTGCGGCAAATATTTGGCCGGAAAGCCTTTACGGTCATGCACCGCCACGTCCGCACCACCGACCGCAAATACCGGGGCAACGGCTATTGGAAGGTCAACCGGGCCAATTTGAAAGCCTTCCGGATGTGGCGGCAGGGAAGAGACCCCCGGGAAATCCAGCGTTTTTATCGGGCGGCTCTATTTGGAGATTAAGTAGGGTAGCTCTCTCCCGCGGTTCACCTGTAC
>JAVLBR010000072.1:0-11148 GCA_031581125.1 Schleiferiaceae bacterium | reverse complement strand
ATTAGAGCGGCTGCTAAGGTAAGGTACAGTCCTTTGAAGGGAGGTAAAATAAAAGGGGAAAGGCAGCATTTGGGGCAAAAGCACATTTGGCCGGTGAGGCCTAAGCCTGCGCTAGGGAAGGTGTAAGGTGCCGCTGCTGTGCGGACGGGGCGCCCCGGTGAGCGCTCCTATTACGTTGTTTTCCTGATGAAAGCGCAAAAGCCCCAGGTAGCTAAAAATGAGTGCTTCCTTGTAATTGATAAGCGCCGGTTCCGGACGGTAAAGAGTGGCTTTGCTCAGGGTTTCCAGGCGTTCGATCAAAAAATGGTGGTAGGCCCCGCCGCCGGTGATCAGCACCGAGCCGGTGGGCGGCAGTTCGCGGGCCATTTGACGAGCCAGGTGCTCTACGTAAGTGCGCATAAGATCGGCCAGCGGGGCGGTGACGGCGTTAAGGAGCGGAAAGATATGCGTCCGGGTCCACTCGATGCCCAGACTTTTGGGAGGCGCCTGTTGATAGTAGGGGAGCGCTTCCAGGCGCTCCAGGAGGGAAGTTAGTACCCGCCCGCTGCGCGCTATCTGGCCGCCGTCATCATAGTCTTGGCCGGCTCTACGGGCCAGGTGGTCGAGTACTTGATTGGCGGCCGCGATGTCAAAGGCTTGCCAGCGTTCAGGCCCGCGGCGGGTAAGGTTGGCGATACCGCCCAGGTTGAGCCAAGCCTCATACTGGGGGAAAAGGTCCCGATCGCCCAGGGGCGCCAGGGGGGCGCCCTGGCCTCCGCGGGCTACATCGGCCTGGCGAAAATCCACTACCGCGGGACGGCCCGTACCGATGGCCAGCTCCGGCCCGGACCCCAGCTGGTAGGTGAAACCTCGCTGGGGCTGGTGCCAGTACGTGTGGCCATGGGAGGCGATGAGGTCCAGCTCCTGGAGGGGGAAGTTTTGCTCCTCGCAAAAAAGCTGCACCTGCTGGGCCAGGAGGCGGCCGTAGGCGTTATTGAGGGCCAGGAGGTCGGGCGCGCTGAGCTGGGGATTAAACTGGAGGCGTTGCTGCCAGGCCGGGGTATAGGGCAAGGTATCTACAGCCTTGATCTGGTACTGCCATTTACCGGCAGCCCGCTGCCATTCTACCAGGGCCAGGTCCAGCCCGTCTAGCGAGGTACCCGACATAAGGCCTAAGACCCGACATCGCGCTGATTTTCCAAAGTTTTGCTTCATAAGACTTACCTTTGCGCAATATCTAAAAAATAGACCATTTAATTCTTACAAGTAAGCTTATGAACTTTGAGTTGACGGAAGAGCACCAGATGATTCAGCAGGCCGCGCGCGATTTTGCGCAAAATGACCTGCTGCCGGGCGTGATAGAGCGAGATGAGAAGCAGCTTTTCCCCAAAGAGGAAGTAAAGAAAATGGGAGAACTGGGTTTCCTGGGCATGATGGTGGATGAAAAATACAACGGGGCCGGCCTCGATACCATATCCTACGTCCTGGCCATGGAAGAACTCTCCAAGGTGGATGCCTCTGCCTCCGTGATCATGAGTGTGAATAACAGCTTGGTGTGCTGGGGGCTGGAAAAGTACGGCACCGAAGAGCAAAAGGAAAAATACCTCAAACCCCTGGCCGCCGGGGAGATCATCGGCGCTTTTTGCCTTTCCGAGCCGGAAGCGGGCTCTGATGCTACTTCCCAAAAGACCACCGCCATAGATAAAGGGGATCACTACCTACTCAACGGCAATAAAAACTGGATCACCAACGGGGGGTCTGCCTCTGTGTACCTGGTGATGGCCCAGACCGACCGGGAAAAGGCCCACCGGGGCATCAACTGCCTCATCGTAGAGAAGGATATGGAAGGCTTTTCGGTGGGGAAAAAGGAAGATAAGCTCGGCATCCGGGGATCGGATACGCACTCCCTCATGTTTGAGGACGTAAAAGTGCCCAAGGAAAACCGCCTCGGGGAAGACGGCTTCGGGTTTAAATTTGCCATGAAAGTATTGAGCGGTGGCCGCATTGGCATCGCCGCCCAGGCGCTGGGCATCGCCAGTGGCGCCTATGAGTTGGCCCTGCAGTACGCGCAGGACCGCACTACCTTTGGTAAGCCCATTGGGCACCACCAGGCGGTAGGCTTCAAGCTGGCCGATATGGCTACCGAAATTGAAGCAGCGCGCCTGCTTTGCCTCAAGGCCGCCTGGCTGAAGGACCAAGGACGAAATTTTGACAAAGCCAGTGCCCAGGCCAAGCTGTACGCCTCAGACGTGGCCATGCGCGCCACCGTAGAAGCGGTGCAAGTGCACGGAGGCTATGGTTACGTAAAAGAGTATCATGTAGAGCGTCTCATGCGCGACGCTAAAATCACCCAAATTTACGAGGGTACTTCTGAGATCCAGAAGATTGTAATTTCCCGCGCCCTCCTGAGCGAGTAAGCCCCCTTCGTTCCATCAAAGCTCAGCCTCGCCCTCTCCGGCGGGGCTTTTTTTATTATCAGGCCTGCCGGCCAAATGTGATTGGAGCGCTTAGGAACGGGCTACCCCTAGCACAGCAGCTACGTCTTCGAGATGCATGCCGCGGCTCCCTTTGATCAGGATGAGCTTGTTTTGAGGCTGGGCCTCCTCCATAAAGCGGACCGCTTCTTCCGTGGTGGCAAATTGGTGGGCACCGGACGGGGGAGTGGTTTGGGCAAAGGCTTCGCCTACCAGGATGACTTGCTCCAGGGAGAGCTTTTTCAGCCGCTCGGCAATGGCTTGATGCTCTTGGTGGGTTTCGGCACCGAGTTCAAACATATCGCCCAGCACCACCCACTTCTGCGGGTGTGCCAAGAGCTCGAGGCTCTCCAGCGCGCCTTCCATGCTGTCGGGGTTAGCATTGTAATAATCGCGGTAAAGGAGGTTACCGCCCACTTCTTCCAGTTGGGAGCGGTTGTTTTGGGGCCGGTACTGCTCCAGGCCCTGTTTTACCTGAAGAGGGCTGAGGCCCAGGTGGCGGGACAGGGCCGCTGCCACGGCCAGGTTGCTGAAATTATAGCTTCCCGTAAGGCCCGATTGAATCTCCAGGCCCTCAAATACTACTTTTAATTGCCCCCGTTCATTGGTGCCCAAGCGCTTCAGGTGGTAATGGGCCTGCGGATGCTCACCGTAAAAGTAGCGCTGGGAAACGATCTGGCTCTTTTCCATTTGGCGGTCATCCTCCCGGTGTACCCAGGCAGTACCATGGCTTTCGGCCAGGAAGTGGTAGAGTTCGCTTTTGCCTTTTACGATCCCTTCCACGCCACCAAAACCTGCCAGGTGGGCTTTGCCATAGTTGGTGATAAAGCCATGATCGGGTTGGGCGATGCGGGAAAGGAAGGCTATTTCTTGCTGGTGATTGGCCCCCATTTCAATGACGGCTACTTCGGCTTCCTCCGGAAGGTTGAGTATGGTAAGGGGCACGCCTATGTGGTTGTTGAGATTACCCTGGGTGGCCCCCACTCGGAATTTTTGCTGGAGGGTACTTACCAGCAATTCCTTGGAGGTGGTTTTCCCATTGCTGCCCGTAAGGCCTATCACGGGGATGGAGAGCTGGCGCCGGTGGAGGCGCGCCAGTTCCTGTAGTGTTTCCAGGGGCTGGGCTACCTGGTAGTAGGCATCCAGGTTTGGGTGCTCTGCGCTGCCGATGGCGGCGAGGGCTCCTTTTTCGAGGGCTTGCTCCAGGAAACGGTTGCCGTCATAGTTTTCCCCTTGAAGCGCTATAAAAAGGGCGCCCGGTTTAAGGCGCCGGGTATCGGTAGAAACGCCCCGGGCGCGCTGGTAAAGCTGGTAAAGCTGGGTAAGGGTAGGCATAAAATAAAGTCCCAGTTAAAAATAACTGGGACTAAGTAAAAAGCATTTTTAGAAAGACCTTTGGCTAGTTATACTTATAGCGCTGGAAATAGTCCCGGGTAGGTTCTGCAGGTCTTTTGTTCTTATCCTCATCTTGATCTTGGAAGCCCACGCGACTCATGGCGCAGCGGAAACCAATGTAATCGGTGGCCTGATCTTCAGCGAGATGTCGGCGCACACCGGGGCTTAGCCAGTAGGCATTGTCTTTCCAGCTACCGCCTTTATAGACGCGAGCTGTGTTGCCAATGAGGGTTGTTTGCGCGTAGTCGTACATTGGCTCTTCCTCATCGGGCACTTTTTCCTTGTAGTACTGAGAGGATTGCTTATCGCCGTCGATATAATCGCGGTAGTCAGATTTCTTGTAGTTACGACGGTCTAGGTTTTCCTCTTCGGTAACTTTCCGCACGGGCAGCTCGCCGGGTAGGCGAACGATGTTGCTGTCCTCGTCAAACTGTGGTTCTTGGAGTACTTCCAGGGCACCAATGTCTTGGTAATTCCGGTCGAAGGTCTTGAACTGATTGCCCCGGAAAGGATTCATACCACGTGCATCTTGGGGGGTACGGGGGCGGTATACATCCATTACCCACTCGGCTACGTTGCCGGCCATATCATAGAGGCCAAAGTCGTTAGGGGGGTAATATTTAACTTGGATGGTGTAATCGGCGCGGTCGTTAAGCCAGCCGCCGGTACCCATATAGTCGCCGCGTCCCCGTTTAAAGTTGGCCAGGATTTCTCCCCGGTGATCTTCATCGGGATTGCGCATGCCGCTGCCGTTCCAGGTAAATTCGTTTTCACTGGTGATGCGGTTGTAAATACGCTGGCCACCATTAGCGTAGGCCGCGTACTCCCACTCGGCCTCGGTGGGCAGGCGATAGCGCGGCAGAAGGATGCCGTCTTCAATTTTGGCCGGACGTCCTTCATCGCCGTATTGGCTGTTGGGGCGATAAGATTTGAGGCCCTTCTTATTTTGTTGGGTGTACTCGCCTGATTTGTAAAGATATTTTTCGCTGTCAAAGTGATCTACTCCCTGCTGATCAGGGAATTCATTGAGGATGCCTTCATCGATGAGAATTTTTTCATTTACCCGGTCGGTTCGCCAGGAGCAGTATTTCATGGCCTGAATCCAGCTGACTCCCACCACCGGATAGAAGTTGTAGGCGGGGTGACGGAAGTAGTTGCGCACCATTTGTTCGTTGTAGGAGAGCTCGTCTCGCCATACCAATGTATCGGGGAGGGCAGAATTTAAGATCTCGGGGTAGTAAGCGATGTCGTAAACCCGGCGCAACCAAAACAGGTACTCACGGTAGTCAGTGTTGGTCACCTCATTTTCGTCAATATAGAAAGATGAGACGGATACCTGCCGTGGCACGTTGTCCCATTCTTTGTAGAAGTCTTCACTGGTTTCGCCCATGGTGAAGGTACCTCCTTCTACGAAAACAAGGCCGGGACCCGTTCTTTGCCCTTCGTAGTTGGTATTTACGAAAAAGCCACCATTATCAGATTGGTTGTATTCCCAGCCAGTGGTATTGCTCTGATTGCCGCAAGAGGCCAGAAAGAGCGAGCTGATCAAAAGGGGAAAAACTTTGCGTGTGCACTTCATTTTATCCATGATTTTCAAAGTAATGCGATACGAGTGTGGTGAATGCTAAACTAAAACTTGGGGCAGTTTATTGCTTGCAGTTGTTTTTTCTTGTTAAAACAGGGGAACTGATAGGAAAGCGATATTTCGTGCGCTCCGCCAAGGTTGCTGGCCACGGAGGAAACGGAAACATCGTAACTGTAACCGACGCGCCACTTGCCATCTTCTGGTCCGTACCCAGCCATCAGGACTACGGCATCCGCGTTGGTGCTGGTGGTTCGGAAACCGAGGCCACCACTAATGGCCGCCCGCGAAAAGGCCAGGCTTAGGGTAGTTTGGTCAAAGGGTCCTTGTCTTTGATATACCACGTTGGGGATGATGAAATTTTGGATATCGGTGGCCAGGCGTTTCCGGCCTAAGGGGATGGTAAAGCCGGCGTGGCCCGTAAATTTAACCGGCAGCCGATCTGCTACGTAAAAGCTAACGTCTGGTTGGGTAAGGTGGTGGGCGGCAATGCCGATATAAAAACGACGGCTGTAACCAATTATTCCGGCACTTACGTCGAAATTACTCACATTGGTATTTTCGGGACGGGACTCTTGGGTTTCCAATACGGCCCCGCGAAAAGGATCTATTTCGTCCGGGAAGGTGAGTTGATTCCAGTTAAGGGAAATTTGCCGATAGGAGGCCTGCAAGCCGGCGAGTACAGAAAAATGGCGGCTTACTTTCAAGTGGTAGGAGTACATTAAATCCACCTGGGTATTGCTCAAAATGCCGTTGGCCGCTTCATCTTGGAGGACCATTAAACCGACGCCACCACGGAGTGCTTCCACGTACTGGTCGTAACTGCCCGAGTAGGTTTGGAAAACACTGTAGTTGGGGTACTGGTTACGGTGATTCAGGTTTATCCGGGGACACTGAAAGGCCCCGGCAAATGCGGGGTTCAGGTACAGCGGGTTGGCGTAAAACTGGCTGAAATTGGCATCCTGACCGCGCAAAGTGGCAGTAAGGGCCAGGAAAACAGCCGCCGAAAGGGTTAGTATTTTGGTGTTCATCCTCATTCAGGAATTTCGAACTACAATGATACAAAGATTATTTGAAAACCGTCTATAAGGACAACGATTCCCGGGAGAGCCGCCGACCCAATTGAGCCAGATGGCTGACAAATCTAATGATTTATATCTTGTATTATTGCGTGCCGGAGGGCAATAACCTTTTGGTGCCCTTCTGGGTAAGGACCAAGTGGCTCTTAACCGGCGCGCTCTCACAATAAAGCGGCTGCATGCCCCGTTTGGCATCCGTCTTTCCTTAGCTACTGCCGTCTGAAACTTATGTCTTACATGCGCCAAGCAACAACGCTCTCCCTACCTTTTGCTCCTTTATTAATGCTCATATTTCTGGGGTCGCTACCGGGCCTGTGGGCTCAACAGTCCGTGACGGTAGAACGGCAATGGGCCCGGGAAAATGACCGGGCCCGTGGGGGACAGGAGGCGCCCGGTATAGCCCCCGATTGCTTTGAAGTGCAAAGCCGCCGTACGGATGCGCAGGTGATCTTTAGGGACGTGATTACTGAACCGGCGGGCGGTAATAACTCCTTTGGCCGGCAGGCCTCCCTCACCGAAAAGCCAAGTTATGATGTGGCTTATGGAGCGGCGAGCAACCGCAGCGGGCGGCTTACCATTTGTGTGCAGCCCTACGTAAAAAGAAACGGGGCGGTGCATAGAATCACTTCTTACACGGCCGAGGTGCAACCGGAAGAGGAGCTATTTGCGCCGCGGCAAAAGCGCGGCCGCCAAAGTACCGTCCTCAACGCCCCGGGCTGGCATCGGGTGGCTGTAACGGAGACGGGCATGGTCAAAATTACGCCTACCTTCTTAAGCGAAAATAATATAGGAAACGGGACGGTAGCCATAAATGATGTGCGGGTAGTGGGCAACGGCCAATCCATGCTGGATGAAACGGTGGGTACGCCCCGGCCGGTAGGCCTTCAGGAGGTGGCGCTGTACCGCCAAGACGCTAATGGCGACGGCCAATTTAATGGGAACGACTACATCCTCTTCTACGCGAAGGGACCGCACCGCTGGCGGTACGACGCCGATCAGGGCGTTTTTAAGCACCGTGTAAATACCTACCGGGATCGCAACTACTACTTCCTGTCGGTTAGTAATGGTGCCGGAGCGCTTCCGGCCCAGCAAGCCTCGGTGGGCAATGCTACCCAGCAGGTGACCAGCTTTGATGACTATGATTATGTGGAAGATGAAGAGGTAAACCTGGTGGGTACGGGCCGCAACTGGTTTGGCGATGTATTTGAATTTACCCTGAGCTATAACTACAGCTTTACCTTTCCCAACCTTATTACCTCGGAGCCGATAAAGGCCTTTGTAGATGTGCTGGGGCGAAGCGTGAGTGGCGGCACCGAAATGCAGGTAAGTGTGGGCGGGGCCAATCTGGTAAATCTGCCGGTCAATCCTATTAATACCGGTGGCACTTATCCCAACTACGGAAAACATGCCTCTAAGCGCTTCAACTTTACCAGCAATGGCCCTAGCTTCACCCTTAATTTAAATTACGATAATGCCGCCAACCCCTCTGCGGTGGCCTGGCTGGATGATATAGAGGTTCAGGTGCGGCGGGAACTGCGCATGGCGGGACCAGCCCTCTACTTTCGCGATACGCAGAGCCTGGGCAACGGCGCGGTGGCCGCTTTCCAGATCGAGGGGGCTTCTCCGGATCTGCAGGTATGGGATGTGACCGACCCCAATGCCGTGCAAGCCATTGACGGGAACTTTAGCAATGGCACCTATTCCTTTGGCGCCAATGCCAATACCCTCCGCGAGTATGTGGCCTTCCGGGGCAGTAATTTCTCCACCCCTACCTACGTGGAAGCAGTGGAGCCGCAAAACTTGCACGGCATGGCGGTACCTGAAATGCTGGTGATCACCCACCCGCGCTTTCGGGCGGCGGCCGATGAACTGGCCCGTTTTCACGAAGAGCAAGACGGGCTGCAGGTGGCGGTGGTGAATGTCCAGGAGGTGTATAACGAATACAGCAGCGGTGGGCAGGACATCGTAGGGCTGCGGGACTTGGCCAAAGATCTCTACGACCGGGATGCCAACACCTTTAAGTACTTACTGCTCTTTGGCGATGCCAGCTATGACTATAAAGACCGCCTCACAGGCAATGACAATTACGTGCCCGTGTGGACCTCCAACTCTTCCCTCTCACTGGGCCGGAGTTATATCTCCGATGATTTTTACGGCTACCTGGATGACGGGGAAGGGGGCGACCTTTCCGGCAATTTTCTGGACATAGGGGTGGGGCGCATCCCCAGCCGGAGTCTGTCTGAGGCCCAGGCCTACGTGGACAAGGTCAAGCGCTATGTGGCGGGGCCCAACCGCCTGGGCAGCTGGCGCAATAATATCCTCCTGGTGACGGATGATGTGGATGAAGTCAACTTTAGGCCCTGGTTTGTGCCCAAGTCAGAAATTATCGAGCAAAAGGCCTTAAATAAATCTCCGGCCTTTAACATTAAGAAGATCTACGCGGGCGCTTATCAGCAGGAGAGTACCACCGGCGGCGAGAGCTATCCGGAGGCCACCCGGGAGTTTTATCGCTCGGTGCAGCAGGGTTGTCTCATTACCAACTACATCGGCCACGGGGGAGAAATAGGCCTGGCCAGCGAAAAGTTACTCACCCTGGAAGAGGTAAATGGCTGGACCAATAAAGATGCGCTTTCCCTGTTTTTGACCATTACGTGTGAGTTTACCCGCTTTGACGATCCCAAGCGGGTATCGGCCGGAGAGCAATTGCTGCACAATCCGGAGGGGGGAGCTATCGGGCTGTTTAGTACCACCCGGGCGGTGAGTGTTATTACCGGCATAAACGTAAACGATGCCATTTTTGATACCGTACTGGCCCGGCCGGGGGGCGTTCCTCAGCGCTTTGGCGATATACTGAAGGCCACTAAGAATGACCCCTTTGTGTACAATGATCCGAGCAAAAACAAATTTAGCCTCATAGGGGACCCCGCCATCCGCCTGGCCATTCCCCAGGAAAAGGTGCGGCTGCTCAGCGTAAACCAACAGCCGCTCAACCAGGCGCAAAACGACACTATCAAGGCCCTGGAGAAGGTGAGCCTCCGCGGTCAGGTAGAAGCTGCCAACGGCGCCCCCCTTAGTGATTTTCAAGGCGTGCTTAACCTTACCGTGTACGATAAGCCCCAGGACCGGCAAACCCTGGTAAACGACGGTATAGGGCCGCCCAGTAAATTTACCACCCAGGACAATATTATTTACAAGGGCAAGGTGGGCGTCGAAAACGGCCAATTTGAGGCCTCCTTTCGGGTGCCTTTGGACATTGACTACAGTTTTGGCCGCGGGAAAGCCAGTTTTTACGTGCGCAACGCGGAGGAAAATCTGGACGGAGCCGGCTCCTACGGCGAATTACTGGTGGGCGGCTACGACGAAAATGCCCCGCAGGACGAGCAAGGCCCGGAGATCCAGCTTTATCTGAACGACGCTTCCTTCGTAAACGGCGGCGTTACCGGACCCGATCCCAGCATTTACGCGGAGCTGTCCGATTCCGCCGGTATCAATACCGTAGGCAATGGTATAGGGCATGACCTGCAGGCCATCCTGGATGGCAATAATGAGGAACCCATCTTGCTCAACCAATACTACGAGGCAGATCTTGACTCCTATCAGTCCGGCGCGGTACGCTATCCCTTGTTTGACCTGGAGCCAGGAGAGCATACCCTTCAGCTAAAGGCCTTTGATATTTACAACAATCCTTCCGTGGCCAATACCCAGTTTGTGGTGGCCGAAGACGAAGAAATAGCCCTCCGCCGGGTGCTCAATTATCCCAACCCCTTTACCACCTACACGGAATTTCAATTTGAGCACAACCGGGCCGGGCAGCCCTTGCAAGTGCAGGTGCAGATATTTACCGTGAGCGGAAAATTGGTAAAGACCATTAATACCTCCCTCACCCCGACGGGCAACCGGGTGACCGGCATCGCCTGGAATGGCCTGGACGATTACGGCGACCCCATCGGCAAGGGCGTGTATGTGTACCGGGTAAAAGTGCGCTCCACGGTGGATAATAGCGAAGCTTCCCAATACGAAAAACTGGTGCTGCTGCGTTGAGGGCGCAGTTCATCTCAATGGGCTATTTTTGCAGGCCTTTTAATGGAATGAAATTCATGACCAAAAGATTGCTCACCGGGCTTATGGCCCTACTTTCAGTAAGCTTTAGCTGGGCCCAGTTTGGTGGCTTAGAAGGCGATTCTGATTACTTAGAAGAACTGCGAACCATTACCACGGCGGTGCCCATCATTGCCGTATCGCCCGATGCCCGGGCCGGTGGAATGGGCGATGTAGGGGTGGCTTCTCAACCAGACATCAATGGGGTTTACTGGAACGTAGCCAAGCTCAGTTTCATGGAGCAAGACCAGGCCCTGAGCATGTCTTACACCCCCTGGATGAATGAGCTGGTTTCGGATATAAACCTGGCCCACGTCAATTACGGTTTCCGCATTGACGACCGCCAGGGCATGGCCATCGCCATGCGTTATTTTTCCCTGGGCGAAATCGTGTTTAAAGACGAAAACAACAATAACCAGGGCACCGGGCGGCCTTATGAATTTACCCTTAATACCGGCTACAGCATTAAACTGAGCGAGCAGTTCAGCGCCGGCATCGGGCTGCGCTTTATTTTCAGTGACCTGACCAACGGCCTGCAGGC
>JAVLBR010000071.1:0-11182 GCA_031581125.1 Schleiferiaceae bacterium | reverse complement strand
ATGAGCATTTTGAGGACGAACGCAACGATGTTATTGGACTTTATAGACAGACACTACTTAAAATAAATCCAAACCCTCCATTATGAGTCAAGCCAAAAGCTTTCGCACCGAGAAAGACACCCTGGGCGAAGTAAAAGTCCCCGCCGATAAATTCTGGGGCGCCCAAACCGAGCGCAGCCGCAATAACTTCAAAATAGGCCCCGCCGCCAGCATGCCCCTCGAGGTGGTCTACGGCTTTGCCTACCTCAAAAAGGCCGCCGCCCATACCAATTGCGAACTGGGCGCCCTGCCCGAAGACAAGCGCGACCTCATCAGCCAGGTGTGCGATGAGGTGCTCGATGGCCAGCACGACGAGCAGTTTCCCCTGGTGGTGTGGCAAACCGGCTCCGGTACCCAAAGCAATATGAACATGAACGAAGTGGTGGCCAACCGCGCCCACGTACTGGCCGGCCATACGCTCGGGGAAGGCAAACGCCACATTCATCCCAACGATGATGTCAATAAGTCGCAGTCTTCCAACGACACCTTTCCTACCGGCATGCACATCGCCGCCTACAAGCAGATCGCCGAGATCACCCTGCCCGGGGTGGAAAAACTCCGCGATGCCCTGCAGCAAAAATCAGCGGCCTTTATGGACGATGTGAAGATAGGCCGCACCCACCTCATGGACGCCACCCCGCTCACCCTCGGGCAAGAGCTGAGTGGCTACGTAAGCCAGCTCGACCACGGCCTCAAAGCCCTGCGCAACACCCTCGATCACCTCTCCGAACTGGCCCTGGGCGGCACCGCCGTGGGCACTGGCATCAATACACCCCAAGGCTATCATCAGCTGGTAGCCCAAAAAATTGCCGATTTTACCGGCCTGCCTTTCCGCAGTGCCGAAAACAAATTTGAAGCCCTGGCCGCGCACGATGCGCTGGTGGAGACCCACGGCGCCCTTAAGCAGCTGGCCGTGTCCCTGATGAAGATTGCCAATGACATTCGCCTCCTGGCCAGTGGTCCGCGCGCCGGCATCGGTGAGATCACCATCCCCGCCAATGAACCCGGCTCTTCCATCATGCCCGGCAAGGTCAATCCCACCCAGTCCGAAGCCCTTACCATGGTGTGCGCCCAGGTGATGGGCAATGACACCACCGTGAGCATCGGCGGTTCCAATGGCCACTACGAGCTCAACGTGTTCAAGCCCGTCATGGCCCGCGCCGTACTCGAATCGGCCCGCCTTATCGGCGATGCCTGCGTGAGCTTTACCGACAATTGCGTGGCCGGCCTGGAGCCCCACCGGGAAAACATGCGCCGCCACCTCAACAATTCCCTCATGCTGGTGACCGCGCTCAACACCAAAATCGGCTACGAAAAGGCCGCCAAAATCGCCAAAACGGCCCACCAAAACGGCACCACCCTCCGCGAAGAGGCCGTCAACCTGGGCTTCCTCACCGGCGAACAATTCGATGAATGGGTACGCCCTGAACAAATGACCGGTCGGTCCTGATGCCTATGCTACTTTCCCTTCGCATCCTTAAAATCCCCGTCCTCGCCGGGCTTACGGTAGCACTTTTGGCCCAGGGGGCCTGCTCCAGCAAAACACCGGCCGACCTCCTGGTGGCGGCGCAGCGCATCTACACCCTGGACTCCGCTCACCGCACCGTGCAGGCTATGGTGGTCCGGGACGGGAAGGTTCTGGCCTCCGGCCAAATGAATGAGCTCCTGCTGGAATACGCCCCGGTCAAAACCCTGAAAGTGCCCGATAAGGTGGTGTATCCGGGCTGGAACGATGCGCACTGCCACTTCGTGGGCTACGCCGAAATGCAAAGGCAGGTAAACTTACGCGGCACCCAGAGCTACCAGGCAGTGCTGGAGCGGGTGAAGGCTTTTGCCCAGCGCTACGACATGGATTATATCCGGGGCCGGGGCTGGGACCAAAACGACTGGCCCCGCCAGGCTTTCCCCGATCGGGCGGCGCTGGATTCGCTTTTTCCCCGTACGCCGGTGATCCTGAAGCGGATAGATGGCCACGCGGCCTTGGTAAACGGCGCTGCGCTACGCGCGGCGGGCGTCCCCCAAGATACGGCGGTGGCGGGCGGTGAGCTGCTCCGGCGCTCCGACGGCAGCCTCAGTGGGGTGCTGATAGACCGCGCTACGGCCCTGGTCCGCGCCCCAGGCCTTACGCGGGCGCAGCGCGTGCAGGCGCTGCTCGATGCCCAAGAGAAGCTATTGGCCGTGGGCCTGACATCCCTCACCGATGCCGGGCTCCCCCGGGCAGATATCGAGCTGATCGATAGCCTTCAAAAGGCGGGAGACCTGCAGCTCCGCATCAACGCTATGGTGGCCGATGACAGCAGCTCCCTGGCTTATTTCCTGGAGGAGGGCCCCATCGAGACGCCCCGCTTGCGCGTGCACAGCGCTAAGTTTTATTGGGACGGGGCCCTGGGGTCCCGCGGCGCCCTGCTGCTGGAGCCCTATGCGGATAAGCCGCAGCATCATGGCCTGCAGCTGTACAGCCTGACCCACTACCGCCGCTGGGCCCGGCGCCTGGCCGAAGCCGGCTGGCAAATGGCCGTGCACGCCATCGGCGATTCGGCCGTGCGGCAGATGATCCGCCTTACCCAGGCCGTGAGCCCCGAGCCGGACCACCGCTGGCGGGTGGAGCACGCCCAGATCGTGCACCCCCGCGACGTGGCCGCTATGGCCCAGGCGGGGCTGCTGCCTTCCGTGCAGCCTACCCACGCCACTTCCGATATGTACTGGGCCGGCGAGCGCCTGGGCGAAAGAGAAAAGCGCGGCTATATCTACGCCAACCTGCTGGCGGCTTGTGGTAAAATGCCCCTGGGCACCGACTTCCCGGTAGAACAAATAGACCCCTTGCGCACCTACCGGGCGGCGGTGTTTCGGCAGGACAGCAGCGGCTATCCGGAAGGAGGCTATTTTCCCGAACAGGCCCTCTCCCCGGAGGAGGCCCTACGTGGCATGACCCAGTGGGGCGCTTACGCCTCCTTTGAAGAAGGGCAGAAGGGGCAGCTGCTGCCCGGCCAGCAGGCCGATTTTGTGCTGTATGACCGCGACATCACCCAAGTGCCCCTGGACACCCTTACCCAGCTGAAGCCGGCGGCCACTTATCTGGCCGGACAAAAGGTTTATTCTACCGCTCCATAAAGAACGCATGGCTTACCAGGGCTGGGCATATCGTAGGCGTTACTTACTGCTGAAGGCAAGCAGCACTTTAAGGCTGCTGAGCAAAAGCTCGTCGCCTCCTTTTCGCCTGGCCGTGCACGCTATGTTCCAAAACGAGGCGCCTTACCTGGCCGAGTGGGTAGAGCACCACCTGGCCTTGGGCTTTGACCATGTTTTCCTGACCAACGATGCCAGCACCGACCACTATCTGAAGGTGCTGCAGCCTTACCGGGATAAAGGTCTGCTCACCCTGGAAGACGCCCGGCCGGATCTCGACTTTTTTGCCCGGGAAGAATGGCATAAAAACCGCCTGCTGCGAGAACAGGGACGCTATTTCCGCTGGATGGCCTTTCTGGATACGGACGAATTTATTTTTTGCCCGCGGGTAGATTTACGCGCCTGGCTAAAGGCCCATAACCGCACGCCGGGTTTTGTGCTCAATTGGTTTGTCTTCGGCACCTCGGGCGTGGAAAAGGCCGCGCCGGGGGAAGATTTACGGGGCTTACTGCGCTACCGCTTTCCCCAGGGCCACCACGAACACCGCAACGTAAAGGCCCTGGTGCAACCCGCCAAGGGCTTTCGGTTTTTCAACCAAAATCCGCATTACCCCCAGTACAGTCCCCTGGCGCGCCTGCGGCACCCGGGCGGCCAGCGCTTCCATCCCGCCCGGCCCCGCATCGAACGCTACCCCTTGAGCATCAATCATTACTGGTACCGTACGGAGCACTTCTACCGGGAAGTGAAAAAGCCTCGCCGGGCCTTTTTCCAGGGAGGACCCCGGCCCGCGCACATCGAGGCCTGGCACCGGCGGGAATCCAACCGGGTACTGGATTTGGGCCTGGCCCAAAGGAAGGCCTCTCCGCGGGCGGTGGAACATTGAGGAGATTAATTACCTTTATTCGCTCCATTTGAAAAACATTTTCGCGCTATGGCCCAAGACAAAGCAACCCGCCTGTACGACATACCCCGCTATCAACTTAAGCATAGCCCGCTCAAAGACGCCCTGGTAAACAAACGAGACGGCGAATGGCGTCCCCTTTCCACGGCGGAGTTTATCGACGCCTCCGAAAAGGTATCCCGGGCCCTGATCGATATGGGGGTACAGCCTGAAGATAAAATCGCTCTGATATCCAGTACCAACCGCTGGGAGTGGAACGTCATGGACATGGGCATTCTCCAGGCGGGGGCCGTCAATGTGCCGGTGTACCCCACCATCTCCACCGAAGATTACGAATACATTTTCAATGACTGCGGGGTCAAGTTTTGCTTTGTTTCCGACCGCGAGCTCTACGATAAGGTAGACCCCTTGCGGGAAAAAGTAGGCACCCTGGAAGAGATCTTCATCTTTGACAAAGAAGAAGGGCTGCGCAACTGGGAAGAGGTGCTGCAGCGGGGAGAAGACACGCAACACCAGCCGGAAGTGGAAAAACGCATGGAGGCCGGCCAGCCGGACCAGCTGGCTACCCTGATCTACACCAGCGGCACCACCGGCGTGCCCAAGGGCGTCATGCTTTCGCATAATAATTTGGTAAGCAACGTGGTAGACTCGGAAGACCGTATTCCGGTGGTTTCTGGGGCCAAAGCCCTAAGCTTTTTGCCCGTATGCCACGTTTTTGAACGCATGCTTACCTACCTGTACATTTACAATGGCATTGCCATCTACTTTGCCGAGTCCATCGATAAAGTAGGCGACAATATCCGGGAAGTGAAGCCCGACATTTTCGCGGCCGTGCCGCGGCTCCTGGAAAAAGTGTATGATAAGATCATTGCCAAAGGCACTGAACTAACCGGCCTGAAGCGCAAGCTCTTCTTCTGGGCGGTAGAACTGGGAGAGGAGTTTGACCACCAGCAGCAGAGCGGCTGGTACCAAATGCGCCTTAAGCTGGCCCGCAAGCTGATCTTTAGTAAGTGGCAGGAAGCTTTGGGCGGTAATGTGAAAGCCATCGTGTCCGGCGGCGCCGCCCTGAACCCCAATCTCAACCGCGCTTTTTCGGCGGCCGGCTTTAATATACAAGAAGGCTATGGGCTTACGGAGACTTCTCCGGTTATCGCCGTGAATGGCCCCGTGCCTGAAGAGAAACGCATCGGTACGGTAGGGCGGCCCATTAAAAACGTGGAAGTGCGGATCGCCTCTGATGGAGAGGTGCTCTGCCAAGGGCCCAACGTGATGATGGGCTATTACAACCAGCCCGAGAAAACGGCCGAAGTGCTGGAAGCGGATGGCTGGTTTCACACGGGCGATATCGGCGAGCTGACCGACGACGGCCTTTTAAAGATCACCGACCGGAAAAAAGAAATGTTCAAGACTTCTGGCGGTAAGTACATCGCCCCCCAGATCATGGAAAACGCCTTCAAGGAGTCGCGTTTTATCGAGCAAGTAATGGTAGTGGGGGAAGGAGAGAAACACCCCGCGGCCCTGGTACAGGTGGATTTTGACTTTGTACGCGAATGGGCGCGCCGCAAGGGCTTTGAGCTCCCTGGCGAAAAGGAGATCGCGCAGGATGACCGCGTGCACGAGCGCGTGATGCAGGCCATTACCCAGCTCAATGAGCAATTTGCCCGCTACGAGCAGGTGAAGAAAATAGCCCTTACCCCGGAGCAATGGACTGTAGATGGCGGCCAGCTTACCCCCAAGCTTAGCCTCAAGCGCCGCAATATCATCAAGCGCTACCAGCATCTGTACGAGGATATCTACGGGCATGCACCGCAGCGGTAAGTATTCTTAAATGCTCAAACCCATCAATAGTGTCCGTCTATAAAGTCGATCAGTTTCGCTGCACTTGCTTTAAAATGCTAAACTCGCCAGTGGCGAGACTGCGCTTTTTGGAGCTCTCCCCCATTAAATCGGGACAGGCGTATACCAACTTCCTCGAGGAGGCACTCGACTTTGTGGGAAGAAACTAATTAGCGCCTTTTTAGATACAGGTTTGCTACATTTTGGTTCTATGATCCATTCATAGAGTCAGATGTTCAGTAGTCGCTTATAAGGGCGGAGAAAAAGTATAAGAATATTTTGTTTTTTTTTTGACATTTCTGCTGGGCTGGTACAAGAGGCAAACAAAAAGGGAAAGCCAACGGCCTTCTCAGCAATAAAAGCGGGCTGGAGTAAACTAAAAAGCCCCGGCGCAGGAGAAGTGCACCGGGGCTTGATTAAAGGCGGGAAAAGCTAGGCGACCATTTAGCGCACCAAAAATTTATAGCTGCGGGATTCTCCACCCGTCGTGAGCTGGAGGAAATAGGCTCCGGGAGCTAGCTGGGTTACGGGGATGCGCCATTCGTACACTCCGCCCTGAAAGGTTTGGGGAGCCAGGCGGCGGATCGTTTTTCCTTGCAGGTCCAGGATACGGCCTTGTACCGTTTTTGGCGCCGGGCTTCCCAGCTGGAGATGTATGGCGTGCTGCGCCGGGTTAGGGTAAAGCATAAACACCTCCAGGCCCTGTTCCGGGGTGGTTATACTTCCCTGAAGGAGGGACGCCGGGGCGGGGAGGGCACTTTGGGCTTTCGGCTGGCTCTCTACCGCGGGTACCAGGTGATTTTGACCGTTTACCGTTTTTAGGGCCCGGGCAAAGTTTTCCTGTGAAGAAGGCTGATCGATAGCGGTGTAGTAGTAATTGGCCTTGGCGCTGTCTGCGGTAATGTCTAGCACGAAATATCCGTGACGGTCCAAATCCACAAATTTGAGGTGGGGATTGGGATTATTGGCCGGAAGGGGGGAAGGTAGCGGCGCATTGATCTGCGCTTCAAAGGCCGCAGCCGTGGCGGGGTCTATGTTTTCGTCAAAGTTGGCCGAGGAAACACTGGGCGTGGCAAACTCGACCGCCTGGGAGCCGGCGCCGGTAGAGTCCACGTAGTTGCTTACCGGGGCCCAGAAATTGCTTTCGTCCACCACGGTATCGGCAATGTCAAAAGCGAAGGTGCTGTGAAAATCGCCGGTCAGGAAAACGGTGTTGTCGATTTGGTTTTGGCCCAGGTGGCGAATAATCTTTTGGCGTTCCGCCGGATAGCCGTCCCAGATATCGAGAAACTGGCTTTCGATCTGCTGGGGCGTTTGCCCCGTAGCGCCACTGGCCCAACCCAGCTGAAGTTGGGCAAAGATCACCTGATTGCCCACAATGCGCCACTGGGCGGAGGCATTGCTGAGGGCGCTGGTAAACCAGTTGCGCTGGCTGTTTCCCAGCAAGGTGCGGTTGGGGCTGTAGAGGGCAGGGTCGTTTACGTCATTGATCTGTTTTTGGCGTCCTTCCAGGCGAGTATCCAGCATGATGAGGTTTACCAGGTTGCCAAAGTTGAATTGGCGGTAAATCTGTTTGCTGGCTTGATCACGGATGGGGAGCCATTCGAAGAATACATCACTGGCCCTATCTTTTCGCAGGGACCAGCTGCCCTCCGTGCTGTCGTGGTTTTCGGCTCCCCCCGTCCAGGCATCGTTGGCCGTTTCGTGGTCGTCCCAAATATTGATAAAAGGGTGCTGCTGGTGGGCCCGCCGCAGGTCCCTATCCAGGCGGTAGAGGGAGTACCGGGCGCGATACTGGTCTTTGCTTATGGTTTCAAAATTCTGGTGAAAGCGACCGGTGGCGGTATCGCCGTATACTCCTTTTTCGTACTCATAAATGTAATCGCCCAGGTGGAGAATGGCGTCCAGGTCGTTGCGATCTGCCAGGCGTCCGTAAGCGTTAAAGAAGCCTGCTTCGTAGTTGCTACAGGATACTACGCCAAATTTTAGACGGTTTACATTGCCCACGGGCAGAGTTTTGGTGCGCCCCCGCAGGGAGTTGCGCCCCTGGTGGGAAAACATGTAGTAATAGGTAGTAGCGGGCTGCAGGCTGTCTACGTCTACCTTCACGGTATAATCGCGGGCCGAGTCGGTGGTGAAGAAGCCTTGGCGGACGATGTTGCTCATCGCCGTATCGGTGGCCACGTACCAGCTTACCTGCCGGCTATTGCCCGTAAAGTTGCTGTCCGGGGTAAGGCGGGTCCAGATAATGACCCGGTCGCTGAGGGGATCGCCGCTGGCCACGCCGTGGTAGAAGGGTTTGAGGCGCGCTTCATAACGGGCGGCCGTATTTTGGTGAGCATGGCGCAGGAGGCCGGATTGAGCCGGGAGCCATAGCGGGGCTAGACAGGCTAGCCAGAGGAGAGACTTCATGAAAGGGTTCTTTTTAAATTTTGGTAAAATTCTTTAGCCCTTCGGGCAAATGTGTTAAGCGGCTGTATAAGCTTTGTTAAGTTTAAGGGAAAGCGGAGGCAAGCCGAGAATCCTCTTGCCAACACGCTCTGAATGGGCGCAGCGCTTTTAAAAGTGCAAATAATGCCGAGCGGATAGTCAGGTTCCCAATTGCTAATCGCCGGGGAGTGCAAAAAAAGCCCCGGTGCTTTTCGCACCGGGGCTGATAGGGAGCTCCCCAAGTGAGGGAGGAAGAAAATGGGGGGCTCCCATAACTTTTGCTGGAAAGTCTTTCTTACAGAAAGGGGACCGGAAGAGTTGAAATTTGGAATACCTAGCGTAACTGATTAAAATACAGCAAATTACTATTAAGCTTTCACGGCTTACAATATACAAACTTAATTACATGAAAATGGGTTTTTGTTACATACTTGATACAAAATAGCTGTCAAAAAGGCCATAAATAAGTGATGAAACGAACGCATTTAAATGCCTGATGGCGTATATTATGTTATTGGAGAGTGTTTATTAAGGCCTTTCCGTAGTTTTCTATCATTGGGCAAATTACTCAGCAGAGGGTTTGTTTTCCTGAAGAGCGAGCGGCACGATGGGTCCTTAAGGGGGGTATTATGCCACCTGTGCATATATGAGCTGGACCGGCCTTTGGCTAGTGTTTGCCCATGCTGTCCAGTGTCTCGTCTAGAAAGTTCAAGAAAAGCTTGCCCCGATCTTTCGGGGCCTGTCCCGACTTTTTTGGGGAGGTGTGCGAGGACGGTAAAAGCGCAGTCTCGCCAGGGGCGAGATGAGTCTCGCTTTTTGCGAGAAAGCAAGCGTAACGAAGCTGACCGACTTTATAGACAGACACTAGGCTAGCCTGTTTTTGGGGGGCGTATTTATCCTTATGTTTGACTCCGCATAGACTTACATCTTTAATAATCAGCTTTTTGTAAAATTGTTAAGAGTGTTTTTAATTCTAAATGTATGTTTTAAGCTTAGCTGCTGGGGCTTATTCTCATAGAGTGGTGAGAGATCAGAGCGCTGCCTACACCGCTGGTTCATTATCAGTTGTTTGGCTTAGTAGCAGGAGGCAAGATTTAGACTACATGGCTTGTATACAAAGAGGGAATGATTTATGATCGGGAAATTGAAGGAAGAAATAGCTGCCAAGCTTGGGCAGGAGATCACCACCCGGAAAGATTGCGAAATTCTGTCGGAGGATATTGAGGTTAGGACAGGAAAATACCTCAATTACAATACCTTAAGACGTTTTTTTGGGGTGGATAAAAACGGAGTTACCCCACAGACCGCAACCCTGGATGTGCTCAGCAGTTATGTGGGCTACCAGTCCTATCAGCACTTCACTTCTTTTCAACCACATAAACATAGCTACGAGCAGCACCTGCAGCTTTATGCCCTGATCAGCGAATACAATAAAGATTCCCTGGTAAGCTACTACCAAAACCTTCCGGACTACGGCGCACAGAAGATTGACTTCCTTAATCAACTATGCCGGCATGGCTTGCTTGCTGGAAAGGTAGAGCAGCTCTGTGACATACTGGACCACTTGCAGATCCGGCCAGTAGACTTTGCCTATGACGAGGTACTTATTATTGGTAATTCCATAGGTACGATTTTACGTGATCTCAGTCTTAATAGGACACAATTAAAATGTTTACTGGAAAATAGGTTTTTCGAAAAGTTTGTGTTTACTATCTTCATAGATTATTCGTCGCTCAACGGCTATTACGCTAAATTCATCAGCCAAAAGGCAAGCAGCACAGAGCTGAGGGCCTTGAAGAAAAGCCTTAAGACCCTACGGAAATACTTGAATGAAAAGCCGCTTACAAGGCCCAAAGGGATAGTCCCCAACGGCGAGCAAATGGATTGGCATCCCATACTGCTGGGGCGGATTTTAAGCCTGGGGCTCTACGCCGGGGAGGCTACTACCGAATACTTCCTCTCCCTTCGCCCCCTAAAAATAGAGCACTTGTACGAGCCCATGGTTGCTTCTATCATTACGTCCAATTTTGAGCTTTTCCCCTTGATAAAGGAAGAAATGGGTCGCTTTTGGAACACCCGGACATTTGGTCATTTACATTACTTCCAGGTTTATTTTCTCTTTACGGCCTGTTATTGGTATCAGTCCGGTGAGCCCGCTTGGGCCGCGGCTAAGCTTGCAGAGGTAGAAACAGCGGATTTTCGGTTTAGCTATAAAGACTTGCTCTGTTTTTACTATTACCTCCTGAGCTACCGGCTCCATAATGACGACACGGCCCGGCAAGAGGCACTTTTAATCAGTCAAAAATTAGACTACTCCCTTTGGACCCAAAATTATATCGATGGTTATTGAGAACGAGATGATGCCTGTCTTATAGCGCCAGGCAAAAATGTTCTATGCAGAAGCCCCACTTTTCGCCTGGTGCGCATTTCTTTGCCCGAAAAGGCTTTAGGCCACCGGAATTTTCCCGCACACCTTAAACTTTTCTACGAAAGGGGAGGAGGCTCACCGCCATCAGGGGACTGCCCACCACCAACTCTCTAGCCCACTGCCAACAGGGGACTGCCCACTGCCAACTCTCCAGCCAACTGCCAACAGGGAACTGCCCACTGCCAACTCTCCAGCCAACTGCCGACTCTCCAACCAACTGCCAACTCATTCCTGCCAACTGCCAATTGCCAACTGCCCACTCCCCACTATCTGCCCCCATCACATTTGGCCGCCAGGCCCCCCGCTTATTGTCAAGGCAGGGAGAAAATACCCGCTGGGAATATTATGCATGCATAGCTATTTTCCTTACCTTAGCCCTCCATGAAAGCAGAAGAGACCGTCGATTTTCACCTGCGCCGTAC
>JAVLBR010000070.1:0-11194 GCA_031581125.1 Schleiferiaceae bacterium | reverse complement strand
CACATTTGGCCGCCAGGCCTGGCCCGGGAAACTTTAAAGAAAGGACGCTAGATATCCTCATCCATGAGGAGGCTGGCATCGGTGTAAGGCAGGTCAAACCATTCCCCGATGGGGGCATTTACGAGCTGGCCGCGGTAGAGGTAGAGCCCCTTGCGGATGCGGTGCTGGCGGGTGAGTACGGCATCTATGCCGCCGGCATCGGCCACGGAGAGGAGGATGGGCCCCATGATATTGCTAAGGCAGAAGCTGGCGGTGCGGCTCACCCGGGAGGGGATATTGGGGACGCCGTAATGGATCACGTCGTACTTGCGCATGATGGGATTATCATGATCGGAAAGCTCGGAACTTTCGAAGCAGCCGCCCTGGTCTATGCTTACGTCTATGACCACGCTGCCGGGCTTCATCTGCTGCACCATGGCCTCCGTGACCACACACGGGGTGCGGCCGCCCTTACCGCGGATGGCGCCGATGGCCACATCACAGCGCATAAGCGCTTTTTCGAGGATTTTGGGCTGAATGACGCAGGTGTACACCGGAAGGTTCTGGAGGGTGGTCTGCAGGCGGCGCAGCTTGGATAGGGAGTGGTCAAAAACTTTGACGCTCGCGCCCAGCCCCAGGGCGGTGCGGGCGGCGTAAGTACCTACCGTGCCGGCGCCTATGATCACTACCTCCGTGGGCGGCACGCCGCTTACGCCGCCCAGGAGAAAACCTTTGCCTTCATTCACATTGCTGAGGTACTCCGCGGCGATGAGGATGGAGGTGTTGCCGGCTATCTCGCTCATGCTGCGCACTACGGGTACGATGCCGTCCTCATCTTCCATATTTTCGAAGCTCAGGGCGGTCACCTTCTTCTTCATGAGCTGCTGGAAGTAGGCCTTGCGCTGGGTTTTGAGCTGGAGGGCCGAAATGAGCGTTTGGCCGTGCTTCATCAGGCCTATTTCTTCCAGGGAAGGCGGCTCCACCTTGAGGATAAGCTGGCACTCGTACACATCCCGTGGGTGGTACACGATGCGGGCCCCGGCTTCGGAATAATCGTGATCGCTGTAATGGGCGCTTTCCCCGGCCTCGCTTTCTACTAAAACCTGATGGCCATTCTCGGTGAGGAGCTGCACGGCCTCGGGGGTAAGCACCACCCGTTTTTCCTGCAGGCAAGTTTCGTTGGGGACGCCTATCTGCAAACGGCCTTTCTTCTTTTTGAGCTCCAGCTTTTCTTCCTGGGGCATTAGTTCGGTGGAGGAAAATGATAAAAACTCCGGCTTGCTCATAGAGGGAGGATTTTGTGCCGGAGGGTACGGGTCTGATCGGGGGCTATGGAAAGTTCCAACAGGTCGTACGCCGGCGGTAGGAAGGTACTAATTTTTTCGGGCCACTCCATAAGGCAAAGGGCATCTTGGGCCAAATAGTGGTCCAGCCCCAGGTCGAGGGCTTCTTCGGGCTGCTCCAGGCGGTACCAATCAAAATGGTAAATGGGCTGACCCTGGCCGTCACGGTACTCGTTTACCAGGGCATAGGAAGGGCTGGCTACGGGTTCCTGAACGCCCCGGGCCTTGCAAAGGGCGCGCACGAAGGTGGTCTTGCCGGCTCCCATCGGTCCTTGCAGGCACACCAGGGGGTGGGCAAAGGACTCCGAAAGCCCTTGGGCTAGCGCCGGGAGCTTATCTAAAGTGATGCCAGGGTATTCCTTCTCCATACCGTTGCAAAGGTAGGTTTCCCCCGGGGAGATGGCTTAGCGGGGCCGCAACTTTACACTGGGGATAACCATTTCCTCCAGCGATATACCGCCGTGCTGATAGGTATTGCGGTAGTATTTTACGTAGTGATTAAAGTTGTTGGGGTAGGCAAAGAAGAGATCTTCCTTGGCAAAGAGGTAGAGCGAATTGATGTTTTGCTTGGGCAAGTGGATTTTTTCGGGGTTTTTTACCTCCATGACGTCCTTAGGGCTGTAGGAAAGCCCGCGGCCGGTTTTGTAGCGGAGGTTGGTATTGAGCGAGCGGTCTCCTACTACTTTGGTGGGGTCGCCCACATTGATGGTGCCGTGGTCGGTGGTAAGCACCACGGGGATCTGTTTTTCGGCCAGCTGGCGGAGCAGGTCCAGGAGGGGCGCATTCTGAAACCAACTTAGCGTAAGGGAGCGGTAGGCCTTGTCCCCATCGGCCAGCTCGCGGATCACCTTCATATCCGTTTTGGCGTGGGAGAGCATATCTACAAAGTTGTACACCACCACGTTGAGGTCGTTTTGCTGAAGGTTGCTTAGGTTATCTACCAGTTTTTTCCCGTAGTCGTGGCGGGTTACTTTTTCATAACCCAGGCTGAGCTGCCCCAGGCCGGAGCGCTTAAGCTGGTCCTGAAGAAAATCTTTTTCATAGTTGTTTTTGCCTTCTTCCTCCTCTTCTCCTACCCACTTATCGGGGAAGCGCTTTTTGATCTCGGCGGGCATCAGGCCGGCAAAAAGGGCATTGCGGGCATATTGCGTAGCGGTAGGCAGTATACTAAAGAAAGCCTCTTCCTGCTCCACCACAAAATAATGTTCCAGCACGGGCTGAATAGTGCGTAGCTGGTCGTAGCGAAGGTTATCTATGACGATCCAAAACAAGGACCCCTTCTGCACCTCGGGCTTAATGTGGCGCTGAAAATAGGTGTGGCTCATGGTGGGGGCCTCCTCAGGCTGGGCAAACCAATCCTGGTAATGATGGCTCACAAAACGAAAGAACTGGCTATTGGCCTCCTTTTTTTGCGATTGCAATATCTCGTTTAAGCTATCATCCTCCAGCTTATCCAGTTCCATTTCCCAGTAAATGAGCCGCTTGTAAAGGTTTACCCAGCCTTCCACGTCGCGCACTTCGGCCAGGTCCATAGCTATTTGCCTAAACTCCTGCTGGTAATTGCTGGTGGTTTTTTCGCTCACCAGACGTCGGTTGTCCAGGTGCTTTTTGAGGGTAAGCAGCACCTGATTGGGATTTACGGGCTTGATGAGGTAATCGGATATTTGGGCCCCTATGGCCTCTTCCATGATCTGTTCCTCCTCGCTTTTGGTTACCATCACCACCGGCAGGGACTGCCGGATCTCTTTGATGCGCTGAAGGGTTTCCAGGCCGTCCATCCCAGGCATATTTTCGTCCAGGAACACCAGTTGATAAGGCTTTTTCGCCACCAGCTCCAGGGCTTCGGCGCCGTTATTCACGGTATCTACCTGGTAGCCTTTTTCTTCCAGGAACAGGATGTGAGGCTTTAGATATTCGATCTCATCGTCTACCCACAGTATTTGATTATTGTCCATACTTTCGTTTTTCCATATTTAATATTGGAAGCCGCCCGGAGCGTCCTTAGGCTTAAGCAGCCGTTCACCGCCAGTTTTTAAACCTTTTCGAAACCGGCCGCGTCCCGCCGGGCTAATAATTTGCTAAGAAACAACTATACCAAAGCTTGAGCGCAACCAACAAACACAAGATCTTAAACGATCCCATCTACGGTTTCATTACCATTCCCAGCCCATTAATTTTCGATTTGCTGGAGCATTCTTATTTCCAGCGTCTTAGGCGCATCTCCCAGCTCGGGCTCACCTACCTGGTATATCCCGGGGCCTACCACACCCGTTTTCATCATGCCCTGGGCGCCATGCACCTGGCCATGCAGGCCATTTATAGCCTTCGGCAAAAGGAAGTAGCCATCAGCGAGGAAGAGCAAGAGGCCGTAGCAGCAGCTATCCTACTGCATGACATCGGCCACGGGCCTTTTTCCCATGCCCTGGAAAATGAAATGGTGCCCGGTACCTCTCATGAAACCCTCTCCGAATATTTCATGGCGCACCTCAACGAAGAGTTCCAGGGACGCCTTTCCCTGGCCCTGCAAATATTTCGGGACGAATATCCCCGGCGCTTCCTGCACCAGCTTATCAGTAGCCAGCTAGATGTAGACCGGCTGGACTACCTGCGCCGGGATTGTTTTTACACCGGGGTGAGTGAAGGCCAGGTAAACGCCGAGCGCCTCATTACCATGCTTCAGGTAGCCCAGGATCAGATTGTAGTGGACGCCAAAGGCATCTATAGTGTAGAAAAATTCCTGGTAGCCCGCCGCCTCATGTACTGGCAGGTGTACCTGCACAAGACGGTGCTCAGTGCCGAGTATTTGCTGCTCCAGATCCTCCGCCGGGCCCGAGAAGTGTACCACCCGGCCATGGCCATGCCCTCCGCTCTGCGCCCCTTCATCAGTGGCCAGCTCCCGCAGGAGCGGCGGGAGCTCATCGAGCATTACGCCCGGCTAGACGATGCGGATTTCATGGCGGGCATCAAAGAATGGGAACAGCACGAGGATGCCCTCCTAAGCAACCTCTGTCAGCGCTTGCTCCACCGCCGCCTTTTGGGCGTACAGCGCCTGGCTACCAAGCCCAGCAAGGCCCGTATAGAAGAACTCGTGAAGCAAACTGCCCTACACCTGGGCCTTAGTACCGAAGAGGCCCGCTACCTGGTCTTTGTACAAGCCGTGAGCAATAATGCCTACGACCCCCGCAAAGACCGCATTCACCTGCTTTACCGCAATGGAAGGCTCATCGATATTGCCGAGGCAGCCGATCAACTTAATATCTCCGCCCTGAGCAAACCGGTGACCAAGTTCTTTTTATTTGCCCCGAAAGCCGTACTGCCCCAGCGCCGAACCTGAAATTCTTAATTTTGCCCGCTATATGGAATTTTCAGCGCAGCAAATAGCGGACATGCTCGGGGCCCGCATAGAAGGAGATCCGCAGGTAAAGGTGCACCACCTTTCCAAGATCGAAGAGGGAAAGGAAGGCACCCTGAGCTTTCTGGCCAATCCCCAGTATACCCGCTACCTTTACGATACCGAGGCCTCTATCGTGATCGTAAACCACGACCTGGAGCTGGAAAAAGCCGTAAAGCCCACTTTGCTGCGGGTGGAGGATGCCTACGCTGCCTTTGCCCAGCTCCTGGAAGCCTACAACCAAAACCGACATCAAAAAAGCGGCGTGCACCCCCATGCCTCCGTGAGTGAGTCTGCTACCATGGGAGCAGACGTCTACATCGGGGCGGGTTGTGTGATAGACGATCACGTTACCATCGGTGCCAATACCAAAATCTATCCCAACACCCACGTAGGGGAGCACAGCCAGATAGGTGATGAGTGCCTCATTTACAGCGGTGTACAGCTATACGACCAATCCGTAATCGGGAACAAGGTAACCCTTCATGCGGGCGTTGTTATCGGCAGCGACGGGTTTGGGTTTGCGCCACAGGGCGAAAGCTACGACAAGGTAGCGCAGATAGGTAACGTGATCATAGAAGACGGCGTAGAAGTAGGCGCCAATACCGCCATAGACCGGGCCACACTGGGCTCCACCATCATCCGCCGGGGCGTAAAGCTGGACAATCTCATCCAGGTAGCCCACAACGTGGAAATAGGAGAAAATACCGTCATCGCTTCCCAAACCGGCATAGCAGGCTCCACTAAAATTGGCAAAAACGTTATGATTGGCGGCCAGGTAGGGATGGTAGGCCACCTTACCATAGGCGATAATGTGAAAATTGCGGCCCAAAGCGGCATCGGCAGCGACCTGCCCGAGGGCGCCATCGTACAGGGCTCCCCTGCCTTTCCCATCGGCGATTTTAAAAAATCTTATGTGTACTTCCGCAAACTTCCCCAAATGGCCAAGGATATTGACCAACTGAAAAATCAAGCCTAACTCTTCGAATGACCACTCAGCAACATACGCTGCAGCAAGCAGTGAGCATCTCCGGTACTGGCCTGCATACCGGTAAGCAAGTAACCCTCACTTTTCAACCCGCCGAGCCCCAAAGCGGCTACGTCCTTGTTCGCACCGATCTGGAGCAACGCCCCGAAATACCCGCCCTGGCCAGTTACGTAAGCAGCACTGACCGGGGCACCACCCTGGCCCATGGAGAGGTAAGCGTAAGCACCGTGGAACATGTGCTGGCCGCCCTTACCGGCCTGCAAATAGACAATTGCCGCCTGGAAATAGACGGCCCCGAAATGCCCATCATGGACGGCTCCTCCCTTCCCTTTGTAGAGGTACTCGAGCAGGCCGGCTTAAAGGCCCAGGACCAGCCCCGGGATTATTTTGAGATCACAGAACCCTTTGCTTACCGGGACGAAGCGGAAAACATCGAGATCCTGGCCCTGCCCGCCGACCACTATCAGGTCACCTCCATGGTAGACTACGAAACCAAGGTCCTGGGCAGCCAGCACGCCAGCCTTCAGCGTATAGACGACTTTAAAGACCAGATCGCCAACAGCCGCACTTTTAGCTTCCTGCACGAGCTAGAGTACCTCCTGGACCACGGCCTTATTCAGGGCGGGGACTTAAAAAACGCCATTGTGTACGTAGACCAGGAAGTGGAAGGCCCCACCCTGGAAAAACTCAAAAAAGCCTTTGGTAAAGAAGATGTGTCGGTAAAGGCCAATGGCATTCTAGACAACCTGGACCTGCACCACCCCAACGAAGCGGCTCGTCATAAGCTGCTTGACGTAATAGGCGACCTGGCTCTGGCCGGTGCCCCCATCAAGGGGCGTATCATCGCCACCCGCCCCGGCCACGCTGCCAACGCCGCCTTTGCCAAACTCCTCCAAAAAAAAATCAAGGAAGCCCGGCGTACACCGGCTGTTCCTTCCTATGACCCGGCCACCACACCCGTTTATGATGTCAATAAGATCATGAACATCCTGCCCCACCGGCCGCCCTTTCTCCTGGTAGATAAAATCCTGGAGCTCTCCACCGAGCACGTGGTAGGGGTGAAGAGCATCACCATGAACGAGCCCTATTTTACCGGCCATTTTCCCGGCGCGCCCGTAATGCCCGGGGTGCTGCAAATAGAAGCCATGGCCCAGGCCGGTGGCATTCTGGCGCTCAACACCGTACCCGACCCAGAAAATTACCTCACCTATTTTCTTAAAATAGACGGCGTACGCTTTAAAAGACAGGTGGTTCCGGGCGACGTGCTCCTGCTCAGTCTCAAACTCACCCAGCCCATTCGCCGTGGCATCGTCCAGATGGACGGCCAGGCCTACGTGGGCCGGCAGCTCGCCTGCGAGGCCTCTATGATGGCCCAAATCGTCAAAGAAAAAAATAAGGCATGAATCAACCCCTGGCTTACGTACACCCCAGTGCCAAAATCGCCAACACCGTCGTAATAGAACCTTTCACCACCATTCACAAAAATGTGGTCATCGGCGAGGGTACCTGGATCGGCAGCAACGTCACCATCATGGAAGGGGCACGCATCGGTAAAAATTGCCGAATTTTCCCAGGAGCGGTGATCTCCGCCATTCCGCAAGATCTCAAATTTGAGGGCGAAGACAGCACCGTGCAAATTGGGGAAAACGTAATTATCCGGGAATTCGTAACCATCAACCGGGGTACCAAAGCCCTGGGCAAAACCATCGTAGGAGACAATTCTCTGCTCATGGCCACCGCCCACCTGGCCCACGACGTGGTGCTGGGCAAAAACTGCATCGTGGTAAACGGCGTCCTCCTGGCCGGCCACGTAGAATTGGGCGACTGGGCCATCGTAGGCGGCCTCTCCGCCGTTCAGCAGTTTAGCAAGATTGGCACCCATGCCTTCGTAGGCGGCGGATCCCTGGTCCGCAAAGATGTCCCCCCCTACGTAAAAGCCGCCAAGGAACCCATCTCCTACGCCGGCATTAATTCCATCGGGCTGCGGCGGCGCGGCTATTCCCGGGATCAGATCAATGATATCCAGAACATCTACCGCATCCTCTTCCAGAAAAACTACAACGTAAGCCAGGCCCTGGAAATCATCGAAACCGAATTTGAAGCCACCCAGGAGCGTGATGAGATCATCACTTTTGTGCGCTCCTCCCAAAGCGGGATCATGAAAGGTTTCCGCCTGGAGTAAGCGCCATGATGGAAGTCACCCTCCAGCAGGCCAGCCGCAGCTTTGGGCCACAAGTAGTGTTCCAGGGGCTTGATTTTCATTTGGCCTCCGGCCAAATGTGGGCCGTCCTGGGGGGCAACGGTAGCGGCAAATCTACTTTGCTTAAGACCCTCTACGGAGCCCTTTCCCTCAGCGGCGGAACCCTGCACTATCAACGGGGAGAAAAGGCCGTGCCCCCCCTGGAAGCCGCCCGCCACATCAGCTACGCGGCGCCTTATTTTGAAATGATCGAGGAGCTGCCGGCCGAGGAATTCCTCCACACCTACCGGCAGCTCCGCCCTTTGCGCGTGCCCCCTCTCGAGCTTCTCCAAAACGCTTACCTGGAGCAGGCCGCTTCCAAACCCATAGCCCATTTTAGCTCCGGCATGAAGCAGCGCCTCCGGCTGGCGCTGGCGCTTTACAGTGAGGCCGATATACTCCTTCTGGATGAACCTACCAGCAACCTGGACCAAGAGGGCGTGGGCTGGTTTCAAAAGCTGCTCCAGCAAGAGCGCCACGGCCGTTCGCTGGTCATCGGGAGCAATTACCAAGCCGAGGAACTCACCCTGACCAAAGAGGAGTTACACCTCAAAGATTATCAATAAGCAAAAGCTTACTTTTGCCCCCCAAATAGACTTAAAAAGGCACTATGGCTGATACTTCTGACATACGTAATGGGCTTTGCATAACCTATAACAATGCCCCCCATCAAATTCTGGAATTCCTGCATGTAAAACCCGGCAAAGGCGGCGCCTTCGTGCGCACCAAAATGCGTAACCTGGACACCGGGCGGGTACTGGAACACACCTTCCCCTCCGGCACCAAAATAGAAGAGGTGCGCATCGAGAACCGTACGTATCAGTTTCTTTATCAGGACCCTACCGGCTTCCATTTTATGAACATGGAAGACTTCAACCAAATTACCATAGCCCGGGAGCTGATCAATGCCCCCCAGTTTCTCAAAGAAGGAATGGAGTGTCAGGTGCTCTTTCATGCCGATGAAGAGCGTCCCCTTATTTGCGAGCTCCCGCAAAAAATTACCCTAGAGATCACTTATACCGAACCGGGCGTAAAAGGTGATACGGCCACCAATACCCTCAAACCGGCTACGGTAGAAACCGATACCGAGATACGAGTGCCGCTCTTTGTCAATCAGGGCGATAAAGTGGTGGTAGATACCGCCACCGGAGAATACCGCGAACGGGCTAAAAACTAGCTGATGGATTTTCCCCGCCCCTACCGGCTTGATGAACTCGCTAAATGGCTGGACTGTCCTTTTGAAGGGCCGGCCGATCACAGCGTAACGGGGGCCAATGAAATTCACCGGGTGCGCCCTGGGGATCTGGTATTTGTGGACCACCCCAAATACTATGATAAAGCGCTGGAGAGCCCCGCTACTACCATCCTGATCAACCAGCAACGGGAAGCGCCGGAAGGCAAGGGGCTATTGATCTCAGAAGAGCCATTTGCCGACTTTAACCGGCTCACGCGTTTTTTTGAGCCGCTCCCCCGTTTTCATCAGTCCATAGCCCCGGAAGCGAAGATCGGAGAAGGCAGCACCTTAGGCCCCGGTGCCGTGGTAGGCCCCATGGTAAAAACGGGAAAAAACTGCCGCATAGGTCCTAATGTGGTGCTCCGGGGACCGGTGACCCTGGGCGACGAAGTGGTGATTCAGGCAGGATCGGTTTTAGGTTCCGATGCCTTCTATTACAAAAAACAGCAAAATGGTTTTGACCCGCTGCATTCTGCTGGGGGGGTCATTGTAGAAGACCGGGTACACCTGGGGGCCAGCGTAACCATAGACCGTGGCGTGAGCGACTACACGATAATAGGCGCAGACAGTATCCTGGACAACCTGGTGCAAATAGGCCATGATACCCGCATTGGGCAACGCTGCCTTTTTGCGGCGCAGGTAGGTGTAGCGGGCTGTGTAGACATTGAAGACGAGGTTACCCTCTGGGGGCAGGTAGGGGTAGCCAGCGGCATTACCATTGGTCGAGGGGCGGTGGTCATGGCCCAAAGTGGCATTTCCAAGTCCCTCAAAGGCGGCATAACTTACTTTGGCTATCCGGCGGGAGAAGCCCGTAGCAAGTACCGCGAGCTGGCCGCCATTCGCAAGCTCCCGGAGATCATCGAACAGCTCTAAGTTAAGCCAATGCCCCTGAATTTACCGGGCAGGTGGGGTTTTGCTTTACAGCTTTCCGGTTCCACCTGGTGGATATTGATTACCCCCCTTTACGGACGATGGACTAAAAGAAAAGGGCGGCTCCCGGAGGAACCGCCCTTTTTAGGTTTAGCACTTTAAGCGTTGAAGCTTAGTTCACGTCCCAGAAAACCTTTCCCATTTTTTCATCGGCACCTCCATTGGCGGTGGAGACATTCGCGTCATTGAGGGCATATTCATCCACCGGATAGTTAAAGCGGGTGGGCGGGGTTGTACCGGCCTCCGCAGCTTGTTCCATGGTTGGCGCGTCGTAAAGCCGATAAGTGCAATAAGCCTCAAAGCCACGATTGTACATAGCCAGGTACTTTTGGGTACCGATCAGCTCTTCCCATTTGGCGGCATCCCATTGCACGTCGGTTTGAGCTAGGAAAGCGTCTGCTTCTGCGGTAGTTCCGCCCCAAAAATCGATGGAACTGCGGATACCCGCTTCGTAGTGATCTGCAGCGGTACCCGGCACATTAAAGCCCCGGGCAGCGGCATCAGCCAGCAGGAAGGAAACTTCCGTATGGCTCATGAGCACCCCCCTTAGGGTAGGATCCTCCAGCATATCACTGGGCTGGGAGTGGGCCGGATAGGCAGAGGGCTGGCCATGCGGCGCACCAATAATGGCTCCCGTGGAATCCAGGTTACGGAAGAATTGGCCCCGCCGGGGATCGTTTAGCTGGTTGGCCAGGTCGCCCAGGGTAGCAGAAGCGATGAAATCCGTCCGG
This sequence comes from Schleiferiaceae bacterium, assembly GCA_031581125.1. Lineage (GTDB taxonomy): Bacteria > Bacteroidota > Bacteroidia > Flavobacteriales > Schleiferiaceae > CAJXMS01. The sequence goes on along the minus strand of JAVLBR010000070.1, from coordinate 359 downwards.
CCGCTTTGCACCAGGTCTTCCCAGAGGGGATTGGTGTTAGGGGGTGCAGACTGATAAGCCAGGGTAGCATCTTCAGCTGAGCTGGCGAAAACATCGGGGGCGGCTTCCTCAGCGGCCGCTTGCGCGGCAGCGGGCAGCGCATCTGCCATGCGAATAGCCAAGCGCAGCTTAAGGGAAGCGGCCAGCTTTTTCCACATAATGATATTGCCACCGTAGATGAGGTCACTTCCTCCAAAACCACTTTTAATAACACCTGGCTCCCTATCATCAAAGTTGCTGATGGCCGCGGAAAGGCGACTTACCAGATCGGTGTAGATCGCCTCGTCATCATCGTAAGCGGGGGTGGCATCCTCCGTACC
>JAVLBR010000330.1:0-1507 GCA_031581125.1 Schleiferiaceae bacterium | reverse complement strand
CCGCCGATGCCCAGGAAAAACTGGACGCCGGCGCCGATTTGGTGCAAGTGTACACTGGCTTCATCTACGAAGGCCCCACCATGGTGCGCCGCATTTTGAAGGGGCTATCCTAGCAACATTCATCCCGATAGCATTCGGGCTTCCCTTATTTTCCAAGCTACGTCTCGCCCGTGACGAGACGCTCCAACTTTCCAAAACAGACACTGGACTCTTTGGACATACACTAGTTAGGTTTGTCCATACTGTCCGGTGTCTGGCCTAGAAAGTTGGTCAGCGCCTGTCCCGACATTTTCGGGGAGGCTTGCGCAGCTTTAAAAAGCGCAGTCTCGCCAGTGGCGAGATGAGTCTCGCTAGAAGCGAGAAAGCAAGCGTAACGAAGCTGACCGGCTTTATAGACAGACACTAGCTAACGGCGAAACCAGGCTTATAGAAGGAGCCCTGGCCGCCTTTTGTCGGTATGGCCACTTTCGTCCGTTTTCTTAAAAGTAGCATACCAAATCGCCGGTAGCCGGGGAAGATAATTGCGGGGCGCTTTAGCGCCGCACTGTGGCGCTCCAGCGGAGCGCGATCTGGGTAGCTTGATAGTTAGCGCACACCCTACAGCGCTCCAGCGGAGCGCGAATCCACCCAGTTTGGAGGTTTTTTCCGCCATGGCAAGCGCCATTGTTGGGTGCCAGGGCCCAGACTCGTGCTTTTGCTGAGGTGGTTTATGGCCGAACCACCTCATTGTTGTAATTTTAAAACGGTTATTGAAAAGCCAGTTCCCATGAGTACCCAAGACCTCCTGCAAGAAATCAGCAAGCTTTCGCCCAAAGACCGGATGTTTTTGGCCGAGCAGATCATTCGCGGCCTCCGCGCTCCGGAGTCCCGTATAGCACAAGCGGCTGAGATGTTAAAAGCAGATTATGAGACAGAAGGGGATTTGCGGAGTCTGACGGACCTTGATACCGAAGAATTCTATGAAACAAGGTGAAGTATGGCTGCTCAGCTTGGACCCTACGATAGGGGCGGAGATTAAAAAGACCCGGCCGGTAATCATTGTAAATAACGATGCGCTAGGCAAATTACCCCTAAAGATTGTAGTGCCTGTCACCGATTGGAAGCAAAAATATGAGCTAGCTCCCTGGATGGTGAGGCTAACGCCCCAAGATGCCAACGGGCTTAGGAAAATATCTGCCGCCGATTGCTTCCAGGTGCGCTCGGTATCCCAGAACAGATTTGTACGCCGATTGGGCCTCATATCCCCAACCAAACTAGAGGATATTCAGCGGGGACTGACTGCCGTATTATCCTAACCCCTTGCTCGGGGCCAAAAGGCCGACGGCCTGCAGCCGTCTCCACGGCAATTGGAAAGGTTGAAAACCTTTCATTGCTTAGCTTGGGGTTGGCAACCCCAGGCTAAACACCCAGGCCACCCCTGACTAAATCCCCCCAAGCGATGGCTTATAAGGCGCTCGCTTTTTGGGCCAGATCTTCGATAAAGCTCTTGAGGGGGCGTTCGGCCATC
>JAVLBR010000069.1:0-11314 GCA_031581125.1 Schleiferiaceae bacterium | reverse complement strand
TGTTGGTCCTGTTCCTTTTTTTGGTCGGATTTTTTGGGTTTTGCCTTTTGTTGTTCTTTTTTCTTTTGGTCTTTGTTTTGATTCTTTTGCTGCTGCTTTGGTTGTTTCTTTTTCTGCCGCTGCAGTTTACGGAGGGTTTTGGCCAGGTTGTGGCGGGTTTGTTCGTCTTTGGGGTTTTCCAGCAAGGCTTTCTTGTAGGCGTTTACCGCCTTCTGGTATTTCTTTTTTTGGGCGTAGAGGTTGCCCAGGTTGTGTTGGATCCGTGCCTTTTCTTGAGGGCTGGCCTGGGCCAAGCTTTTTTGGTAAGCTTCCAGCGCTTCGTCGTAGCGCTCTTGTTGGTACAGTGCGTTGGCCAGGTTGTACTGGGCCGCCGTTTGGGGGGCTTCGGGGGCAGCTTCCAGGGCGCGGCGATAAGCTACTTCCGCTTTCTGGTAGGCGCTGTCGCGGTACAGTTTATTCCCTTGCTCTACCTGCTGGCGGTAGGGCTGGCCCAGCAGGGGGGTGGCCAGCAGCAGGGCTATACCGAAGGAAAAGACAGAACGCTTAGTCATGGCGGGAGAAAAGTTTTAGGTTTTTAAACCAGCGCGTTTTCCGTTGCAAGATGAGCGCGTCCAGTATGAGCAATAGCAAAGCCGGTGCCAGAAGCCATTGAAATTGGTTTTTAAAATCGGCATAGCGACGCTCGTCGTAGCTGCTTTGCTCTTGCTTTTGCAGCATCTTTTGGAGCCTTTCTACGGTAGGCCGGATCTTATTGGCATCGTAGTACTGGCCGCCGGTACTTTGCGCCAGTTTTTGGAGATTGCTCCGCTCCAGCCGGGAAATCACCACTTCGCCCTGTTGGTCTTTTTTATAGCCTACTCGCTTTCCGTTGCGTTTCACCGGAATGGGGGCGCCGGCGGTGGTGCCTATACCCAGGGTGTAGAGCGTTATGTTGTTTTCCCGGGCCAGGCGGATGGCTTCGTTCAGCCGGCCCTCGTGGTTTTCGCCATCGGTAAGGAACAGAAGAAGCCGGTTGCTTTCTTGCTTATCATCATAATAGCGGATGGCCATTTCTACCGCTTCCTTTACCTGGGTGCCCTGCACCGGCGCCAGGCCCGTACTTACGCTGCGCAGGAAAAGCCGGATGGCGCCGTAATCAGTGGTGATGGGCACCTGCGGGTAGGCTTGGTAAGCGTAGGTGATTACGCCCACGCGGTCGGCCACGAGGCGGTCCAGCGTAGAAGAGATGATTTGCTTGGCGCGTCCCAGCCGGTTGGGCGCCACGTCTTCGGTGGCCATGCTCAGGCTTATATCCAGGGCAAACACCAGGTCCACGCCTTTGCGCTTCACTTTTTCCAGCCGGCTGCCTACTTGGGGGTTGGCCAGGGCCACGCTGAGGAGGGCGATGATAAGCAGGGAAAGCACCAGCTTAAGGGGGGCCTTATTCCCACTGCGTTCGGGTACCAGGCGCTGGAGCAAAGGCTGCTGGGCAAAGGCCCGTCGCTGCCGTTTTTGCCAGCGCCGGTAGAGCAGGTACGCCAGCACCAGCAGCGGTAGCAGCAAGAGGGCATAGAGGTAAGCAGGTTCGTCCATTCGGTACATTACACAAAGCTTTTAAACACCGTGTAGCGCAGGAGCAGCTCTAGCGCAAAGAGGATTAAGGCCGCCAGGGCCAGGGCGGTAAATTTCTCGGTATAGGTATAAAACTTCTCTTCCTTCAGTTTGGTCTTTTCTAGTTTATCTATTTCCTGATAAATGGACTGCAACTTACCACCGTCGGTAGCGCGGAAATAGGCTCCTCCGGTGGTTTCCGCTATTTCTTCCAGGAGGGCTTCGTCTATTTTTACCGGTACGTAGCCGAAGCGGTAGCCGCCGGAGGGGTCATAGGCCACGGGCATGCGAGCCTTGCCCTGGGAACCCACGCCGATGGTGTACACGCGGATGGCGTATTCTTCTGCCAGCGAAATGGCAGTGGCCGGGGATACACTGCCGGAGTTGTTCACTCCGTCGGAGAGCAAGATCACCACTTTGCTTTCCGCGCGGCTTTCTTTGAGGCGGTTTACGGCGGTGGCCAGGCCCATGCCTATGGCGGTGCCGTCTTGCACCAGGCCGTTTTGTAGTTCCCCCAGGTTGTTGAGGAGAATATCTTTATCGCTGGTGAGGGGGGTTTGGGTATAGCTTTCCCCGGCAAAGGCCACGATGCCGATCCGGTCGCGGGGCCGGTCCTGGATAAAGCGGGTGGTTATTTGCTTAGTAGCCTTAAGCCGGTTGGGGTCAAAGTCCTGGGCCAGCATGCTGGCGGAGACGTCAATGCTCACCATGATGTCTATGCCCCGGGTGTCTTCCCGCTGTACGTTTTCTTCGGCCGTGCGAGGCCGGGCCAGGGCTACGATCACCAATCCAATGGCGGCCAAACGGAGCACCGGGGGGAGCCACCAGAGCCGGGCGGGCCAGTTGGCCGCATGGGCTGCCAAAAATGCAGCCCCGGGATAGCTTACCGAGGGGACGGCTTCCCGCCGGCGCCAAAAGAACCATACCCCCAGAAAGGGCAGCACCAAGAGCAACCAGAGCCAGTGCGGATGTACAAATTCCCAGTTCATCATGCGCCTTGTTCTTCGTTTTCCGGCGGGGTGGGCCGGGTTTTTTCGATGACTTCCCGTATCAGTTGCGCAGCGCGTTCATTAGCTCCGCTGGTAGGTTCCTGGCGGGCGTATTTTACCAGGGCACTTTGTTGGAGCACTTCTGCCAGTTCCTGGGCCATTTCCCGGGGGAGGCCCAGGCGGGGAATCGCATTACTGAGCTCAGCGGCGGTTTTTTCCATGGCCCGCATTCCGTACCGCCGCTCCCAGTAGCGCCGCAGAATATCAATGAGGCGGGAATAGTAGGTTTTGACCTGCCCTTGCTGCCAGAGTTCTTCGCGATCTAAGGCATCCAGGGCTTGGACGGCCTCTTCGTACGGGGGCAAGCTGGGCACGGTGTAAGCGCTGGGGCTGTGCTGGCGTCCTTGCCAAAAGCGCCATAAGAGAATGCCCAGGGCGATTAGCAAAAGCGGACCGCCTATCCACAGGGCCCAGAACCACCAGGGCCGGGGTACTTCCAGGAGGTCTTTAAGGCCAAAAAGGTCCTGGCGCGCGCTCAGATCGGGTAGCTGCACCTGGAGGGGGAGGCTGTCGGTGCGGAGGGTGTCCCGGCCTACTATCAGGGGCCAGGCGGGTAAATACACCAGCCCACTGTCAAAACTAGTTAGGCGCAGTTTCTGGCGCAGGGTCGTTAGGCTTTTCGGGGCTTCCAGGGTATCGAAGGCCCCTCGCTTCACCAACAGCCAGCCGTCGCCGCTATCGGCTACGGTGGGCCATACCGCCCGGCGCTCTGGAGGAAGCTGGGCTTCCAGGATCAGGCTTACCTGCTCGCCTATGCGGATGCGTTGCGTGTCTAGCCGGGCTTGCCAGCTGGCGCGCTGGGCGGGGGCTGCCGCCCAAATGAGGGTCATCAGCAAGAGGGGGAGGAAGCGCTTCATCGGGCCTTTTGTTTGAAGTATTGCAGCAGTTTCTTAACGTACGGTCCGCCGGTTTCAACGCTGAGGTACCCCGCCCCACTGCGGGCAAATTGGGTTTCAAAGCTTCGCTTGAAGCCTTCCAGGCGATGGGCCTGGGCGCGCTGCAGGGCGCCGGAGCTGGTGTGTACCCAGCGGGTAAGGCCACTTTCCGGGTCTTGCAAGGGCACCAGCCCCAGGTTGGGAAGCTTCAGTTCGTGGCGGTCTATCACGCGGATGCCGGTGAGGTCGTGCCGCTGCGCGGCCACACGGAGGGGCTCATGATAGTGCTGGTCCATAAAATCGCTCAGCACGAAGGCGATGGCGCGTTTTTTCATGGTGGCGGAAAAGTAGCGGAGGGCTTCGCTTATTTGCGTTTGGGCGCTTTGCGGCTCCAGTTCGAGCATCTCGCGGATTAGGCGGAGAATATGGGTGCGCCCCTTGGCCGGGGGGATAAATTTTTCCACTTGGTCGCTGAAGAGGATCACGCCCACCTTATCGTTGTTTTGGATGGCCGAGAAGGCCAGGGTGGCGGCAATCTCGGTGATGAGCTCTCGCTTAAACTGGGAGCGGGTGCCAAATTGACCGGAGCCACTCACGTCTATGAGCAGCATCATGGTAAGCTCGCGCTCTTCTTCAAATACTTTCAGGTAGGGCTCCCGCAAGCGGGCGGATACGTTCCAGTCTATGGCGCGGATATCGTCGCCGGCCTGATATTTCCGCACTTCACTGAAGGCCATACCGCGTCCCTTAAAGCTGCTGTGGTATTCGCCGGAGAAGAGGTTGCTGCTCAGGCGGCGCGTCTTAATCTCGATGCGGCGTACTTTTTTAAGGAGTTCCTGGGTGTTCATGCCGGTGGGATGAGCTGTATTTTAAAGCGGGAAATAGGGTAGCGGCCCGGGGCACATTTGGCCGGTGAGGCCGCTCCCGCCTGCTTCCTTAGGGGACGGCGATGTGGTCGAGGATCTGGTCTACGATGGCTTCGGGGCTTACGTTTTCGGCTTCGGCCTCGTAGGTGATGCCTATGCGGTGGCGCAGTACGTCGGTGGCCACGGCGCGCACATCTTCGGGGATCACGTAGCCGCGGCGCTTGATGAAGGCGTGCACGCGGGCGGCGTGGGCCAGATTGATGCTGCCGCGGGGCGAGGCGCCGAAGTCGATGAGAGGTTTGAGGCTGGGCAGGCGAAACTCTTCGGGGCGGCGGGTGGCAAAGATGATGTCGAGGATGTACTTTTCGATTTTTTCGTCCATGTACACGTGGCGGACGTTTTTCCGGGCTTGCAGGATGGTGTCAATGCTCACTACGGGTTTGATGGCGTCGGCGCCGCCGGCCAGGTTCTGGCGCATGATCTGGCGCTCTTCGTCTTGCTGGGGGTAGGTGATCACCGTCTTGAGCATAAAACGGTCGCTCTGGGCTTCGGGCAGGGGGTAGGTGCCCTCTTGCTCCACGGGGTTTTGGGTGGCGAGTACCAGGAAGGGCTCGGGCAGGGCGAAGGTCTCGTCGCCGATGGTAACCTGCCGTTCTTGCATGGACTCCAGGAGGGCGCTTTGCACCTTTGCGGGGGCCCGGTTGATCTCATCGGCCAGCACAAAATTGGCAAAAACGGGGCCTTTTTTCACCGCAAATTGGTGCTCCTGCATGTTGTAGATCTGGGTGCCAATCACGTCGCTGGGCAGCAGGTCGGGGGTAAATTGGATGCGGCTGTACTGGCCATCCACGGCCTGGGCGAGGGATTTTATGGCCAGGGTTTTGGCCAGGCCGGGTACGCCTTCCAGGAGGATGTGGCCATTGCCGAGCAAGGCGATGAGCAGCCGCTCCAGCATGGTTTTTTGGCCCACGATGGATTTATTGACCTCGAGCAAAAGAAGCTCGATGAAGGAGCTTTCTTCTTTGATCTTGTCGTTGAGTGCCTGAATGTCAGGTGTACCAGAAGTGGCCTCCATGGAATGTGTTTTTGAAAGTTTTGTAAATCAATGACCTAACAGGGCTGCAAAGAAAAGCAATCCTTGGTGAGAATATCAATTCGAATATCGGGCCAAGCAAAGCTTGACAGCTGTTAAAATGGCGTTAAAAAAAAACTCAAATGTCTTTAGTACTTAAAAAAAGGTAATCTAGGGCTATGGGCCGAATAGGCCTAAGGGCCAGCATTAACTAAACTTTTTGGCTAGACGTGTTTTTTTTTGAGGACAAGAAGTAATTTAAACAATGGATTTGAGCCAAACCTTTTTCTCCGCTTTTAACGATTGGTTCCTGCGGAATATTCCTGGCTATGCACCTCTTAAAAGCCAAAAGCGGCAGGGGGGCGGTGATATTAATGATGCCTGGCAATTGCAAACCGCCGGCGGGCCGCTCTTCCTAAAAATGAACGACGCCCGCCAGTACCCCGGAATGTTTGCCCGGGAGGCAGAGGCACTGCGCTACCTTAAGGCCCACAGCCCCTTCCGTATTCCGGCAGTGATTGGTGCAGATGAGTGGGAAGGCCAGGCCTTTTTGCTTTTGGAGTGGATAGAACCGGGCACTGCGGATGCGCAAACGGGTGAAAAGCTGGGGGCGCAACTAGCGGAGCAGCACCTACATCAAAACCAGCACTTTGGCTGGGAAAAAGACAATTACATGGGCAAGCTCGTCCAGCCCAATAAATGGACTGCTCAATGGCCGGAGTTCTTTGCCGCCCAGCGCATAGAGCCTCTTTGGCGCCAGGCAAGGGACCAGGGATTCTTTGATGGCGGTGATTCCCGGCACCTGGAGCGGCTATGGCACCGCCTGGAAGAATGGGTGCCGCAGGAGCCGCCTGCGCTGGTGCATGGCGATCTTTGGGCCGGCAATTACCTGGTGGATCAGGCAGGCCATCCCGTGCTCATTGATCCCGCCCTGCACTTTGGGCACCGGGAGGCCGATTTGGCCATGATGAACTTGTTCGGTGGCTTTCCCGCCCAGGCCTATGAAGCTTATCAACGACGATATCCGCTGGAAGGCGATTGGCAAGCGCGTATACCTTTACATCAGTTATACCCCTTATTGGTGCACGTGGTACTTTTTGGCGGGGGTTATGCGGGTCAAGTAAGCGCTATTTTAGGTCGGTTTGGCCGCTAACCCCCGGTGGACGGCCATCAGTTGATGCTCGGCCACGGCAAAAACGCTGGAACGGGTTTTTACCGGTAAGGTGTGCAAACCGGTAAAGGCCCCAAAGGCCGGTAAAACAGCCTCTCTTTTTTCCCAGTAAAAGCAGGGAAGTCGCATCCGCTGCTTGCCCATGCCGTGCAGCAGCACCCCCGGATGCAGGTGGCCGTAGAGTGTGGGGGTTTCCCCTGCTTCGGGGGGATGGTGCGCCAGGGCAATACCTTGCCGGAAGTAGGGTTCAGGATGGCATATTAAGCCCCCATGGCGGTAAGCCGCTTCGGGTATAATGTCGTGATTGCCCAGCACCAATTGAAATTTTACCGGGTCATGGGCCGCCATAAATTGCTTAAGCAGCAGCCATTCACTGTTCATTTCACTGTGAAACAGGTCACCCAGAAAAATCACCTCTTGGGGTTGCCAGTAGCCCAAAAGGCTTTCCAGGCGGTCCCAGTTGTGCTGTGTGGTGGCGGGAGGAACGCCCATACCGGCTTTGCGAAAATGAGTCACCTTGCCCAGGTGGGCATCGGCTATTAGGAGCGCCCTTTGTTCTTCCCAGTAAAGGGCCTTTTCCGGGAGCATCTGCCAGTGAAAACCTGCCCATTCCAGGGCGCAGGCACCGCTGTGTAGGGTTTCCTTCATGAGCTGGTATCCCTTTGACCGGTGCCGTCCTGTAGGCTGCCCTGCGAGATGAGGCTTAGGTAGTGGTGATACCGCAGGAAAATGTCCCGCACGTATTGGTAAGGCTCCTCCCCCCGTACAAAGCCGTACCGAACGATGGGGTCCCGGTAGTATTTGCGGCTGCTCATTTTGCGGAGCAGCACTTCCACGTTGTCGTCGTATACCTGGGGGTCTTTCCCATACTTTTCGGCCAGCCTTTGGGCATCTAGCAAGTGGCCGTAACCGCAATTATAGGAGGCCATAGTAAACTTAATGCGCTGAGCGCTATCCGGTATTTCGTCCCATTTTGCCCAGATCTCTTCCAGGTATTGGGTACCCGCGCGCAGGTTTTGCTCCGGGTTAAAAGGCCGTTTTATACCCAGGTCGCCAGCGGTACTGGGCATGATTTGCAACAGCCCCTGCGCCCCGGCCCACGACTGCGTGCGGGGGTCAAAGCGGGACTCTTGATACACCTGGGAAGCCAGCAACCGCCAATCCCAACCGATGGAGTCCGCGAACTTTTTTATCAGGCTATCGTAGCGGCTTATTTTTCCGGTACGGCGGCTGTAAAACTCACTGGCGATTCGCCGGCGGAAGCGTTTCTTGTTCTTGAAGTACTTGTGGTACAGCACGTAATACACATCTTGTTTTTTGATGCCCTTGATCCATTCGTTTACCGCTTCCAGGAGTTGCGGAGAGTTCTTACGTACAGCCCAGGCGATGCGCTGCGCAAAACTTACCGGGGTGTTGATATCCAGCTGGGGGTAATAGGTTTTATGAATGGCAGCGATGTTATGATCAGCTACGGTGTATTTGATCTTACCTTCCTTTACCCAGCGGATCAGGTCTTCCGTATTGGCTTCTCCTACGTTGGTGTCCAGGTATAGGGAGCCTCCCAGCTCCTCTTCCAGGTTTATCATACGCTGGTAGTAGCTACTGCGGCGGGGCACGTGTACGGTATCCCCTATGAGGTCTATCACATCATTGGCCAGGTATTTATCGATTTTGTACCCCGGCATTTGGCGCCAGCCCTCGGGCCGGCGCTGCACCAGCGTTTGGTGGGTTACGTAATGAAACTGGGTAAAACTCACAATCTGGCGCCGCGGCTCCGTCACCGTAAGGCCGTAAGCGATGAGGTCTCCCTTTCCACTGTTCAGTAGGTCAAAGAGTTCATTGATATTTTTAGCTACCACCACTTCCAGTTCGAGGTCCAGGGATTCGGCCAGCCGTTCCAGCAGCTCGTATTCAAAACCCATGGGCTCTCCCCGGTAGAGGAAGTAACTGGTACTGTTATAGATGGCAATGGCCCGGAGCACCCCGTCTTCGCGTATGTCGGCCAGGTCTCGTTCTACTTGCGGGCCCCGGTATTGGGTTTGCGGGGCGGCGGCGGGCGCTATTTCCTGGCGGCCACAGCTGGTAAGGAGCCAGAGGCCCAGCAGGGCGGTGTACTTAAATACTTTCATAATGGGGTAATATACAATTATTCTCCTGTGTAGTTGTTCCAGGCTTTAACGAAACAAGCCCCATGACAGGCTTATCACGGGGCTCGTTATCTTTTTAGGGGCCTGGCGGCCAAATGTGAATCTCCCGGCGTTTACATTTCGTTTGCCTCCATGGATTCTTTTTCGGCGGGCGCTTCCTCGGTCGTGTTGCTTTTTTCTTGAGGTGCCTCGTAGACCAGGTTCATCTCGTCGATGAGGCGGCTGGCATTAGCGTATTTGTCCACAATAAAGAGGGTGTAGCGAATATCCACGGAAATGGTGCGCTGCAGTTCGTTTTCGAAGTAAATATCGCCACTCATGGCTTCCCAATTGCCGTCAAAGGCGGTCCCGATGAGCTCCCCGTGGCCATTGATCACAGGGCTGCCGCTATTGCCCCCGGTTATGTCGGTATTGTGGATGAAGCACACCGGCAGCTCGCCTTTGTCATTGGCATAAGGACCGTAGTTTTTATCGCGAATAAGGCTCGCCAGTTTGGCCGGTACTTTAAACTCTGGGTCGTTATTGTCCATTTTTTGGAGAATACCTTGGGCGGTAGTGTAGTTTTGATAGCGAACGGCGTCCCGGGCCTTGTAGCCGCCCACCGTACCGTAGGTTACCCGCATGGTGCTATTGGCATCGGGAGCGTAGTGCTTGTCGGGGTTCATTTCCCGCAGGCCGGCCGTCCACAGGCGGTAGGCTTTGTCCAGCTTGTTTTCGGTTTTGGCATGGGCTTTATTGCTTCCCTGGTAGCGTTCATATAAGCTGCGGCCTATTTCGATGGCCGGGTCCTTATCCAGGGTTTTCTGCTTGGGTTTTTCAAAGAATTCCGCCAGCTCGCTGCTATCGGTAAGGAAAGTCTTTTTGAACACCTTGCGGGCATATTTTTGAAAATTGCCCTTGTACTTATCGCCGGCTTCGGCGAGGAATTCCGGCTGCTGCTCCTGGGGAATGTTCTGGAAGTAGAGGCCAAAGAGGCTGGCCATGAGCTCTTGGTCTAATTCTGCGTTATAATCACCGTAAAACTCGGTGGCGTTTTCCATGGCGCCATTTTTCAGCGCTTCCATCCGGGGCTGCATTTTTTGTTGCAGGGCTTTTTCGGCGGAGTCTGTTTCGGCGGCGGCTATTTTCTCTTTTATCTGCAGATAGCGGCCCAGGAGGCGGTCCATGCGAAAAGCGAATAGGGGGATTTCGGGGCCTATGAGGCCGGCTTCCAGCACGTATACATTAGACTTCACGTAGTCGTCTTTGGCCTGGTAGGCTTCTTCAAACATCGAGAGTACGTCTCCGTATTTTTTTTGCCGCTGCGGGTCTTGCTTTACCCAGCGGCTAAATTTCTCTTCGATGGCCTTTTTCTGCTCGTACACGTTGTTTTGCTTGAGCTGCTTGGTTTGGCCTATGTAGTATTTCCAGTAGTTGGCGGTTTGGGCGTATTTGCTAGCGTACTTAATTTGGGTGGCCTTATCCGCGTCCATGTAGCGCTTCATGATGTCCAGCTTTTTATCCCGGATTTTCACCACCGTGGGATTGTACTTGTCGATGGCCTGCTTTACTCCGTAGCTGGTGAGGTAGCGATCGGTACTGCCGGGGAAGCCCATTACCATGGTAAAATCGCCCGGATCAACGCCCCGCATGGAAATGGGGAGGGCGTGCTGGGGCTGGTAGGGCACATTGTCTTCGCTGTAGCGGGCGGGCTCATTGTCTTCTCCGGCGTAGATGCGGAAGAAAGAGAAATCGCCCGTATGGCGAGGCCACATCCAGTTGTCTGTATCGCCGCCAAATTTACCTACGGACTGGGGGGGAGCGCCTACCAGGCGCACGTCGCGGTAGGTTTTATACACGAAGAGGTAAAATTCATTGCCGTGGTAGAAGGACTTTACGTTGGCCGTGTAGGCGGTGCCTTCGGTTGCTTCCGCGGCAATTTGCTTGCCCACGCGGGCGGCCCTTTGTTCGCGCTCCGCCTGGCTTAGATCGGAGGAAAGGGAATCCAGCACCCGATTGGTAACATCTTCCATCCGCACCAAAAAGCGCGCATAGAGCCCCTCATTGCGGAGCTCTTCTTCCAGGCTGGCCGACCAGAAGCCGTCGCTCAGGTAATCGTGTTCCGGGGAAGAATGCGTTTGGATGGCATCGTAGCCACAGTGATGGTTGGTAAGCAGCAGGCCCTGATCGGAGACCACCTCAGCGGTGCAGAAGCCGCCCAGGGATACCACGGCATCTTTAAGGCTGCCATTGTTAACATCATAGATGTCTTCCGGGCTTAATTTGAGGCCCATGGCCTTCATTTCGGCAAAATTTTGATTGAGGAAGATGGGCAGCCACATGCCCTCGTTGGCAGAAAGCGTTCCAAGGCTCATCCCGAGTGCCAGAACGATCGCTATTAATTTTTTCATGGTAAAGTGATTGTAAAATTTTCTGTTGCGAATGTAAATAAAAAGGGGGCTATGCCGCTTAAAGTTGGGGCAAAGTACATTTGGCCGCCGGCCAAAACCTACCCAAAGAGCCGGCCAAAAACTTCTTCTATTTTGCCGCAGGCGCTGATGCGCA
>JAVLBR010000329.1:0-1528 GCA_031581125.1 Schleiferiaceae bacterium | reverse complement strand
GGTCCAGGAGGCCACCGAAGGTAAGCTGGTGGTGGAAGGGGATATTCCGGAAATGAGCCTCTAAGGAATATGAAGCAGCGCCTGACTTCAGCTGCCGTTCTTTTGGTTTTGGCAGTTTTCTTTATGGTTTCGGGCGCTGATTGGATTAACCGCGCTGGCCGGGCTACCCTCTTTTATGCCGATGTGAACCAGTACTATAGTTATTTGCCGGCTGCTTTTTTAGAAAATGATTTGGGCTTTACCTACGAGCACAACTACTGGACCAATGAGGGGCAGAAGGGGAGAGAAGTGCCCAAAGTTACCATGGGAATGGCTTTGCTGTACAGCCCCTGGTTTGGGCTGGGGTATTGGGAGGCCAGTCGGGAGGCAGCATCCGCCGGAGAGCTTACCGGATATGAACGGGCTTTCGAAAAATGGATTCACCGGGGTTCGCTGGTTTATGCCCTGGTAGCTGCTTTTCTATTGCTGCAGTGTCTTTATTACTTTTTCCCGCCCATTATTAGTGGTCTATCTTATCTGAGCCTGTTTTTTGGCAGCAATCTTTTCTATTACACGCTCAGCCAGGGAGAGATGGCACATGGCTACCTGTTTTTATTGCTGAGCTTACTGGTTTTGGCCACTATCAGGTTTCACCAAAAGGAATCTTCTGTTTGGTTGGTACTGTTGGGGCTTAGCTTTGGCTGGGCCGTTTTAATCCGACCCACTCTGCTTATTGTGGGGCTTTTTCCGCTTCTCTATGGCGTATACGACCGGGCTAGTTGGCGTAAGAAATGGGCTTTGCTGGCTAGCCTTCGCTGGCGCTGGGGGCTGCTTTTGCTGGCTTTTTTAGTACCTCTTTTACCGCAGCTGTTTTACTGGCAGTGGGCCGCGGGAGACTGGCTTTTTTACAGCTATGGTAGCGAAGAGGGGTTTTTCTGGATGGATCCCAAAATCGGGCAAGTGCTCTTTAGCTTTCGGAAAGGCTGGCTTATGTATACCCCTCTAGCGGTTTTAATGCTTCTGGGCATGTTTAGGGTGTGTCGAATGCGCACCTTGCGCTGGGCTATCACCCCCCTACTATTGTTATCCGTTTACGTGATCAGTTCTTGGTGGGATTGGTGGTACGGGGGCTGCTTTAGTCATCGGGCCTTTGTGCATTATTATCCTTTCTGGGTTTTTGGGCTGACCGCTAGTTTGACTTGGGCCTGGAAGAAGTGGCGGCGCTGGATACCGCTGAGCGTGTTTGCGCTGCTCTGCATAGGGCTCAATCTTCAGCAGAGCCAGCAATACCTCAAAAGTATGATTCACTGGGACGGGATGACCCGGGAGGCTTACTTTTTCATATGGGGACGTTCTCAACTAAGCCAGGCGGAGTACCAAAAATTAGATTCCCTTCTCCAAAGGCCCAACTATGAAGCCGCCCGGAGCGGAAACCGTGATCAATGAAGGAGGCCCGTTTGCTCATACTAATTCCCTGCTTTAATGAAGCGCATAGCCTACCCACCCTGGCGGGGGAAGTAGAGGCGGCACGTGCTAAGCTGTCCATGGC
>JAVLBR010000328.1:0-1529 GCA_031581125.1 Schleiferiaceae bacterium | reverse complement strand
GCTTTTTTGGGCTGCGCAAGCCTCGTTAGCGAACTTTCTAGAACAGACACTCGACAGTATGGACAGACACTATTTAGTGTCTGTCTATAAAGTCCAATCTCGCCCGTGGCGAGACGATCGCCCTCCATACCTTCATTTACGCCAGTAGTTCTGTTCCTTCTCATTTGGCCTGCCGGCCAAATGTGTTAGCCGGCCGACCTGCGGCGGTTTTATTTTTAACGTACTTCGCGCGTAACAAAGAAATTTGCCGCGCCGATGAAAGCACAAGAAGTCCATTTTGCAAACGACCAGGGCGTACGCCTCACCGGAATGGTAGAACTTCCCGCGGCCGAAAAGCCGCGGCACTTTGCCATTTTTGCCCACTGCTTTACTTGTAACAAAGACCTGCGCAGCGTGCGCAAAATAGCGCTGGCCCTTACCCAGCGCGGCTTTGGCGTGCTGCGCTTTGACTTTGCCGGGCTGGGCGATAGCGCCGGCGATTTTTCGGAGACCAATTTTTCCTCCAATGTGGAAGACCTCCAGGCGGCCTATGCCTACGTAGAAACCCATCACCAAACCCCCGACCTGCTGATAGGCCATTCCCTGGGTGGAGCCTCGGTGCTGATGGCCGCCGGCGCACTGCCCGGCATCAGCGCGGTAGCCACCATCGGCGCGCCCTGCGAGCCCGATCACGTGCTGAAGCTTATGGCGGAAGACCTGGCCAGCATCAAAGCCCAGGGCGAGGCTACCGTCACCCTGGCCGGGCGGCAGTTTAAGATCAAGAAACAATTTATAGAAGACCTGGAAAACCACGGCATGAAAGGGGCCCTGGAAAAGCTGAAAGGACGGCCTCTGCTCTTTATGCACTCGCCGCAAGACGATACGGTGGGCATCGAAAATGCCCGCTACCTCTACACCCATGCCCACCACCCCAAGAGCTTTATCTCCCTGGACGGCGCCGATCACCTCCTAAGTAAGGGCAGCGACGCAGCTTATGCCGGGGAAGTGATGGCCGCCTGGGCCAGCCGCTACCTCCCCGAAGAACAGAATACCGACGCGCTGCAAACCGAGGAGCAGGTGGTGGCCGAACTGGAAGAAGGCCCCTTCCTCACCCGCCTGCGGGCGGGCCGCCACCACCTCCTGGCCGATGAACCCCGCAAAGCGGGCGGTGAAGACCTGGGCCCCTCGCCCTACGACTACCTGGCCTCTGGGCTGGGCGCCTGCACGGCCATGACCCTCAAGATGTACGCCCGCCGCAAAGAGTGGCCCCTGGAAGAGGTGCAGGTGCACCTCAGCTGGGATGGTAAGTACGAGGAAGACTGCGCCCACTGCGACGAGCCGAAACGCAAGATCGGCCGCTTCGTCCGCAAGATCCGCATCGAAGGCGAGCTGGACGAAAAACAACGCCAACGCCTGCTGCAAATAGCCAATAAGTGCCCCGTGCACAAAACCCTGGAACGAAGCGTGCATATTCATAGCGAGCTCATGGAGGCGTAGCCCGGCCAGGTAACTGCCGCCGCTTGGGACATGCTACCTGGAATAACACTATC
>JAVLBR010000327.1:0-1530 GCA_031581125.1 Schleiferiaceae bacterium | reverse complement strand
GTTTTTTTATAGTCCTTTTTGAATAAGCATCTAAATAGCTTATTTTCTGGGGATAATTTCTGGGAATAGTAATTAATTCTTATGGTGAAGGGAAAAAATATTTGGGAGGTGAAAAAACTAGATTCAAGAAGGGCGTAAAAATGGAATTATGAGGCTAATTTTTTTAATAGTCATTGGTTTGTTGTTTTCTATTGCCACTCTTGGTTAGAAGAAAATATATCTTAGCTACGAAAACGGAGGTTTATTTGAAAGGTATAGATATGTAAATAGTGAATCATATACCCTGAAGCAACGTTCTATCGGCGGTATCCTGGGCCTTTCCGTTACTTACAGTGTAGATTCACTTGCCGTGGAAACAGGTCTATATGACCTTACTTCTGCGGTTCCGAACTTGCAATATGATTATCGAACTGCTTCTGCCAGTTCTTCCTTGGCTATGTCTGGAGGTTATGAAAGTTGGTTCATACCTTTGAGAATTGGGAAATTATTCTCTCCTTTTAAAAAGTTTTTCTTCAAGCCGGAATTAGGTGTAAATATTCACATTTCCAGGGAATATCTGGACGGTCAGCCTTTTTTGGCTGGAGGCGAAAATTTTCGTCCACCTTTTTTGGACACTACATTTATCCCGTCAGGTCCTGACTCAACCTTGATTTACGGGACTTTTCCTTCTAAACTTCATTTTGGCATTGAAGCAAGTTTAACAGCAGGTTATTGGTTTAGAAAAAAGATGGCGGTATATATGAAAATGAGCTACATGGCTACTATTAATCCGACCTATTACGAGACGATTACTCACTATTCCCAAACAAGGGAGGTATTCGCTACCCGGACCAAATCTAGTGCTATATTATTGCAAGTTGGTTTAAAATATCAGTTGTTTACATTGGGAGAATAGCCCCAGCAAATGCGCTGCACTCACGCTGAGAATAGCGATGAGCAGGTAGCGGACAATCAAATTGGCCCGCGGCCAGTAGAGCACGTACCGGGCAGCGAGAAAGGCACCCGCTACCTGGCCGCCCGCCAGGGCCAGTCCGGGTGCCCAGCGGATGTTTCCCTCGCCCAGAAAGACCAGAAAGGCCGGGAAGACAAACACCAGCGCCAAGATAAGTTTGATGATATTGGCATCGCGCAGGCTGTAATGGGCCACCAAAACCAGGAGAGAGAGGAGCATTATGCCGAGGCCCATTTGAATAAAACCCGCATATACCCCGGTGAGAAATACCAGCCCCCAGTTGAGGAGCGTGCGGTGGGGATGGCCTATCTGCGTTGGGGCGGCCCAGCGCCGCGGATTTAGCAAGAGGGTGCCCAGCAGCAAAAGCATGACCACGCCGATGAAGCGTTTAAGCCAGAGTTCGGGAATATCGATGGCCAGCCAGGCGCCCAGTAGAGAGCCCAGCAGGGCTGGGATAATAAAATAGCGGCTTTGCCGGAAGAGCAGCACTGTACGGGGACTGCGGCGCAGGGAGCCCACGGCGGTAAGCGTTTGCGCCAGGGCGCCGATGCGGTTGGTTGCATTAGCCACAGGAGCGG
>JAVLBR010000068.1:3712-11426 GCA_031581125.1 Schleiferiaceae bacterium | reverse complement strand
AGAATTCATAATGGCCTGTAAATGAACTCTCGCCTTACAGGCAAGGCTATAAGCAGCCTAAAGCCCTGATTCCATTGCGCCCTGCAGGCAAGGCTATGAGCCTTCCGGCGTACATCCTGGGGTAAAACCCCGGGGGCTTTCAGCCTAGAACACGCCTCCCTTACCACTGACCTGTATAGATTTCATAATGGGCTGGGAATGAACCCACGCTCAACAGGCAACGCTGTAGAGGTTCTATGCCCAGGATTGTTAAATTGCAGCCGTATTAAACGTCTTCTCCATGAATATTTTACGGGGCCTGGCCTGGGGGCTGGGTATTTTGGTCGTTCTCTTAGCCCTGGGCGCCACCGTGGCTTATTATCACTACAAACCCCACTACGAAGGGACCCGAGACCTGGCCGCCCTGGAGAAGGAGGTAGAAGTCCTGTATGACACAGTAGGCATTCCCCACATCTACGCCCCCAGCCAGGAAGCGGCCTTCACGGCCCTGGGCTATGTACACGCTCAAGACCGGCTCTTTCAAATGGAGATGATGCGCCGGGTAGGCGCGGGCCGCTTGGCCGAGGTTCTGGGCCCCGACCTCTTGCCGGTAGACCGCTTTTTTAGGACGTTGGGGCTCCCCGCCCACAGCCGGGCTTCCGCCCAGCGTTTTATGCAGGGCCAGGACAGCAGCTACCAGCGCCTGGCCCTGGCTTATCTGAAGGGCATCAATGCCTTTGTAGACCAAGGCCCCAAACCCCTGGAATTTGTAATGGCCGGCATTCCCCGCCAGCGCTTCACCCCGGAAGACCTTTATTACATCGTAGCCTACATGAGCTATTCCTTTGACCAGTCCCTGAAAACGGATCCCGTGGTGGAACAACTTTATGCTAAGCTGGACAGCTCCTATTTTGCGGATTTACATTTGGGCTACGCCCAAAACCACACCACTATCAAAAGCCCTACCGCTCCGGATAGCCTGGCCTACCTGCCAAAAGCCCTCCACCGGCATACCGCGGCGGTAATGGATGCCCTGCCCCTGCCGGTATACCGCGCCAGCAATGCCTGGGTGCTGGGCCCCGAAAAAACCAAAAGCGGGAAAGTACTCTTTGCCAACGATACCCACATAGGCTACAGCCAACCCAGCGTATGGTACGAGGCGCATCTGGAGGCGCCCGGCCTGGCGCTCTATGGTAATTTCCTGGCGGGCTTTCCTTTTCCGCTTATAGGCCATACCGACCATCATGCCTGGGGGCTCACCATGTTTTTAAACGATGACCTGGACCTTTACCGGGAGTCCATCCAGGGCGATTCAGTACGCTACCGGCGGCAATGGAAGCCCCTGGCTAAACGACAGGAACTGATTGCCGTCAAGAACGCCCCCAATGATACCCTGGTGGTGCGCCAGAGTCCGCACGGCCCGCTACTCAATGGCGTACTGGACAAACTGCCAGCAGACGCCCCGCCGGTGGCCGCTTCCTGGACCCTGCTGGACTTCCCTATGGAAGCGGTACAGGTGGCTTACCAGATGTGGGCGGCTGAGGACATGAAGCAATTTTACCAGGGAGTAAAGCGCCTGGCCGCTCCGGGCCTTAACGTGATGTATGGCGATACGGCGGGCAACATAGGTTGGTGGGCCGTGGCCAAGCTGCGCAAAAGACCTCCTCACGTAAATCCGCGGCGCCTCCTCAACGGCGCCTCGGGCCGGGATGAAATAGAGGGCTACTTTCCCGCCGATAGCAATCCCCATGCCTTGAATCCGCCCGAGGGCTACGTGTACAGCGCCAACAACCCCTCCCGTCTGATAAATGGCCAGGTGTATCCGGGCTATTACTATCGCGGCCTGCGGGCACAGGCCATCACCGCAGCCCTGGATACCGCGCAGGACTGGGAGCTGGAGGATTCACAGGCCCTGGCCCTTATGGACCGTTCGCCCCAATATCCGCACAATCTAAAAATGGTGCTGGACGGGGTAGAAGCCCGCGCACCCTGGGAGGCGGCTGTTCTGAAAAAAGCCCGTGCCTGGGAAGGCGCGCACGCTATCCAGAGCCAGATACCGGTGCTGTACTATCCGCTGATGTATCAGCTCTTGCGGCAGGGGATGCAAGATGAGCTGGGCGATACGCTCTTTTCTCAGCTGATGGCCACGATGATACCCCGCCGCTCCGTACCGGCCCTTCTGAATAATGAAAACAGCCCCTGGTGGAACCGGCAAAACACCGCAGCGCGAGAAACGCTGGACGACATAGCACAGGATGCCTGGGACAGTACCCTTACCCTGCTCGCGGAGCGCTGGGGAACAGATGTAGAAGCCTGGCGCTGGGGTAAGGTGCACGGTGCAGTCCACAAGCATAATTTCAGTGAAAACTTACCCGCTCCCCTGGCCAGCTGGCTCAACGTGGGGCCGCTGCCCATCGGCGGCGGCGAAGAAGTGATCAATAAGCAGGCCTTTACCCTCTCCGATGCCCGCTACCTTAATGCCGTATCGGGGCCGGCGATGCGCATCGGGATTGATTTTGCGGCGGTAGAAGAGGCGGAAAGCATCAACCCTACCGGGCAATCAGGTAATCCCCTCAGCCCACATTATAAAGATCAGGCCCAAGCCTTTGCCACCGGCCGGCACCGGGCCATGGAAATGAACAAAGACCGCCTTTTGGCCCAAGCCTACAGGCGCTTAGTACTGAAATAACGTACGGATCATCCCCCTTTTATAAACCGCTGGATGAGGGCCTGAGGAACCTATCCGGCTGGGATAATAGCTAAAGCCCCCCTTTTGAAGGGTTCTTTTATCCATAACCTTACCGGTAAATCGCTCTTCGCTCCCTTCCTACCCTCCCCTTGTCCAGGGCACCTTCCCCCCTTGATGGTTATCATCTGGCCTTTCACCTGCCTCGGGGCAAAAGGAGAATGGCCCCGAATACCAAAAGTACCCAACCGGAAAAATAGATGCTGCGCGCCGTCTTGCTCATAGAAGTGTAGCTCCATTAGCGAGGGCAAGGTAGCCAAGTCTTCTTACGGAAAACCATGCCCTAAAACGAAATCACCGCCCTGGCTGGCCAGGACGGTGATCTATTACATCAAAGCTTATTAAAAGCCGCGATGCCGGGCTAGCCTACGCTGGTGGACACCCGGGGAGCGCCCGCCATAATTTCTTCATTGGCAAATTCCTCGTAGGTCTTAAAGTTCTTGTTGAACTTTTGGGCCAGCTTGCGGGCCGTCTCGTCATAGGCATCTTTATCCGCCCAGGTATTGCGCGGGAAAAGGATTTCGCTAGGCACCTCGGGGCAGGCCGTAGGCATGCTCAGCCCGAAGACCTCATGCTTACGGAAGTCCGCGTCTTTCAGCTTACCCTCCAGGGCCGCCGTGATCATGGCCCGCGTATACTTTAGCTTCATGCGGCTTCCGGTGCCGTAGGCGCCTCCACTCCAGCCGGTATTGACCAGCCATACATTTACCCCCGCCTCTTTCATTTTACGGGAAAGCATCTCCGCATAGTAAGTGGGGTGCAGCGGCATAAAGGGCTCGCCAAAGCAGGCCGAGAAAGCCACCTGGGGCTCCGTAATACCCGCTTCGGTTCCGGCTACTTTGGCCGTATAGCCACTGATAAAGTGGAAGGCGGCCTGCCCGGGGGTAAGTTTGGAGATGGGCGGCAGCACCCCGTAGGCATCGCAAGTAAGGAAAAACACGTTTTGGGGATTACCGCCCCGGGAGGGTACCGCTATGTTGTCAATGTGGTAAATAGGGTAGCTTACCCGGGTATTCTCGGTTATGGAACTGTCTTCATAATCTACCGCACCCTGATCGCCTACGGCCACATTTTCCAGGAGGGCCCCCTGCTTGATGGCCCGGTAAATATCCGGCTCCTTGTCCTCGCTCAGGTCTATCACCTTGGCGTAGCAGCCCCCTTCAAAATTGAAGATCACATCATCATCGGTCCAGCCGTGCTCATCGTCGCCTATAAGTTTGCGATGGGGATCGGCACTAAGAGTGGTTTTACCCGTACCGGAGAGGCCAAAGAAAAGCGCCGTATCGCCGTCCTTGCCCAGATTGGCCGAGCAGTGCATACTGAGCACATTTTTTTGGTGCGGAAGAATAAAATTCAGGGCGGAGAAAATGCCTTTTTTGATCTCACCGGTGTAGCCCGTCCCGCCGATAATGGCCATCTGCTTACTAAAATTAAGGATGGCAAAATTGTGCTGGCGGGTGTGGTCTTCGGCCGGGTTGGCGTGAAAGCCGGGCGCATTCAGCACCACCCAGTCTGGTTCAAAGTCGCTAAGCTCCTCCTCACTGGGGCGGAGAAACATATTGTGGGCAAAGAGATTGCTCCAGGGAAGCTCCGTCACCACCCTTATTTTTAATTGATAACGCTCGTCCGCACAGGCGTACACGTCCCGCACGTAGAGCTCCCGGCCACTCATGTAGCCGGCCAGCTTTTCATGGAGGCTTTTGAAGTGCTCGGGGGCAAAGGGAAGATTAATGTCGCCCCAAAATACATGGTCGCGGGTAAGATCGTCCTTTACGATGAATCGGTCCTTGGGCGAGCGCCCGGTAAATTCGCCCGTATTGATCGAGATGGCGCCCGTGTCGGTACGGCGGGCCATGCCCTTTTCTATCGATATTTCTTCCAGCGCTTCCGGAGCAAGATTCCAGCGGGCCTGCGCATCGCTAATGCCATAAGGTTCCAGAGAACCTTTTTCGGGCTTGATTTCGGTGAAATGCATAAAACGGTTCGTTTCTTTCAGGTTTGAGGGCCGCAAAAATAGGGCATAATGCCCGTTGCCCTGGCCTTGGGAAGGCCATTTTTTGCCTATTAAACTTCGTGTAAAAAGTACACTTTCAGGGATTTTAGCCTTGATCTACGCGCATTTGCTCAAGGGCCTTAACGGCCAAAAGTACCCAGCCCGCTATCAAAAGGAGCCCTCCCAAAGGGGTAATGGGCCCCAACCAAGACCAGGCGGCGCCCCAAAGCTGGTCCAGCACCAGCAGAAAAATACTCCCACTGAAGAGCAAGCTCCCCAACAGCCAAAGCCGCGCTACCCAAACCGCCGAAAAGCCTTGCCGCCGCAAGCCCGCCAGCCCTAGTAAAGCCAGCGCATGCCAGGCCAGGTAACGCACCGCCGTGCGGTAGGTGGTCAGCTCCCCGGGGCTCAGATGCGCCTCCAGGGCATGGGCCCCCAGGGCACCCGCCATAACCGCTACGGCGCCCAGGACAGCCGCCGCGAGGATCATAAAGGAGGAATTATTTTTCATGCCACTTCTTTTCCAGTTTGCGCCGGCTCATTTCGTAATCCAGGTAGGAAAACCACTCCGGCAAATGCGCCTCCCACTCCGGCCGTTGGGCTAAAATCTCATTAATGAAGTCCACCCGGCTTTGATCATAACGAAAGGCCGCCAGCAAGCGGGGAATGGCCTGCGGCACGGGCGAAAATTGATCTAAAAAGCGGCGGGCCGCCGCCAGTTTCTCAAACTCGTAATCTAAAGTCTGTAGCTCCCGGGCAAAAACGGCCACCTGTCCGGAATCTGCCGGCGCTCGTGGGGCCTCGCTACGCAGGGTATCCAGAGCCGGAAAGGCTTCTTTCGGCACGCGCCCCTTGGGCTCCTTAGACGTCTGGCGGGGGGATTTTGCCCTTGTGGTGTCTTTCCCGGCCCTGGCTGCCGAGTCCAGGGTTGGGTCGGCGGGTTTAGCCCGCTGTTTTTTCCGGGATTCTGTGTTTTTTCCCAGGCTGGTTTTTTCCGATTTGGCCGGCGGCGCGCTGGCGGCTTCGCGCGCGGAGCCCCCGGACTTATGCTCCGATTTTTGGGCCTGGCTCGTTTTTTCCCGGGAAGAGGCCGCTACCTGCCCCCCTTCTGCCTGCCCTGGGGGCGGCGATGATGCCGCTTCGGAAGCCTGCGGCGCTTGGGTGGCGGCTACCGCTTCTCGGGCTGCTTCTACCTGTGAGGGGCGGTATTCCAAATCCCGGGAAAAGGCTACCTGCGCGTATTCGCGAGGGGGCTCCTCTACCTGGCCACGGTAACGCAGCTGTAGTTTACCCGCAAAATTGCGCGTTACTACGTAGCGGTAGTAGCCCTCACCGGGCAAATGTAAATAGCGGAAAACCGGCAAGGGCCCGCCCCTTCCCGGGATAATGTACACGGGGAGCGAATCGGCCGGCAGGTCTTTTAAGACCCATCGGCGGAGCGGCTGGCTATTTTGTAAGTAGCCATCTACGGCCAATCTAAAGGGGGCATCTATCTGCTCTTCCAGGATAATACACCTTTGGCCGAAGGCCGAAAAACAGAAGAGCCCGCCAAGGGCGAGCTGCAGGGCGCGCATAAAGTTCATAGACGACAAAGGTAGCGCGCGTGGCTTTAATTCTAAATTTGCCCGCTGTTGAAAACAACCCTTCTTATGAAAAATATCCTTGTCCTGGGAGCGGGTCGCAGCACCCCCAGCCTTATTAAATATTTGCAAACGCACGCGGTGGCGGAAGACTGGCATCTTACCATAGCCGATCAAAATTACGCCTGGGCCGCCAAAAAGGCCGGCGCGCATGAACGCAGCAGTGCCCTGGAGCTGGACATCCGGGATCCGGAAGCGCGTACGGCGGCCATCGATAGGGCCCAGCTGGTGGTGAGTATGCTGCCCGCGCACATGCACGTGCCGGTGGCGGAGGCTTGCATCGATAAGGGCATCCCCATGGTGACGGCCAGCTATATAAGCCCGGAAATGGCGGCCCTGGACGAAAAGGCCCAACAAAAGGGCGTGACGGTGATCAACGAGATAGGCGTGGACCCGGGCATAGACCACCTCAGCGCCATGCAGGTGCTGGACCGCCTGCGCGATGCGGGGAATGAGATCACGGTGTTTGAAAGTTTTACGGGCGGCCTGGTGGCACCGGAAAACGACGATAATCCCTGGGGCTACAAAATTACCTGGAATCCGCGCAACGTGGTGCTGGCGGGGGCCGGCGGCGCGGTGAAATTTAAGCAGGAAGGCAAGTACAAGTACATTCCCTACCACATGCTCTTTCGCCGCTCGGAGATCATCGAGGTGGAGGGCTACGGCCGCTTTGAGGGCTACCCCAACCGGGATTCCCTCAAGTATCGCCAGGTATATGGCCTGGAGGAAGTGGATACCATTTTTCGCGGTACACTACGCCGCCCCGGCTTCTGTAAAGCCTGGGACGTGCTGGTGAAACTGGGGATGACCGACGACAGCTACCAACTGGAAGGGGTAGACCGGATGACTTTCCGGGACTTTACCAACCTCTTCCTGGCCTACAGCCCGCAAGACTCGGTGGAGCTGAAGCTGATGCACTACCTGAACATTCCGCAAGACAGCTCGCTGATGGACCGGCTGCAGTGGCTGGGGCTCTTTGAGGACCGGCCCATAGGCCTGGCAGAGGCCACCCCGGCCCAGGTGCTTCAAAAACTCCTCCAGGAGAAATGGCAGCTGGGGGAAGAGGAAAAGGACATGATCGTGATGTACCACAAATTTGGCTACCGCACGCCCGGCGGAGAGCTCAAGATGCTGGAGTCGAGCATGGTAACGAAAGGGCAGGACAAGGTGGAGACGGCCATGGCCCGCACGGTGGGCCTGCCGGTGGGCATTGCGGTGCGGCAGGTGCTGAATGGCAATATCCAGTCGCCCGGGGTGCAAATTCCCATCAAACGGGTCATTTATGAACCCATCCTGCAGGAACTGGCCGGGCACGGGATCACCTTCCAGGAGAAGGAAATTCCGTACCGTTCGTAG
>JAVLBR010000068.1:0-3612 GCA_031581125.1 Schleiferiaceae bacterium | reverse complement strand
GAGGAAGAGTACCTGCGGATAAGCCGATATATCCGGGATAATCCGAAGAATTGGGGAAGGAAATAGGGGGAGTGGCTTGAAGAACCCTTTTGCCCAAAAAACTGAATAGCAATTACTACCCCCCCGTGTGACCCGCGTCCCACAGCAGCTGCCGGGGATGTCTGATCTTTGCGTAGCAAAAAACAAAATCCATGTACTACCTTACCATAAATACCGCCCTGGACTGGGCTACCGCCGAAGCCAAAACCCGTGAAGCACTGCAAGAAGAAGGCTTTGGCGTGCTGACGGAAATCGACATGCAGGCTACTTTTAAGAAGAAGATCGATGAGGACATCCGCCCCTACAAAATCCTGGGGGCCTGCAATCCCCAAATGGCCTTTGAAGCCGTAGGCGTCGAGCCCGAGATCGGCATTCTCTTGCCCTGCAACGTGACCCTCCGCGAATTGGACAACGGCCAGATCCAAGTGGCCGCCATGGACCCGGAAGCAGCCTTCCAGGTGGTGGACAATCCCGACCTCCTGCCCGTAGGCAAGCAAGTACGGGAGATGCTGCAAAGGGCCCTGGACCGGGTGGCCGCGGCTTAAATCCAGGGGTGAAAATTCCGCGTAAGCGCCTGGTACGCTTCTGAATACAGCCCCTGCTCATCCCGAATGGGCAGGGGTTTTTCGTGCTGAGGGCTCTGGGATTCTTGGGTAGGCCGCCAGGCGCTCAGTACGCGATGCGCCGGCCGGCCGGGTTTGGGCAGGACTGCTTGGCGGCGGTGTAGCTGCCAGCCTTGCGCGGGTAGATGCTTTACCAGGCGCTGGTGCTGCGCTACGGGCAGGATAAGCTGCAGACTGCCCGCCGGCTGCAGAAAGGGGTGGGCCTGGGCAAAAAGCGCCTCCAGGGTTAAATCGGTCTGGTGGCGGGCCCGGTGGCGTTCCGGCTGGCGGGCTGCCTGCTGGGGATAGGCATGATCGAAATAGGGCGGATTGCTTACCAGGAGATCCCACTTTTGGCCGCAGGCCGCAAAATCCTGAAAGGCGCAGTGGTGAAAGTGCAAATGGGCAAAGGCGGGATTCGCAGCGCGATTGGCCAGGGCTTCGGCATGACTGGCGGCGTGCACCTCTACCCCGGCTACCTGGGCTTCCGGATAGCGCTGTGCCAGCATAAATGCCAGCAAGCCACATCCGCTGCCCACGTCCAGGATACGCTGGGAACGCTGCTGCTGTGCCCAGGCGCCCAGCAGCAGACTATCGGTACCGATGCGCTGCGCGCTGCGGTGGTGGTGCAGGCTGAAGTGGCGGAGGTGGAAGGGCTTCACAGCTCTAGTAGTCCCTCGGGTAATTCTGCAAAGTGAATGGCCTCCTGCTGGCGGTCTACGGTGGCGATGAAGGCGTCTATGGCCGGAATGAGCAGCGGTACAGAGCGCTGGGGGGCCTTGATTTGAAACAGCGGTTGGGCGCCATTTTCCTTAAAGCCCTGAATATGGCCCAGCAAAGTGCCCTCCCGCGTGTACACGGGCCAGTCCTGCACCTCGTGAAAGTAAAATTGCTTGCCGCTAAGGGGCGGTAACTGGGAAAGGGGCAGGTAAAGCTCTGCACCTACCAAGGCGGGGGCCTCTTTTGCGCCCACCTCTTCGAGCTGAAGAATGAGCTGCCCCCGGGCATTTACGCCGGAAGCTTCCAGAAAAAAAGGAACCAGTTCACCGCGGCGTTCCACGAGAATTGATTCCAAATGGTGGTAAGCCGAGGGCCGGTCGGTATCGAGCGCAGCTACGAGCTCGCCGCGGATTCCGTGGAGACGGCTAAAATGCCCCAGGTAAAAACAATCTTCCCGGCGCACAGGCCTGGCTATGCGTCTTTTTTATCGGAAGCTTCAGTGCTATCAGCTTCAGCCTCAGGAGCTTTTTCCTCGCTGGCAGCTTCAGCAGCTTCTTCCCCTTTGGCAGCGGCGGCTTCTTCCTCCTCAGCCGGGGCGTTGGCCTCTTCCAGAGCTTTTCGGCGGGCTTCATTGGCTTCGCGCTCCGCTTCCAGGGCCTTTTTGCGGGCATCTTCCTGGGCTTTGGTCAGGCCTTCTTTTTTGCTTTCTATTTTTTGGATTTTCTCCTCCATCCATTGGTCGAAGCGCTTCTCGGCTTCGGCTTCGTCAAAGGCACCTTTGCGTACCCCTTCCAGCAGGTGTTTTTTCATCATCACCCCTTTGTACTTAAGGATGGCCCGGGCGGTATCGCTGGGCTGTGCGCCCTTCATCACCCAGTCCACGGCCTTGTCAAAATCAAGGTCTATGGTCGCGGGGTTGGTATTGGGATTGTAACGCCCCAGGCGCTCTATCACGCGGCCGTCGCGCTTAGCGCGCTTATCAGCTACTACGATTTGAAAGATGGCGTGGCTTTTCCGGCCGTGGCGTTGGAGGCGAATGCGGGTAGACATGATTAATTGTTTTAAAAGGGAACCCGTCCCGGTTAATTAATTTTTTAAAGGGCCGCAAAGATAAGGGATACACCTTTACGCCACCAGGGCCTGGTATTTCTTTTTTGTGCGGGGGCCTCAGCGGCCAAATGTAGTAGTGGCCCAGGGGGAAGCATGCGGCTTGGCATGAGCAGGCTGGCGCGGGATTCGTGGCCCCCGGAGCGCCGGCAAAAGACCAAGTTTCGCGTTCAGCTTTCACTGACGGATTGCTCCTACTGGGCTTCCCATTGGGTGAGCGCAGCCTCCATTTTTTCGCGGCCCGCCTCGATAACCTCAGCGGCCCGGTGAAATTCAAACATACCACAGGTATTGCGGGGCACTTCTACCAGCACCTGGGGCGGATAAGCCTGCTCCATCATTCGGATGAGGCGGTTTTGCATGTGGTCGTAGCTGATCTGGAGGACGTCCACCACGTTGCTTTGTCCACTGGGCTCTTCTTCTGCTGGTTTTTCTTCCGGGCTATCCTCCTCCTTGCTCTCCTGCCGGCGCCAGGGCCAGTTTAGATTTAGCCAGTTGCGCGGGGAAGGCTTGGCCATGGCCCGTAAGGGAGAGGGCGCGTTGATGTCTACCGCCACCACCAGATTATGCGCGCGCTGCTGTAGGAGATTGAGTGGCAAGGGATTGATCACCCCGCCGTCTATCAGCTGCCTTCCCCCCTGCTCTACGGGCGTAAATAAACCCGGGATGGAGACGGTAGCGCGCAATGCTTCAAAGAGATCGCCCTCCCGAAAGATCACCTCCTCGCCGGTGGCTACATCGGTAGCTACCGTGGCAAAGGGCATGGGAAGCTCTTCAATGCGGTGGCGGCCGGTCATCTCCAGAATGGTATTGAATACCCGCTCCCCGCGCAGAAAACCGCGCTTGGTGATGGTGAAGTCCATCAATTTTAAAATATCCGCCCGGGAGAGGTTTTCCAGCCACTCGCGATAAGCGGGCAAATGCCCACTGGCATAGAGCCCCCCTACTACCCCTCCCATAGAGCAGCCTACTACTTCGGCTATGGGGTAACCTTTATTTTCAAGGGCCTCGATGACGCCGATATGGGCCATACCTCGCGCCCCTCCGGAGGCCAGTACCAGGGAAACGTTTTGCTTATGCATGTGCTTGTTTAGTGTTTGTCCATACTGTCGAGTGTCTGTTCTAGAAAGTTCGAGAGTCTCGC
>JAVLBR010000326.1:0-1537 GCA_031581125.1 Schleiferiaceae bacterium | reverse complement strand
CTTCAGGAAGGAAAGCTGGTAGAATCGGGGCCGGCAGAAGGGCTTTATCGCTCGCCGAAGGAAGCCTATACCCGTAAGTTAATCCGGGCCGTGGCCGGATAAGCCGGCTATTCTTGGTTTTTCAGAGCGGCCTCATAATCGGGCCTGTCCACTAAGGCATCGTAGTTTTTTACGTAATCGTCTTTCCAGAACTGTGCCCAGAAGAGTTCGCGGGTCATGCCATCATAGTGAATGATGCCAAAGTAATACTGCTTGTTCATAAACACCGACCAGCTTACCAGATAGAGCCCGAGCACAAAAGCCAGCCCCTGCCAGAGCGGCCGGAGCCCCCTCAGGTACTGAAACAGCGCCCCCAGGGCCAGGGCCATCAGTGGCAGAAACTCGATAAGCGGCCGTGCGCCATAACCCCCGCCGTACCACCAGCTCCACCAAGAAAAGGTAACATAGCTGGCCAGGGCCAAAACCAGCAGCCCCACCCCCGCCCAGCGGGGGTGGGTCCGGGCCCAAAAGAGCCATCCCGGGAGGGCCAACCACAAAATGGGCGCGTAGGTGAACCAACCTTTGCGGTAGCTAAAAAAACCCTTCCACAACTCCGGATCGCCCCAAAAAAAGCCCTGCTCCCCATAGGAATACACCAGCCACTGACCAGTGGTGCTGTGCCAGTAGAGTAGCTGGGGGAAAACGGTAAGGAAAGCCACCCCCACGCTCAGCGCCAGAGTGCGCCAGTGGGTAGGCCCCGCCCCCACAGGCTGGAACAGCCAGTGCAGCATGGGCAGCAGGAGCACTACCCCATTGGTAGGACGAATCCAGACAATAAGCCCTGCCAGCAGGCCAAAGAGCCCCCCCCATGGCCAGGCCGGCTTTTTCCAAAAGCGCAGATACGCCCACAGAAGGGCGCATACCAGCATAAAACTGTAGCCATGGCTCATAGGCTCCACCATGGTGTAATAGGGCAGGTTGGTTCCCGCAAAAATGGCCACCAGGGCCAGACCGGCAGGGCCCGGCGCAAAGAAATGGCGCAATACCAACCGGAGTAAATGAAGGCCCCAAAGCACATAGAAAAGGCTGCTAAGCAACAGGGCCATTCGGTAGGGCAAGCTAAATCCATCCTCCGGCCAGGTGGGCGAAAGAGAGGCCCCTAAATGCCCCAGGCCAAAAAAAGGAGCGTAAAGCACCGCCAGCCCGGCGGTCATCTTTTGGTACTCCTTCCCTGATTTGGTCTTTTGCCAAAAAAAATGACGCTTAGCCCATTCGGGGTTACGCTGGGGATCAAATTGAAACTCCTCGTACAGGAATGTAGCTGGCAGGTAGGAGTAGTAGATGGTTACATCCCAGTCGATAACCGGTTTCTCTTTCCACACTTGGGCATAAACCATCACCCCCAGGCAGGTCACCACCAGTAAGCGGTAAAGCAGTATATCTACTTGTGTTTTTAGGCTGGGGAGGCGTAACCTACGCATGGCCGGCAGCCGGTCAGAGCTGCATTTCCGGAATATCCCCTTCCACCACCAGCTTACCTTCGGTGGCCTCCTGGACC
>JAVLBR010000067.1:0-11576 GCA_031581125.1 Schleiferiaceae bacterium | reverse complement strand
CAGGCTCAGGTTAGAGAGATAGAGAAGCGGCCTTTGCCAAAAAAAAACCCGCCTCTGAAGGAGAGGCGGGTGATTTGTTTTACGACTCGAAGCGTATAGGGAAGCCAGAAGTCATTAAAGAGCGGCGAGGGCGGCATCGTAGTCGGGTTCTTGCCCTATTTCCGGGACCTGCTCGCTGTGGATCACCTGACCATCTTCATCGACTACCACTACCGCGCGGGATAGAAGGCCGGTAAAAGGCCCTTCGGTAATGGTGACCTGATAGCCACGACTAAAATTTTGGTCTTTGTATTCGGAGAGGGTTTCCGCCTTGTCAATTCCCTCGGCCCCGCAAAAGCGCTTGTGCGCAAAGGGAAGGTCCTTGGAAATATTGAGCACGGCCACACCGTCCATCTGACCGGCTTTTTCGTTAAAAGTGCGCACGGAAGCGGCGCATACATCGGTATCGATGCTGGGGAAAATGTTTAGCACCACCTTTTTACCGCGGTAATCGCTCAAGTGGCGGTCTTCCAGATCGGCATTGGTGAGTTTAAATTCGGGGGCGGGATCGCCTTTTTGGGGAATTTCGCCCGCGGTGCGGATGGGATTGCCTCCCAGGGTAATTTCAGCCATAGTGTTTTTGAGATTTTTTGCAATTAAGTGTTCAAAGTTAATAGCTGGCTACCGTAAAATGTTCGGTAAATATTTCCGGGCCGGAGCATCTACATTTGGCCGGCAGGCCCCGGCTAAAACTGCACAATGAGCCCCACGGAAGGCAACCTAGTGCCGGTTTCGTTTTCTAATAGTTCGGTGCGGTAACGCTGAGCGCCGGTGTCGGGGTCCGTGAAGGTGATGGGCTGGCCGTTGTTGTTCTGCTCAGGTACCAGGTAGGGGATGCCGGGGATGCGCTCGCCCAATAAATTGCGTACGTCCAGGTATAGGTTGAGGCTCCACCGGGGGAAGAACCATTTTTTGTCTATCCGGATGTTTAGCCGGTTAAAGCTTTCAAAGCGCTTTTCGTTGAGCCGGCTGTAATCGGGCAGGCCGCGGCGGTTGACATTATAGACGTCTACCAGGCTGGAGGTGTAGCGGTCTATGGGCGTGTAGGGCCCCCCGCCCAGGAACTGATATTGCAGGCCTACTTCCCAGTTTTTTCCCCACTTTTTGCCGGCGGTGAGGGTTATGATATTGCCATTGTCCCAGGCGGAAGGGGTGAGCTCGCCGTTGGCGTCTTCAAACTGACTGGAAACCAGCGTATAAGCTAGCGTGCCAAAAAAGCCTTTGTAGAGCTTCTGTTGGTAAAGCACCTCCAGGCCGGTGGCGCGGCCGCTTTGGGTAGAAGCGGCGGGTTCATTGCCTATTACGCCAAAGTCGCTGCCCAAATTGGCCAAGGTAAGTCCGCGTTCGGTGAGGAAGGGGTAGCGGTCGTAATCCTTAAAGAAGCCTTCTACGCTTACCTTGGCGTTGAAAGGCAGATAATAGGAGAGACCTGCTACGTAATGCTGGGTGCGGATGTAGCGCAGGTTTTTGTTTACCAGGGTGCCGGTGGTGTCGCGGAAGCCTAACGCGGTAAAGGGGGGCAGCTGGTAGTAAATATTGTAGTTGGCATTTAAGGATAGGTTTTCGGTGAGGTAGTAGCTCAGGGCCAGCTTGGGGGAGAAGTGGTTGAGGGGATTGGCCATGGACTCGTTGAAGGTATTGCCATCTACGCGCAAGCCGGCGGTGAGGTTGAGTTTTTCCTTAAAGAAGGAACGGTTTATGCTGCCAAAGGCGGTGTATTCGTATTCCCGCAGGCGGGTGCTGTAGCGGCGGGCTCCCAGGCTGGGCGGTCCCCGGAGGTCTTCCTCATCGGTAATGTATTTGATCTCTTCGAAGCCGGCCCCGGCTTTGAGCTGGTAGGGCCCCAGATTGGCGATGTGCTCTAAGCGGAGCTTATTCTCGATTTGGCGCGACTGGTAGTCATAGAGCTGTCGTCCGTTTTCCCGGTCGTTGTCCTCAAATTTAAAGGCCGTATTATCCAGCATAAAGCGGCTTAGGATCACATTGGTGTAGCCGTTTTGGCCAAAGTGGGTGTATTTGGCCCCGATGCTGTAGTTCCACTGCTCGTTTACGGGCAGGGAGGCCAGCTGGTAGCGCTGGGCGCGGGAGTCATTGGCGTCGGTATTGAGCTTAAAATTATCAATGGCGCCCAGCCCCAGTACGATCAGGCGGTTTTTCTTGTCAAAGCGGTGGGTTACTTTAAACTGAAAATCGTTGTAAGTAGGCAGGAAAGGGAGCTCCAGCACATCAAATAAAAACTGCAGATAACTGCGCCGGGCGGAGGCCAGGAAGGTGGTGCTGTCGCCCAGGGGGCCTTCCAGGGTGAGGCCTACTTCAGAGGCCCCTACTTGGAAAGTGCCGCCCAGGCGGTCGTCGCGGCCCTCTTTGAGCTGTAAATCCAGCACGCCGCTAAGGGCATTGGCCTTATTCACGGGGAAGGAGGAGGTGTAGAGGTCTACCCCGCGGACAAAGTTCACATTGATAAGCCCTACTGGACCACCGCTGCTGCCCTGGGTGGAAAAGTGGTTGATGGCGGGAATTTCGATGCCATCCAGGTAGAAGGCGTTCTCATTAGGTGCGCCGCCGCGTATGATCACATCATTCCGGAAGCTGGGGGTACTGGCCACTCCCGGGAGCGACTGGATAACCAGGGAGATGTCTTGATTGCCCCCGGGGTTTCGACGTATTTCGTTTATGCCCAGGCTACTTACTGATACGGGGCTGGTCTTTTCCCGGGTAAATTGTTGTTGGGCCGAAACTTCTACGGTTTCCAATTGGGACGCACTGGCTTCCAGGGCAAAATTTACGGTAGTGGGCATCGCCGTGGTGGCTTGTATCTCAAAGCGGGTCTGGCTTTGGTAGCCCACAAAAGAGGCGCTAAGGTTGTACAGACCGGGGCTTACTTCCAGCCGGAAGGTGCCATCTTCATTGGTAGTGGCTCCTTTTTCCAGGGATTTGATCACCACATTGGCAAAGGGCAGGGGCTCATTAGAGGATTGGTCCGTCACTTTGCCTTTGATCACGGCCGTTTGGCTCCAGGCAGTAGTCGTCATCAGCAGCAGGCCCAGCAGGCCCATCATTTTTTGCATAGCAGTGTGCGCTCTTCGGTTTTTGTTTTGCCTTAACGGATGGTCGCTTACTTTCATCTTTTAAACAGACACTAATTAAGGGATATCGTTGGTGACATTTAAAAGGCTGTCTGCTTCGTAAGCCTGCAGCATGCGGGTCAGCTGCTGTTGGGGGGCGGGCGTTTCTTCGGGATTGCTGAGGTACAGTTCTACCAGCGGGCCTTTAAGGTGCAGGTCATGTTGTTCAGCATACTGGCGGAGGGCCCGGTAGGCTTCTGCCCTCTGCGGATAGGGGCCCCGGTAAAGCACCTCCAGGGCGGGCTGTTCTGCCGTAGTTCCGGATTGGATAGGACCCTTCGCGGTCCGGTTTGCTTCACTGGGTAGGGCCACGCTTAGGAAGGCCGGACGGGCCGTATCGCCCCAGCGCTGGTAGAGGGCCATGGGCGCATAGTAAGTGGTGTCAAAATCATCTCCCAGGAAGTCATACACTTCCAGGAAGCGCTCCGCCATGTAGTTTGCCGTTATTTTTTCGGTGGCCACCGTATCGGGAAAGGCGTAATATTGGATAGCCGGCATACGCGTTTCCGCTACCGGAAAAGCCAGGTCGGTGCCCTCGAGGTGGCGTTTTAGCGCCGCCAGGGCATCCCCGTAAAAACCCTTTACCTGCCGTCCCATAAATACGCCGATAACCCGTTCCAGGTAGCCGTATTCTGCTTGTAATTCCCACTGGACAACCGTCCCGGTGTCGCTGCTCTCTACCGTCCACAGGCCTAAGCCGGGCTGCAGGCCTCTGAAACTAAGGGATGTGCGCAGGCTGTCTGGCGCGCTGCTCGCCGTGAAGGCATGCTGCCCCACCAGTTCGCCGTACTGAAACTGATAGGCCCCTTCCGGAGCTGTGGTGGCTTCCAGGTAGGTATAATTTACGCTGGTATCCCGCATGGCCCAGGGGCTCCAGGGCTCCCAGTGGCTAAAGTCGGCCAGCTCTTCATAAACTTCTTGCGGGGCCACCTGCACGGTTATGCGCTCTTGCACAAACAAGCGGGAAGGCAGAAAAAACATCCAGATAAGGTAAGCAATGGCTAGGAGCAAGAGAAGATATAATATGGCTCTAAAGACCTTCATATTTGGGTAGACAAGGAGTTAAATCGCAAAAGTAAACTTTTTAGGACTCCAGGTCCGCTTCGCGGCTATGGGCTTACTTTTATTAGGCCTTCGGCCAAATGTAGCCCCGGTGGCCGGCATAATTCTCCCTTTAAGTGGCAAAAAAAGCATGGGTAGGGCCAGAATAAGGCCAAAGAGAAGTGGTTTTGAGCAGAATTGGGCTTTTAAGGATTACAGTTTCCTTTTAGAGCCGGGAAAAGGGCTTATTTTTGCCCCATGCATAAGTCCATTCTGATCCTCGATTGCGGTTCCCAGTATACGCAGCTGATCGCACGGCGTATTCGAGAACTGAACATCTATTGTGAGATCGTTCCTTTCTCCCAAACGCATTCCATCCCCGAGCACGTGCAAGGGGTCATTATAAGCGGTAGCCCCGCTTCCGTGCGCGACCAGGCGGCGCCTTCCCTGGACCTCTCGGCCATTCGTGGCCGCTATCCGCTCCTGGGTATTTGTTACGGAGCCCAATATTTGGCGCGCCAGGCAGGTGGTACCGTAGAAGCTTCAGACTCCCGTGAGTACGGCCGCGCCCGCTTAGGTCAAATCGATGCAAAATGCCCTCTTTTTAAAGATGTTCCGGAAGAGACCCAAGTGTGGATGAGCCACGGGGATACCATCCTTAAGCTCCCCGATGGCTTTACCACCGTAGCCAGTACCCAGGATGTAGAGCTGGCTGCTTATCAAGTAGCGGGCGAATCTACTTTCGGCATTCAGTTTCATCCGGAAGTTTATCACACCACTTATGGGCGTCAATTGCTACAAAACTTTGCCGAGCAGATCTGTGGCTGCCCGCCAGACTGGACGCCCGCTTCCTACGTAGAGGAAACGGTAGCCCAGCTTCGGAAAAAATTGGGTGAAGACCGGGTAGTATTAGGCTTATCCGGCGGCGTAGATAGCACCGTTACGGCTGTCTTGCTTTCCCAAGCCATAGGCGAGCAGCTGCACTGTATCTTCGTTAATAACGGTCTGCTGCGGAAAAATGAATACCAATTGGTACTGGACCAGTACCGGGAAATGGGCCTTAATATTAAAGGCGTAGATGCCCGCGACCGTTTCCTCAAGGCGCTCGAAGGGGTAAGCGACCCTGAAAAGAAGCGCAAGATCATCGGGCGGGTTTTTATCGAAGTTTTTGAAGACGAAGCCACCGCCATAAAAGACGTGAGCTGGCTGGCCCAGGGCACTATTTACCCGGACGTTATTGAATCCGTCTCTGTGAATGGACCCAGCGCCACCATAAAAAGTCATCACAATGTGGGCGGACTGCCCGAAAGAATGCACCTGAAAGTGGTGGAGCCCCTGAATACCCTCTTCAAAGATGAAGTCCGCCGGGTGGGTCGGGAATTAGCTATTCCAGATCAGTTGTTGGGAAGACACCCCTTTCCCGGGCCCGGCCTGGCCATTCGCATCCTGGGCCCCATCAGCGCAGAACGGGTAGCCCTGCTGCAAGAGGTGGATAATCATTTTATTCAGGGCCTGCGCGATTTTGATCTCTACGATCAGGTATGGCAGGCGGGGGCGATACTGCTCCCCATTCAGTCTGTGGGGGTCATGGGCGATGAGCGCACCTACGAAAGCGTAGTTGCCCTCCGGGCTGTGGAAAGCACCGACGGAATGACCGCAGATTGGGTCCATCTACCTTATGAGTTTCTTTCGGCCATCTCCAATAAAATTATCAACCGGGTAAAAGGGGTGAACCGCGTAGTCTACGACATCAGCTCCAAACCCCCAGCTACTATCGAATGGGAATAGTACGGCACCTCCTTCTGGCCATCTTTTTGTTTTTGGCGGCCATCCCGCTCACCGCTCAAAGCGATGGGTTTATTTTTCATGAGGTAAAGGCCGGTGAAACCAAGTACGGCATAGCCCGCCAGTACGAGATTGCCATCGCTCAACTGGAAAAATACAACCCCGAGATCAAAGACGGGCTCAAAGCCGGAGGCAACCTTTTGATCCCCCTCCAAAAAGCCGGGGACACCGCCGCCGCTACAGACCAGGCCTCCCCCCAAGACACCAGCCGCTTTCTTTATCATCCGGTAAAACCCAAGGAAACCCTCTACAGCCTTTCCCGGGATTATGGCGTGAGCATAAGCCAGCTTAAGCGCCTCAATTCCTTTTTAAAAAACGGGCTTAAGGTAGGGCAAACCCTTAAAATTCCCCGCAATGTGCCTCCCGCCCCACCGGAAGACAAGCCCTTAGACACCAGTCTTTATCGCGGCCATTTGG
This sequence comes from Schleiferiaceae bacterium, assembly GCA_031581125.1. Taxonomy (GTDB): domain Bacteria; phylum Bacteroidota; class Bacteroidia; order Flavobacteriales; family Schleiferiaceae; genus CAJXMS01. The sequence goes on along the minus strand of JAVLBR010000067.1, from coordinate 5,109 downwards.
TGGAAAAAGGAGAAACCGCTTTTTCCCTGGTGCAGCGCTACGGCTGGACGCTCGATAGCCTTTATCTACTTAATCCCGCGGCAGAAGAAGGCCTGCAAATTGGCCAGCGCCTGCGCATACCTCGGAGGCTTTACGGGAAGCATCATGCAGCTGCACCGATCAGCCAGGACTCTCTCGCTCCCACAGATCAAGACGAAGACCCGTCCGCTTCTGCCCAAAAAGAAGCAGAGCAAAAGGCCCAAGCCCCCACTTTTCAGGATGATTATTTCCTCTATAAGGTTAAAACGGGCGATACCTTTTACGCGCTGAAGCGCAAATTCAACGTAGAGAAGCCCGAGTTGGTAAAGCTTAATCCGGAGCTGAAAGAAGGCCTTTTTCTGGATAAGTATATCATCATTCCCCGCAAGCAAAAAGCCCCGGAGCTCAGTTGGCTCGAGAAGCTCTTTACCAAAGTAGAGCAAGCAGAAAAGCTGGAACCGCTTGCCCCCAAAACCCGTAAGCTCAAAGACTCGCTCAACTTACCCCCCAATAGCATGGAATCCGTTACGGAGATCGACTCCGATACCTTGCAGGTGGATACCCAAAAAACCTACCGGGTGGCCCTTTTGCTTCCTTTTCTGGCTCATTTACCGGTAGATACCATTACCACAGAGAAGCCCCAATTTAGCGGTTTGTCAGAAATGGCACTGGATTTCTACCAGGGTTTCCGGCTGGCCGCCGATACCCTGGCCCGCCAAGGCATGAACCTCCAGCTCCAGGTTTATGATACCCGCAAACAAGCCCAAAGGGTAAAATCACTGGCGGAACGCCTACGGCGCCAACAAGTGGATCTGGTCGTAGGCCCAGCCTATGATCGGCACGTGCGCACGGTGGCCAAATTACTGGAAGCAGATGATATTCCGGTGGTAAGCCCCCTTAGCTCTACCTTAAAAGTGGCCGAGCACCCCAACCTGGTGCAGGCCATTCCGGGGAAAAATCAAAAAAACGCCCGCCTGGCCGCTATTTTAAATCAGCGCTTCCCGGGTACCCGGGTCATATTTGCGCATAGTGGAAGTGTAAGTGATCTCCAGCAAGTACAAACCATAAAGGCCCGTCTCGAAGCCCGTGCGGGCGGAAACTACCTGGATAGGCTGGTGGTAAGCCAGGAAGAGTTGGCCAAAACCGACCGCCTGCAGGAAGCCTTGGTGGAGCCGGGGCCAGAGGTAGTGGTACTGGTAGGCGAAGACCAGGTTTTTATCAACGACCTGGTGAGCAAGCTCCACGCTTTTCGCGATTCGGCCGTGAGCATTCTAAGCGCGCAGTCGCTGCTGGAGTCTCAAACGCTGGAATACGCCTATCTCGAATCCTTAAACCTCACCATGGCCGAAGTCCGCTACCCGCGTTATCAAGACACGACCACCCAGCTTTTCCTGCGGCACCATCGGCAGCGCTTTCATCAGGAACCTAGCCCCTTTGCCTTTCAGGGGTACGATATGGGGCTGCATTTCTTGCGCAAACTTTGGCGTAATGGTCCTTATTTCCTCAATAGCTTACCGGGCCCGGCCGTCCAGAAAACCAACTTGGGCTTTGCCTTTCAAAAGAACCAGGACGGAGGTTATCAAAATCATTACTTGCATGTCACCGGTCTGCGCGATCTGCAGTGGGTGCTCTTACCGGCCCCTGGCCAAAAGAGTGCATCCCCAAAAAAAGAGGGGGATTTAAAAGATTAAGTTCCCCTTAGCTGCGTGCTTCCCTAAGCGCTTTACTAATAATGTAGCGCAGGCTTATCTTCTTTCGAGTACCCGCTGTTTTTGCCACAAAAGACCTAGTTCAGAAAGTACACTAATTCTAAGCCGCCCCGTAAGTGCCAATCGTCGCCATCGGTGGTTCCTTCTACGCCATCCAGAATGTCGCTTGGCGTGTCGCGTAATACCGCGTATACCCCGGCTCTGAGAAACTGGTTGAGCACCACTTGGCTGCCCACTTCTCCCTGCCAAAAAGGCACTAAGCCACTTTCCACAAAATTGAAACCTTCCTGAAACCTTTCAAAACTGCGGGACGGGGCATCGGTATGATTATAAAGCGCGCCCCCATCAATGCCCAGATATGGTAAAAACTGGCCCGGATATGGGTTGAATTCATGAATATTTTTGTTCAAATAAACACGTAAGCCTACCCCCACAGAAAAGCAGGAAGAAGTACCCACAAAGCTGGTGGCTGGGACGCCGACTATGCCACTGGGATAAGTACGGCTGGTTACTTCTCGTTGGTAGCCCACTTTGCCTACCGCCCTTACCAAATCAAAAAGTCGGTGGGCATAATTCAGCTCCCAGTCCATACCCTGCGGAAAAGCCCCCTCTTCGGTGTTGTCTCCTAAAATTTTACTCACCCCACCGCGTAGCCCTATCGATTGGAACTGGCCTTGCAAAGGTTGGATTCCCCCCCCCATCAGGAAGAGCATCAAGAACAGCGAGCCGAGGTACAGCGGTTCTTTTGATGGTTTGAATTGCATAAATTTTCCTTATTGATTTCGGCGGTAAAAGTAATGGTTTGATATTAACTAATGGCCTGGCCTTAGGGTTTATAAGAACTGCTTATCCATTCACAAATTAGAATCAGCCCTAATTGGTGAAAAAAAATCATAGTGCTTCTGGCCGCAGGGCAAAGCGGATCCCTTCCTCGGTAGCATTCCAGATAAGCACCTCCCACTTGAGGAAAGAAGCCATGATCTGCTCAGCTTCCCTTCTTGGTAAGTGCGCCAGGCGGGCAAACTTGCTAATGGATATGCTCGCATTTTCACTTAGATAGTCAAACAACAGCCGCTCTGCGGGGCCGTAAGCCACCAGGTTTTTGGCCTTACTGGCCGGGGTTTTATCGCGCAAAAAGCGCAATAAGACGGCATTGGCCCGAAAGTTTTCGTCGGCTTGCCTTACGTAGGCCCGGTAGCGGCCGTCCTCCTCCTTAGCCAGGTGTGGCTTGGCGGCAGAATCGGGAATTTCGATCTCTAGTACCCGCTTATCTTCCCAGGCGTAAACCTGGTATTCAAAGGGAACGGCTGGCTGGCAGTACAGCTGGGCCGCGCCCTCTATCATAAAGAATTCTTCTTCGGGGTCTACGCCCGTGATCTTACCGTTATCCTTTACGCCGATGAGCAATCTGCCCCCGTCCGTATTGGCAAAGGCAGATAAGGTTTTGGCGATTTTGGCGGTACTGTCTATCCGGAATTTGAAATCCTGCTGCTGGTGTTCTCCTTCCCGGATCATCCGTTGCAGGGCCTGGGCGTCGCCGTTGTCTGCCTCCAGATGCCTATTGTGATCCATCATCTCTTCAAAGAATTGCGCCGGGCCCAGGGCCCTTAATCGTCATTGGGCTATTGCGCAGGGCGGCCAAAACCCCACGGGCCACTACCTTTGTAGCGTTTCAAAAATACACAACGTCATGCGAAGCATTTTAGTAGCACTGCTCTTTTTGGCCTTTCAACCCGCTGCGCTTTGGGGCTGGGGGCAAACGGGCCATCGCACCATAGCCGCCATAGCCCAAAAACACCTCCAAAATAGTACCAAGCGCAAAATAGCCCGCTTGCTCGACGACCAGAGCTTGGTATGGGTTTCTACCTACATGGATGAGATCAAGTCAGACGATCGTTTTGATCACACCCACGAATGGCATTGGGTCACCATCCCCGACGGTAAAACCTACTCAGAAACCGAAAAAAACCCGGATGGCGACCTCCTTAGCGCTATATGCCGCACCAAAGAAACCCTCGCCAATAAAGACACTTCCCGGGCGGCCCGGGCCAAAGCCCTCAAGTTTCTCGTCCACCTGGTAGGCGACCTGCACCAACCCCTCCACGTGGGGAATGGCGAAGATCGGGGTGGAAACGACGTCAAAGTGGAGTGGTTTGGCAGCTACAGCAATTTGCACCGGGTATGGGACAGCGAAATGCTTGCATCGCGTGACTTTGCCTACAGCGAATTGGCCCAACAGCTCCAGCGCACCATCACCCGCCAAAAAAGCGAGCAATGGAGCCGGGGCGACGTGTTTGACTGGGCCCATGAAAACCTAAACTACCGCGACCAGATCTACCAAATAGATAACCCCGATTACATGGGTTACGAGTATACCTACCGCAACTGGGATTTGCTCACCCACCAACTGCAAAAAGGCGGCGTGCGGCTCGCCCACATGCTTAACGAGGTCCTGTAACACATCAAGGCGGCCTTTAAAGCATTATAGTGCCTTTTACCAGCACCCGGCTTTGACTCCATAGCCGCACCCCATCGTCTTCCCACTCGCCGTACACCCAGCCGCCTCGGGGACTTAACTGGCGTCCCTGCAAGCTACGCTTGCCCAGCCGCTGGCCCCAAAAAGGCACCAGCGTAGCGTGGGACGAGCCGGTGGCCTGGTCTTCCTTCTGCCATACTTTCGGCACCAGGGTGCGGCTTACAAAGTCCTCCGCTTGGCCCACTGCCGTTACGGCATAGCTAAAGGGCGGTAGTTCCGCCAGCGCAGCAAAGTTGGGGGTCATGGACGCCACCGTCTCCGGCTTATCTACCAGCACCACGTGTTTGCCGGGACTGGGGAAATAGCCTTTTATTTTTACCCCCAGCGCCTCCTCCAGTTGGGGAAGTGGGGCGCCATCCTCTTCCGGCATCAGCGCCGGCAGCCAGGCGTACTGCCGCGCTCCATCGGTGCCCACCGTCAGCGTCCCACTTCCGTAGTCCAGGTTTAGCCTCTGCTCCCCCTGGGCCTCCCACAGGGCCGCCGCCGCGGCCACAGCGCCATGGCCACAGAGGGGAATCCGGGCGTCCGGTGCATGCCATTGGATGCCGTATCTTCCTGGTTCGGCCTTCGGCCAAAGGAAAGTCGTAGCCGGCTGCATGAGCGTGCGGGCCCATTTTTGCATGGTCTCTTCCGGCAAGGCTTCCCGGGCCAAAATAACCGCCGCCGGATTCCCCAGGGCTTGGGGGCCGGTGAAGGCACTGATCAAATAATAGGGGACATCGGAGTGGTTCATAAATAGCTAGTGTTTGTTCATACAATCGCGTGTCTGTCCTAGAAAGTTCGCTAAAAGGCTGCCCCGAAGGATTTCGGGGCCTGTCCCGATTATTTCGGCAAGCGTCTCGCCAC
>JAVLBR010000325.1:0-1547 GCA_031581125.1 Schleiferiaceae bacterium | reverse complement strand
CTGGACCAGGCGCTGGAAAGTATCGCCGGTACCCGGGAGGAAATAGGGCTTCAATCTCTGGCCACGCCGGGCGGCACCGTAAACGCCCACCAAAGCATAGACGCCCGGCAGGTAGAACTCATCGCCACCTTGTACATCACCGCATGAAAGAGCGCATCACCGCCATATTGCAACTTCCCGGGGCCTGCGTCCACCAGCAGCGCCTCACCAAGGCATTTCTCAACCAAAACTTCCCTTTGCGCAACCCCGAGAAGAAGCTACTGGAAAAGGGAATTGCTGAAATGCAGTGGCTGGCCAGTATTAAACCGGCTTGCGCCAATGTGCCCCCCCTGGAAGACGAGCACTACAGTTTTGAAGAAATTCAGGTGATCCTTGTTGCCGTTAAAGACCTGGACAAACATGGAACTGCCGCAGCGGCGCTGCTCCACAAGCACATCCCTTACCAGCTCCTCCTCGCGGTGTACGATACCGAACAATTTTTTTGGTCACTCGCCGATAAAAAGCGCAGTAAGGCCGATGGCCAAAAGAGAGTCGTTGAACAAGAAACGGTCAGTCCTTTGATGAGCCGCCACTACCAAACCGGGAAAGAGGAAGCCTACCACCGGGAACTTAACTTTGCCCGGGCGGATAAAACCCATTTGGGGGCCCTCTACCGCCATTGGTGGGCCGCTACGGTAGAAATGCAGGCCGCCCGGCGCCGGGGCAGCTACCAGCCGGTGCGCTATGAGCAAACCGAGCGCAACCAGGCCCTGCTCCGCGAGATTACCGAGCAGGAGTACGAACTGAATGCCCTGCGCGCGCAAATGAAAAAGCTGGAACAGATGGGCGACCGCGTAGCGCTGAATAGCAAAATGAAAAAATGTAAAGACCGCATTAAGGAATTAGAAAACCAATTGAAAACACCATGAGCATAAACAAGATAGAAGGACACGACCCCGCCGCCCAAAGCAAAGACCTGCTGCAGGAAAACATTGATAACCTCAAAACCCTCTTCCCGGAAGTGGTAGCGGAGGGCAAGATAGATTTTGAAGTGCTGCGCGATATCCTGGGCGACGAGGTAGAAACCGAAGACGAATACTACCGCTTTACCTGGGCCGGCAAGAGCCAGGCCCGCCGCGAGGCGCATAAGCCCAGCCGCGGCACTTTACGCCCCGCCAAAGACGAAAGCGTAAACTGGAACCATACCCAAAACCTCTACCTGGAAGGCGACAACCTGGAAGTGCTCAAGCTCCTCCAGAAAAGCTACGCCGGCAAGGTGAAGATGATCTATATCGACCCGCCCTACAATACCGGAAAAGACTTTGTGTACAAAGACGACTACAAAGACAACCTCAGGAATTACAAAAAGCTCACCGGCCAGGTGGACGAAGAAGGCAACAGCTTTGCCACCAATTCCGATAGCGATGGGCGCTTTCATTCCAATTGGCTCAATATGATGTACCCCAGATTAAGATTGGCAAGGAACGTTCTTCAAAGCTCTGGAGTTGTTTTTGCTAGCATAGACGACAACGAGGTTGAAAACCTACGTCTAATTATGAATGAGATTT
>JAVLBR010000324.1:0-1551 GCA_031581125.1 Schleiferiaceae bacterium | reverse complement strand
CGCTGCATAATAGCTTTTGATGACTTTAAACGCAAAAAGCCTGCCGGGGGTTTAAAAATGCAGTGAGGCCCTTTTTCTTTTTAATTTGATGGGTACAAAAGCCCCCTTTCGTTGGCTCAACGAAAGGGGGCTTTCCCTAATAAAAAGGCAGGCAGGCGAAATGCCATTTCCGCGTAAGAAAAGTAAGCGCTATCTTAATACCCTCTTAAAATCCCATTCCCATGCATACCCGAATTGTATTTCCCATGTGCGGGCTACTCTGCCTGCTGTTTTTCTGCCCACCCCGCCTGCAGGCCCAGGACTGGCAGTGGGGCATCCGGGGCGGCAGTGTGAATTTGCTACAACATACCTGGAATAATATTTACGACCTGGAATTTGACCCCGCCGGCAATGTGTACCTGTTAGGCCCCGTAGGCGCCGGCGGCCTGGAGGTGGACGGCCACCCCCTCAATGCCTTCTCCACCGTGGGCATCGGCGCCAGTACCGATATCCTGCTCTCCAGCTTTAGCGCCGGGGGCCAATACCGCTGGAGTAAGGTGATTGGGGTAAGTAATGGTGAGGAGAGTTTTGATATTGAAGTGAGTTCCAGCGGAAATATTACCATAGCCGGACGTTTTGGCGATCAGGGGCCGCAGCATTTTGACCAAGATACTACCACACCGTCCGATGAATACAGACGCCTATTTCTAGTGCAGTACGACAGCAGTGGGCAACTAAACTGGATTCGAAGACCTGAAAGTGACACGCTGACCAGTTATTCAAATCAGAATCAACTCCTAAGGAGTATGAGTCATTGGCACGAAGTAGACGCCAGCGGCACGGTGCACTGGCTCTGCTACCTAACCCCGGGCAGCCTGCCAGCCAGTGGCAATCCCATCGACACCGCCGGCTTTTACGTGATCCGCTACAACCCCCAGGGCCAGATCACCGGCCGCCTGCGCTTAGACCTGGAAAGCCCCCGCTTTGCTAAATTGTATTTTGATGACCATGGAGGCGGTAATTTCCAGTACGACCCCCAGCGACAGCGCTACTACATTGCAGGCACCCACTGGCGACGGTTTGATGTCGATACCCTCCTGGTCAACGGCGATACCCTCCAGGGCAATATGTTCCTTTTAGCTTACAACGCTACCAACGGCTCCCTGATCTGGAAAAAGAATCAAGGAACTACTTTCCTCATGGACTTTTTATTAGGCCCACAAGGCAATATTTATGTTACGGGTAGTGCTTCTACCTTCCAAGGGGGGGATACCCTTTTTGACAATCTCATTTTCCAGCCGCCTACTATTCATCCTTTTTGGAAGCCCTATTCGGCCCCCTACCTCTTAAAGTACGATCCCGCTGGCAACCTGCTCTGGCATCAATTCGGCTCTGGGGGAGGCTTTAGTTATGCCCTCGCCCTTAACGGGAGAGAAATAGCCCTTTCTGGCAAAGCCGATGGGCTGGTTTTTCAAGGGGGTATGGATACCCTTCCGGAACATAACGCTTCTACCCTTCACGGCAACGCCTTTATCGCCCGCTTCGACCGGCAAAGCGGCCAGCCCCTGGGCC
>JAVLBR010000066.1:8327-11656 GCA_031581125.1 Schleiferiaceae bacterium | reverse complement strand
AGAACTAACCCCCTCTTACCACTTTGCGCGTTATCGTTTGATCACCGCCTTGGATACGTACCAGGTAAATCCCGGACGGCCATTGGGAACTATTGATTTCTTTACGCTCTTCCGGGGCCAATACAAGCCGCTTCATAATCCGCCCACGGGCAGTGGCGATAGTGATCTCTAAAGAGTGCCGTCCCCGGTTGTGCAGATATAATTTCTGCGAGAAAGGATTTGGGAATATATCTACGTTTTCAGCAAAGAAGCTTGGCTCCTCAGGCAAGGAAATACGCGACGCACAGGAATAAGTGGTATCCTGAAATATATCGGGCGCAAATTGAAGGCCGGTACTGCTATCCGTAAAACAAACCAAATGGTAACCAAATTCAAAGGAATAGGGTGGTTCATAAAAAGGCGTGAATAAACCATGAATACTACCGATGCCTTCAATCCATATATCCTGAAAAATATGACCGTAATTTTTCGGCTCCACGAGCAGGGCCTTCCGTTTTTCTGAACCCAAATCATAAGTAATGGTATCTGCAACATACCATGTTAAAGAATCTATGCTTGAGTGCTGTTCAATTTTAAGTGAGTCTCCAATAGAAAGGGAGAAATCATAAAGGCACTTAGGTATTGTATCTGTCGAACCACTAAGGTACATAACTTTTTTTGAAAGACTATCAAAATACATGTATGGGCCGGGTTTACCAAAAGGACCAGCATATCCGTAATACTTCATCTCTAAGAAAGCTCTACTGGAAACAACAAGCGTATCAGACCCATAATAATACTTGGCCAGTTCCTTCCTCACTTGAGGTCCATTTCTCCACTCTTGCATCACTTTCCAGCTTGCGCTTTTTGAGGGAAAAGGACTCTGGGCACTTGTGATTGGTATAACCACAATGCTCACCAAAATAATTGCAACAAAACTTTTCATGACTGGTAACAATAAAAAGGTTAGACTAGGTAATGATAAAAGTTATAAGTGCTTGTTTACGCACTTATTGCACCATTAATGATTTGCTGTCAACGATCTGGCCATCACACACCAAAACAGCTTCGTACGTTCCGGTATTATAGCCGGTTAAATCTATGGCAGCATTATTTTGACTTAGGTCTAAAATGTGATTGAATACATTACCAGAATTTACGTTGACAATCATTAAATAACCGGATGAAACCTTCTGGGAGGTTTCGTATTGAATTTCCATCTGATTACTAGCTGGGTTAGGAGATATAGCCAATATTTTATTAGGTGAATTGACGGTGATCTGTACTTCATCATAATCTTTAAAGCCATCGCTTTCTGCTACAATTTCAAGCTTATACCGCTTTGAAATATTAGCATGGAAGATGGTATCGGTACCTTGATAAATTAAGTTACCCTCCCATTAGTGTCCATCTTTGCAGCCAGCGCATAAATGGTTTAAAGCCAGTGCCCTTAAGGTTCCCATTTCGTGTGGCCTTCAAGGAGTCAAAATAGGCTAATTTCTCAGCTCTGTAGGTAAAAAAATCTTGGGAGATATCGTAGTCGCGCTGTGCGCGAACGCCCATGATTGTAACCAAGGTAAGTGCAATGATTTCAAAGAATTTTGTCATGACTAAATAAGTTTTAGTTGGTTTTAATGCAAATATGTAAAGAATGATGGATGTTTATACGGTGTAAATGTTAAATATTTGTTAAATAGCCCACGGGCATTCCTTCCAGCAATTTGGGATTTTTACTTTTAGGCATTCATTATGAGCAGTTTAGCTGCACTGCGCAGCTTCTGCTTCAGACATGACCAAGCAGTCCAGGGTCTGGAAAAGGAAATTCGAGCGTCTCGTCACGGACAAAATATAGCCCCGCAAATTCAGGGGTTCCGTACTACCGTGGGGATGACTGTTTTCCAAGCAAGCATCTCGCCACTGGCGAGACCCCGCTTTTTTGCGCTGCGCAAGCCTCCCCGAATAAGTCGGGACAGGCGCTGACGAACCTCCTAGAACAAACACTCCTCTCTGTGGACAGACACTATTTAAAATCCAGGTAGGCTTGCTTGCGATGAAGCATAAAACTACGGCGGTGCCAGGGGCTGGGCCCCATCCTATCCAGGGCTTCTCGGTGTTGTTTAGTAGGATATCCCTTATTGCTCTTCCAGGCATAGGCCGGATAGCGGTCATGAAGCAGCACCATGAAGCGGTCCCGGTGCACTTTGGCCAGAATAGAAGCCGCCGCAATGGTTATAAAGTGGTCATCGCCCCCTACGAAGCAATGGTGGGGAAGGTCCTGGTAGGGGCGGAAGCGGTTGCCATCGATCAAAAGCCGCTGCGGCCGCAAGGAAAGCTTATGCAGGGCCTGGTGCATAGCGGTAAAAGAAGCCTGGAGGATATTGAGTTGGTCGATGCCGGCCGGAGAAACATGGGCTACCGCCCAGGCACTCGCTTCGGCTTGAATACGCGCCGCCCAGGATTCCCTTTGGCGGGGGGATAGCTTTTTGCTGTCGCGAAAAGCCAGGTCTGCGGGGGCATCCCGCCATATGACGGCCGCGGCGGTAACCGGGCCCGCCAGGCAGCCGCGTCCTGCTTCATCACAACCTGCCTCCAGGCCTTCTGCTTGCCAGTGGGGGAGGAGCTTCACGGCGCCAGGGCTTTTTGAATGGCCTGCCACATGGATTGGGCGGCTTTTTCCCAGGTAAAAAGCGCCGCCCGCTCCCGGCCCGCTTTGATGCGCCGCGCCCGCTGTCCCGGGTCTTCTGATTGGATCATGGCCTCGGCTATGGCCTTGGTATCATGAGAAGGACAGCACCAGGCGGCTTCTCCCGCTATTTCTGGCATGCTGGAATTTTGGGCGGTGATGACCGGTACACCGCAGCGAAACGCTTCGATGATAGGAATGCCAAAGCCTTCATAATGGGATACAAACCAAAGCGCCTGGGCCGCCGCCAGCGCCTCTCGTAACTGGCTGCCTTCTAATCGCCCGGTAAAATGAATATCCGCTCGAAAGGGGTGGTGGCGGTATTGTCTTTTAAGGGGTCCGGCGCCAAACATCACTTCACCTACAATGAGCAAGTGGGCTTGATAGCCCCGTTCGCGGTATAGCTGATAGGAAGACAGGAGGCCTTCCAGGTTTTTGCGTGGGTTCAGTGCCCCGATAAATATGAAAAAGGGTTTACCCGCGGTGTGCTTTTGGCGGTAGGCCTGAATGGCCTCTGCCGTGCTGGGTTGAAAATGGGCTCCCACGCCGTTGGGTACCACGGAGATCTTAGGGAGGGGCACGCCGTACGTTTGGTGCAGATCCTGCCGGGAGAATTCACTCACCGTGGCAAGGTGCCGGGACTGGCGGGCTATGCGCGGGAAGAAAT
>JAVLBR010000066.1:0-8227 GCA_031581125.1 Schleiferiaceae bacterium | reverse complement strand
GGGCGGTCAAATAGGAAGAGCCACTCCACCTCCGGATGGGTGCGGACCAGCCGGTAAAAAATTTCCCGGGTAAACCAACCAATGCCCTCCAGCTTTTGGGGGATGAGCAAGCGAGTGTTAACGGCAATTCTCACGCCAGCAAAGATAAGCCCACACAATACATACCTTCGCCTCAGGTTTATTCCCCCATGCGCCAAAAGTTTGTAAGCAGTTTATTCCTCTTGCTGCTGGTCAATTTTGTAGTCAAGCCGGTATGGATTTTTGGCATTGACCTTCAGGTCCAAAACCACTTGGGCGCCAGCAGTTACGGCCTTTATGCCGCCTTACTTAGTTTGGCGGTTATTTTCAATATGGTGCTGGACCTGGGGCTCACCCAGTTTAGCAACCGGCGGGTATCACAGGACCCCGAAATGCTGCAGCGCCACTTCTCAGGTCTTCTTTCCTTAAAACTCCTACTGGGGCTGGTTTATGCCTTACTAGCACTGGGCGTGGGGCTAGCGCTTGGTTACCGGCAAGGCGCCTTATCCCTACTGCTTATCCTGGTCCTGCATCAGTTTCTGAGTTCAGCGGTGCTTTTTTTCCGGGCGCATTTGGCCGCGCTGCAGCATTTCCGGGCCGATAGCCTCATGAGCGTACTGGACAAGGGCCTTACCATTCTCTTCTGTGGTGTTTTTCTTTACGGGGGAGCGCTGCGTTCTTATTTCACCATTCATCTTTTCGCGGGCTTACAGGTGCTCAGCTTGCTGCTCACGGCCTTGCTAGGGCTGGGGCTGGTATGGCGCCAGGGGGCCACTATTCGTTTGCGCTGGCAAGCGCGGCATTGGCTGGAACAGTTGTGGCAGAGCTGGCCCTATGCGCTCCTCTTATTGCTCATGGCGCTCTACACCCGGGTAGATAGCGTCATGCTGGAGCAGCTCATTAGCTCCTTTGAAGCGGGCGTTTACGCGCAGGCCTATCGCCTGCTAGAAGCGGCCAATCAGCCCGCTTACCTTTTTTCCGTTTTACTGCTGCCCCTTTTCGCCAGTGCCCAGCCCGGAACCCGTAGCGTACGGGAGCTGAGCCAGCTGGCCTTTACCCTTATCGTGGTAGGCACGGTGGCATTTTCGGTAGTGGCGCTGCGCCTATCGCCCTGGATCATGGATAGTCTGTACCGGGAGCACAGCCAGTTAAGTTCGCCGGTCTTTGGTTTGCTTATCTTTAGCACTATAGGTTTTGGAAGCACCTATGTTTTTGGCACCCTTCTTACGGCCCAGGGACGTTTGCGCCTCCTTAATTATACCGCACTGGGTGGTTTAACCCTCAATATCCTCGCCAATGCGCTGCTCATTCCTTCTTACGGGGCCTGGGGGGCGGCTATTGCCACCCTTGCCACGCAGGGCCTTACCGCCTTAGTCCAGCTTTGGTTGGCATTAAAGAGCAATCGCTTTCGCTACCCGTCTGGCTACTGGCTACGGCTTTTACTATTTCTCGGCATAGCGCTGGGGGTTTGGGCCTTATCCGGCCAAATGAGCCACATCCCGCCGGGAGCTTTGGGGGGCCTTATGTTGCTGTTGCAAGGTTTAAGCGCTTTCCTTCTGGGCTTGCTGCCCTGGCGCAAAGCACTGAAATTACTGCGTCCCAATGGAAACTCCCATTCCAGGGATTGAATTTCTATTTTTGCCCACTAATTCATACCCCAGGTTATGGCCCACCCCGGAGAAGATTCCCGCGACCAATTTGATTCCAGTAACCTCATCGTCTATCTCTGGAAATGGCGCAAACCCCTCATTGGTATCACCTTACTGGCCGGCATAGTGGCCGCCATTTTTAGCGGCCCCTTTTTCATCGAGCCCAAGTACGAGTCTACGGCCACCGTTTTTCCCAGTACCACCAACAGCCTTTCTAAGGCCCTGCTACCGCAGCCTTTCGCTACTGCCAATCAAGATTTCCTGGAATTTGGGGAGGAAGAACAGGCGGAGCAGCTTTTGCAAATGCTCAATAGCGATGTCATTCGCCGGCGTATTATTGATAAGTACGACCTAATAAAGCATTACGACATCGACACCGCTAACCCTTACGCGCAAACGCAGCTCTACGAAACCTTTGATGAAAATATCTCCTACGATCGAACGGAGTTCATGAGTGTGGAAGTCTCTGTGCTTGATGTGAGCACTGATACGGCCGCCCAGATAGCCAATGATATTATCCATCTGCTGGACAGCGTCAAAAACGGCATAAAACGGGAACGGGCGCTCAAAGGGCTTTCCATCATCCGCAATAACTACCAAGAGCTACGGCGGGAAATAAAAGAACTCAATGACTCCCTTACTTTCCTGCGGGGCAAAGGGGTCCATGATTACGAGACGCAAGCGGCGGTGCTGAGCGAACAGCTGGCCACGGCCATGATCGAAAAGGGGGTCAATAGCTCCGTGGTTGACCAAATTCAGCGCAGGCTCGATACCTTAGGTAAATATGGCAGCGCTTACGTAGGGCTTCGGAGTCGTTTAAGCGATGCCCAGGATGAGCTCTCCGCCATAAAAGTACGCTATGAGCAGGCCCAGGTAGATGTGAATGAAATCGTGCCCGCTACCTTTAAGATCAATATGGCCTATCCTGCAGAGAAAAAGGCTTATCCTATTCGCTGGCTTATTGTGGTGCTATCGGCATTAGGCGCCTTTGTGGCCACCGTCATAGCCATTCTGATTATCGACACCATTCGTCAGTCGCCCGTTAAAGAAAAGGGGTGAGGGGCCTGGGCCTTTTCATATCAAATGCGCGCACCCTGGCCTTACTGGCCGGCCTCCTGGTCACTTTGCTCAATGTGGTCTTTATTGTTACCGAGCAGTACTGGGGGCTCTTATTGCCCTTTATTTTAGGTATTGTGGCGCTGGGTGTTTTTGCCCTGGATAAGGTGCTGCTTTTTCTGGTGGTGGCCACACCGCTTTCCGTTTTCTACATGGACGAGCGCTTGCATTTAGGGATGAGTCTCCCCACGGAGCCACTGCTGGTAGGGCTTTTGATTCTCTTGCTGGCCCGCATATTCTATTACGCGGGCTTTGACCGTCGGGTAGCTAGTCACCCGCTAGCCATTGCCCTTTTGGCTTATCTCTTCTGGGTTTTTGTGACCAGCATTACCAGCACCATGCCCTGGGTTTCTTTTAAGTTCTTTCTCGCGCGCACCTGGTTCATCGGCGTTTTCTTTTTCTTGTTTAGTCAGCTCTTTCGAGAAAAGAAAAACCTCTACCGGGTTCAGTGGCTTTATCTGGTTCCCCTGGCGGCGGTGGTCCTTTATGCCCTGGTAAGATTAGGGCAGTACGGCCTGGAAAACAAGGCCTCGGAGTGGGTCATGTCGCCCTTCTTTAAAGAACACACCAGCTATGCGGCTGTATTGGCTCTTTACGTTCCCGTGGCGGTATGCTTCACTTTTATGCCCCGGCAAAATTTGAATAGACGGCTTAGTGCCGGGCTTATAAGCCTGGTGCTCCTGGCGGGATTGGTCTTTTCCTATTCCCGGGCTGCCTGGCTAGGGCTTATGGTAGCCAGTCTTGCGGGCCTCCTTATTTATTACCGGGTATTGGGGATGAGCCTTTTGGTAGGCGTCCTGGTAGGCGGTGGCTTCTTTTGGCATTACCAAGAAGACATCCTCATTGCGCTGCAAGAAAACACCGCCACCAGTGATGGGGGCATTGAAGAGCACGTAGAATCAGTAAGTAATATCACCACGGACGATTCTAATTTGGAGCGAATCAATCGCTGGAAGTCGGCCTGGCGGATGTTTGAAGACCGGCCTTGGTTTGGTCACGGGCCGGGGACCTACATGTTTCGTTATGCGCCGTATCAAAAAACCTATGACATGACCCTGATCAGTACCAATGCGGGAGATCGGGGTAATGCGCATAGTGAGTTCCTGGGGCCTTTATCAGAAATGGGCTGGCCCGGCCCTCTTTTTGTGGCCGCCATCGTGCTTCTAACGCTGCTTACCGGTATTCGAACCTACCATCAAATGCCCGCCGGCCGCCTCAAATGGCTCACGCTAGCCTTGCTTATTGGCTTGATAAGCTATTGGACCCACGGTACGCTCAATAATTTTCTGAGCCTGGATAAGGCCGCATTACCCGTGTGGAGTTTTTCCGCGGCTTTGGTCGTTTTAGATCGCTACCACAGGAAGTTATAACCCCCCCCCTTGTGCTTAATACCCTCTTGAGCGGGCCCTGTAAAGTGAGCTTCTTTTCAGGCAGCCCGCAATTTTTTTTTGCCCCGGGGTGCGGTGTGTTTAAAAAAAATTTAACACTTTCGTAATGCTAAAACTAATTAATAAACTACGAACTATGCGAACTTTTACGCGAAGTGTGCTAGCTATGTTGCTAGCATTCAGTGTTCAGCTGGCTTATGGCCAGTCGAGAACTGTCACCGGAACCGTTACGGGACCGGACGGTCCTGTACCCGGCGCTGCGGTGCTGGAAAAGGGAACCGAAAATGGTACGGCCACCAATGCGGAAGGCATGTATACCATTGAAGTGTCGGGTCCCAATGCTGTGTTGGTTTTTCAGGCCATCGGTCTGGAGTCACAACGCAAGAAGGTGGGAAGCAAGACCACCATTGATGTGGACCTCCAAAAGAGCAGCGAAGAGCTTGACGAGGTAGTGGTTACCGCCCTGGGGATTTCCCGGAAAAAACGATCGCTGGGCTATGCTTCTCAGGAAGTGTCTGGTGATGTGACTACCACCGCTAAATCAGCCAACTTCACCAACGCTCTGCAGGGTAAAGTAGCTGGTCTCCAGATCAAGAGCTCTGGTACCATGGGCGGTTCCTCCAACACCATCATCCGGGGTTTTAAATCGTTGACCGGGAACAACCAGGCGCTTTATGTAGTGGATGGAATTCCCATTAGCAACGATGTAAACAATACCAGCAACCAGCGTACCGGACGTGGTGGCTATGACTATGGCAACAATGCCATGGACCTCAACCCGGAGGACATTGCCAACATCAACGTGCTTAAAGGGGCTGCGGCTACCGCCTTGTACGGTAGCCGGGCTGCCAATGGCGCGATCATTATCACCACTAAAAAGGGTGAAAATGCGAAAGGCGACGGAACCATTGGTGTTTCCGTGAATTCTCGCTTTGGTGTGCGCACCATTGACCCCTCTACCATGCCGGCCTACCAGCAAGAATACGGCCCGGGCTATGGCGATTACTACAACCCTGGTTACCGTATAGACGCCAATGGCGACACCATTCCCACCAACACCCTTCGCCTAGAAGTGTATGATGTAGACGGAGATGGCGGCCAGGATCTCGTGGCGCCTATGGGAGAGGACGCTTCTTACGGGGCAGCTTTTGCGGACTACGATAAGATATATACCTGGGAGTCTATTTATCCAGAGCTGGAAACCTTTGGCCAGGCGCAAGACTTTGAGCCCGGTGCCAATACCCCCGTAGATTTCTACGAAACGGGAACTACCTTAAGTAATAACGTAGCCCTGACGGGTTCTAACGATCAGGGGAATTTCCGCCTTTCTTTTACCCAACTTGAGCAGGAAGGGGTACTGCCCAATTCCAGCATAAGCCGCTATAATGCAGACCTTTCGGCCGGCTGGAATTTCTCGGAGCGCCTGAAGGTAAATACCACCTTAAAGTATATAAACACCCAGGGCAACGGCCGCTTTGGTACCGGTTACGACAGCCGTAACGTGAATCAAAGCTTTCGCCAGTGGTATAACGTGGGTGTTGATATGGAGCGCCAGCGGCAAGCCTACGAGTTGAACAACAACAATGTTTCCTGGAATGCCTTCGGCTACGGCCGCTCTAATGCCTTGGAGCCCCACTACTTTGATAACCCCTATTACAACCGCTTCGAAAACTTCCAAAACGACGAAAGAAATCGTTTCATTGGTAAAGTAGAAGCTAATTACATGATCACGCCCTGGCTGACCGCCGTAGGCCGGTATAGTGTAGACAACTACTCCAGCATTCAGGAGGAGCGGATCGCTTACCAGGCGGTAGGGGTGCCCCTTTACCAACGGAGAGATTTTCGCTTTACCGAGACCAATGCGCACTTCCGGCTTGATTTTCGGAAAAATTTGAGCGATAAGTTGGATCTGTATGGTAATCTGGGAGTTAACTCGCGCCGGACTACCAATGAGAGCATAAATGCGCAAACAAATGGTGGCTTAGTAGTACCAGACGTTTACTCCCTGAGCAATTCCGTCAACCCCATCGAAGCGCCCGTTGAAAATAGCACCGTGGTAGGAGTGGACGGTCTCTTTGCCTTGGTTTCCCTGGGTTATGATGACTTCCTTTACCTGGACGTAACCGGCCGTAACGACTGGTCTTCCACCCTGCCCACCAGTAGTAATAGCTACTTCTATCCCAGCGCTACCCTGAGCTTCGTATTTAGCGAATTCATGGAGGACCAAAGCATTCTGGACTTTGGTAAATTACGGATAAACTACGCCGAAGTGGGTAACAGCGCCCCGGCCCAATCCACCCAGGATTTTTACAACCTGCAAACGCCTTTTAACGGCATTGCGCTTGCGTCGGCTCCTGGTACCCGGAACAATCCCAACCTCCGGCCTGAGAATACCCAATCTTTTGAGGTGGGTACCGAGCTGCGGTTTCTTAAAAACCGTTTAGGGGTAGACCTCTCCTACTATAAGAGTAGTACCTTCAATCAGATCCTGCCTACTCAGGTTTCCACCGCATCTGGAAGTTTCTTCCAGTTCGTAAACGCCGGGCAAATTGACAATGAAGGTGTAGAAGTTTCGCTCACCGGAACCCCCGTGCAAACCGGGAAATTCCGCTGGGACGCCTTTGTAAATTGGTCCCTCAACCGAAACACGGTGGTGGAGCTCTTTGGCCAAAGCGATAAAATCATCCTGGCCAGTGTGCAAGGCGGAATCAATATCGTAGCGGAAGAAGGCCAGCCTTACGGGGCTATCGAAGGCAGCAACTTTGAGTACACCGATTATACCAAGGATGATAACGGCAATCGAGTGCCCACCGATGACGCACAAGTAGTGGTTTACGATCACCCCGCAGGCGGGGTACGTTACCGCCGGACTACCTCCCCTGAAACCCTGGGTAATATTCAGCCAGACTGGAACATGGGAGTTGGCAACACCTTCAGCTATGGACCCTTCTCGCTGTATGCCCTTATCGATATTCAGCAAGGTGGACAATTCTTCTCCCTGGACACTTGGTATGGTTACGGTACGGGTATCTATGACTTTACTACCGGTACCAATGACAAAGGCAACTCCGTCCGCTCCAACCCGGAAAATGGAGGTGGATTGCAGCTGGAAGACCCCTACGGAAACGGCCTCGCTTACGAAACCACTGATGGCTCGGGCAATACCGTTTATGAAGACAACACCGAATACGGTAACTACAGCTACTTCGGTAACTCTTCTGGCTGGGCCACTGCTCCTAACGCCCTGCACGTATACGATGCTTCTTTCGTGAAACTGCGGGAGCTCAGTATTGATTACCGGGTACCCGCCAAGGTGCTGGAAGGTACTTTCCTAACCCGTGCCAACATTGGCTTGTACGGCCGTAACCTGTGGATCATCCACAAGAACGCCCCTCACACCGATCCCGAGGCAGGTCTCAGCGCCGGTAATATTCAGGGTTACCAGTCCGGAGCTTATCCCATGGCGCGTGAGTACGGTGTCAAAATCGGCTTCAACTTTTAAAACCATCCCTCGAAAAAACTTACAGTCATGAAAAAATATCTTCTCATACTGATCGGTGCCATCACCTTCGCTTCCTGCGAAGATCTCACCGATCTCAACGAAAACCCCAAAGACCCGGCCACGGTGCCGGCGGGTAACTTGCTGGCCAATGCCCAAGTTGAACTGGTGGACTACCTATCTTCCACCAACGTAAATGTCAACACCTTTAGACTTTGGTCGCAGCAGTGGTCGCAAACCACTTATGTAGACGAGTCTAACTACGAGCTGGTAGAGCGTGACGTAAATGGTACCCTTTTTAATACCATGTACGCCCAGGTGCTTCGCGACCTCCAAGAAGCGGAAAAGGCCATCGCCAATGATGGTGCCCTGAGTGAGGCCAGCCGCAAGCGGCAGAAAGCCATCCTGGAAGTGATGCGGGTATATGCCTACAGTGTCCTGGTGGACGCCTTTGGTGATGTACCCTACGAGCAAGCCCTCCAGGGTACGGAGGATGCCACTCCCGCTTACGAGGATGACGAAGCGATTTACACCGATCTGGTAAGTCGCCTTTCCGC
>JAVLBR010000323.1:0-1554 GCA_031581125.1 Schleiferiaceae bacterium | reverse complement strand
TGAAAAAAATCGCCCATCTGCCCGAAATAAAATACCTTAGCACGCTACCTATTTCAATGTAACCTCCATGCGCTAGGCAAAAATTTTATTAATCCAGAAATACTGATGTACGCAACTCTATTCAAGCACAAGTGGCAACAAACCCTCCGTTCCGGGTTTTTGCGTCAAAACTGGGGGGTGAAAATCCTGATCGGTTTCCTGGTGCTCTACTTTGGCCTTATCTTCCTGGCCCTGGGCATGCTCATGCCCGAGCTGCTTACCGAGGTGCATGGAGAAGGCGATGTGCTGGGCTACTTTTCCCAGTACATTCTCTACTACCTGCTGGTAGACATCGCCGCGCGCTACATGCTGCAAGACCTCACGGTGCTTTCTGTCCAGCAGTACCTGATCCTGCCCATTCGCAAGGCACGCCTGCTGCACTTCTTGCTCCAGAGCTCGGTGTTTAATTTTTTCAACTTGCTGCCCCTGCTTTTTGTGATCCCCTTTGCCATCCGGGGCGTAGCCCCGGCCCAGGGCGCCCTGCAAGCAGTTCTTTTTTCGGTGGGCATGCTGGGCGTGGTGCTGTGCAATCACTACCTGGCCATCTACCTCAAGCGCATCGCCGCCGTTAAGTTTTACGTATTCCTTATCGCCCTGGTGGTCATCGCCGGCTTACTGGTAGGGCAAAACCTGGATTGGTGGAGCTTGTATCCGGCCAGTCGATTCACATTTGGCCCCCTGGCCTATACCTACTACGCCTGGGGGCTGCCGCTGCTGCCGCTGGCCGGGCTGTACCGGCTCAACTATGCTTTCCTAAAGCGCTTTACCCACCTGGACCAATGGCAAAAACAAGCCACCGCGGCGGCGGAAAACCGCTTTGCCTACCTGGAAAAAAGGGGGCTGTACGGCGCTATGGTGGCCAACGAACTGAAGCTCATCACCCGCAACAAGCGCACCAAGGGGGTGCTCTTTTCCGGACTCTTCCTGGCGGCGTACGGGCTTATCTTCTACGGGGTGGATACCTACCGGGAGGGCTACGGCTGGCTGCTCTTTGCGGGCATTTTTATGACCGGGGTGATGATGATCAACTACGGGCAGTTTCTCGTGTCCTGGGAGAGTGCCTATTTTGATGGCATCCTTACCCGCAATTTTTCGGTCAAACAGTACTACCGGGGCAAGTTTTGGCTGCTGGCCACCATGGTCCTGGTGATGTACATCATCACCCTGCCCTACGCCTTTTTTGGGCTTAAAGCACTGTGGATCAATACCGCCGCCATGCTGTACAACCTGGGCGTAAGTACGGTGATCCTGCTCTTTGCCAGCACCTACACCAAAAAACCGATCGACCTCAGCAAGGGGGCGGCTTTTAACTACCAGGGGACCAGTGCTACGCAGTTTGTGATCACCATCCCCCTGCTGCTGGTGCCCATCTTGCTTTTTCAGGGATTTAACCTCCTGGGGGCGCCCATCTGGGGGCTGGTGACCATCGGCGGCCTGGGACTGATCAATCTGCTTTTCCTGCCCTACTACCTGCAGGAAACGGCCAAAAACTTTAAGGAAAAGAAATATGTAAAA
>JAVLBR010000322.1:0-1564 GCA_031581125.1 Schleiferiaceae bacterium | reverse complement strand
CAATCTCAAGGCCCGAAGCCCGGCTGGAAGCCCCAGGGGGCCCTTGAGACCGCTTGCGAGTGCTGGGAAAACACGGCCGGGAAACGTAGTGCGAGGCATGGCGTGGAGTTTGCGCCGCAAGGCATTGCGGCATTACAGGGTTGAGGCCGCAAGCCATTGCGGCGGTACATGCAGGTAGTAGGTTTTTCCTACCTTCGGGGTGGAAAGGAGTCGGCAGGCCTTTGCACTCTTAAAAACAAAAATCGTTTTATGACCCTGGAAGAATGGCATATAATGCGGGCCGAGGAGCCGGCCGTGCTGCTTTATTTTTACCAAGAGCGCTGTGGCGTATGCAAGGCCCTGTTCCCCAAAGTGCAGGCCCGGCAGGAAAAGGCCTTTCCCGGTATGCGCCTGGTTCCCGTAAATGCCCGGAAGAGTTCGGTCCTGGCCGGGCAGTTGCGCATGCTGAGCGTGCCCGGGCTTTTGGTTTTTATAGACGGCCGGGAGGTGAGCCGGGCCAATGGCCATATTGCCCTGGCGCGCTGGGAGGAGGAAATACAGCGGCTGTACGAACAGTTTTATGACCTTGGCGACGGGACCTAAAAGGTGTCCTTTTACGAAACAACTCCATCAAAACCGATGAATTCAGAAGCATCACGTCAAACGAGATTGCTTGATATGCTCTCTACCCGCTTGAAAGTATGCAAAGTCCTCCTGGCTCCAGGTAGGGGCTGCAGCGATAAGTTCGGGTAGGGTTTTAGGCTGTTTCTGTTCTGGCATGGGCTGCTTGAGTGCCCGGGCCAGCCGCTCTTGATCAGCGGGGGATAATGGGCGGGCTAAGTCTAGCAGCTGCTGATAATTGATTTTCCCCTTTACTTCCATAAGGCCCTAAAAATTTCACTAAATTAATTTATAAAAACCAATTATCAAATCGCATTCCGTCCCTGGCGCTTAAGATGTGCCTAAGACGGGCGCGGTAGCGTTTCCTCGTCGTAGCGGAGCCGTGCCTTCTCTATGCGCCGCAAGGCATTGCGGCGTTACTTGCAGGTAGTAGGTTTTTCCTATTTTCGAAGCCTAAGGGGCGCTTTTGCCCCCATAATCCCTAACAAGCCCCCACCGTATGGCCCTGCAAAAGCCTTTCAATCTCCACCGCTGGATCGAGGAAAACCGCGAGCTCCTCAAGCCGCCCGTGGGCAATAAAAACCTCTATCCCGAAGGGACGGACTACATCGTCATGATCGTGGGCGGGCCCAATGCGCGCAAGGATTATCACTACAACCAGACGGAAGAGCTCTTCTACCAGCTTGAGGGCCAGATCACCGTGCGCATCCAGGAAAATGGCCAACCGGTGGATATGAAATTGGGGCCCGGCGATATGTTTCTCCTGCCCCCGGAAGTGCCCCACAGCCCTATGCGGGAGGAAAACTCCATCGGCCTGGTGGTGGAGCGCATCCGCCAGCCGGAGCATCAGGATGGCCTGCTTTGGTACTGCGACAACTGCAACCACCTCCTCCACGAGACCTACTTCCCGCTTACTAACATTGAAAAAGATTTCCTCCCTCGATTTCGTGAGTTTTATAACTCC
>JAVLBR010000065.1:0-11925 GCA_031581125.1 Schleiferiaceae bacterium | reverse complement strand
GCCGCAAATCCAGGCGGGGGCCCAACAGGTAGGCCTGGTGTGGCAGTGGTAAAGTCTAAGCCCCCACTGCATCCTTCCCACACTGCCAACTGCCAACTACCAACTGCCAACTACCCACTGCCAACTACCTACTGCCTACTGCCAACTTCCAACTCCCCACTGCCAACTCCCTACTCCCCACTGCCTACTGCCTCCTTCCCACTTCTCACGTCCAGCACATCGCGCAGGGCATTGCCCAGGGTCATAAAAGCCAATACCAACAGCATAATGGCCAGCCCCGGAATAAGAGCCAGATAAGCCTTGTCCATGATGATGTAGGCGTAGTGATCTTTGATCATCCCCCCCCAACTGGGCGTGGGCGGTTGCGCCCCAATGCCCAGAAAGCTCAGGCCACTTTCCACCAGGATGGCCGCGGCAAAATTGGCCGCCGAGATCACGATCAGCGGGGCCACCGCATTGGGCAATATATGGCGGCCCAGGATGCGCATATCGCCAAAACCCAGGACCCGCGCCGCCTGCACGTATTCCTTCTCCCGGATGCTAAGCACCTGACCGCGGATCACGCGCGCTACTTCCACCCACATGGTGAGGCCTATGGCCACAAAAACCTGCCAAAAACCTTTGCCCAAAGCGAGGGTGAGCGCGATCACCAGCAGCAAGCCCGGTATAGACCATACCACGTTGATCAGCCAGAGAATGAGCTTATCCACCCAGCCGCCGTAAAATGCCGCCAGCGCCCCCAGCGGAATGCCGATAAGCAGCGATATAAAAACCGCCACCAGCCCCACCGCCAGTGATACGCGCGCGCCCAGCACCAGCCGGCTCAGCAGGTCCCGCCCAAAGCGGTCCGTGCCCAGCCAAAAAGTACGTTCCCATACCGCCCCGCCCTGGGCTTTAAGCAGCAGCGCGTCCCGCGCCACTACCTGCCAGGGCCCCTCCCGGCGCGGATAGCGCCGGTACAGCAACGTATCCCCCGCTTGCTTCACGCGGCTCACCACCACTTCCCGGTACCGCCGGGGCACTCCCCTAAGCCAGGCCGGCCCCGTCAGTACCCCCCTTTCTTCCCGGGGCAAGCGCAGGGTGTGCACCTTGGTTCCGGGGGCCTTATTGGCCAGCGCCAGGTTCATCTGGTTGGCCTGGGGTGTAGCATCGGGAATCCAGGCATAAGCAGAAAACGCCGCCAACGCCACCAGCACGATCACCGCCAAGCTGGGTGCGCCCAGGGGGTGCTTGATTAATTGAGAAAAACTAGCCGCCATAATCCCTTTTTACGCTGCGTGCCCTGGTTTTTTAGGCCGGGAGGCCAAATGTACTTTATCCCGCCGATTGTATTGCCCAGCTCGGAAACCCTTTCCTCCCAACCGCCCCCTTCTGGTGGCGCGCAAAAGCGGCAGGAGAGCTTTCTAAATTTGGAAGAGCTTGGCTAGTGTTTGTCTTTAAGGCGCGCCTATGCTCATGGCGTAGCACGGCCCAAATCGAAGGCGGCAGGCTTTCCTTTTATTATCTTGGCCTTGCCGGTGGCGAAGCCAGGCAGAAAATGAGATTTAGCCTTTACCCGTGGGGCCCTGAAAGTCGCATGCGAATATGATTACCGCTTCGGTGTCACCTCCAGAATTTTTATTTCAAATCCATGAGAGCTTTATTTCCGCGGCTCCTCTTTAAAAATTTACTACTTACCAAGCATGGCCCAATCCCTTAGCACCGCGTAGGTTTCGTGGAGGTACACATCATCGCTGATGTTTTTATGCCACTGCTCGGCTTTCTTTTGGCTTTCCTCGGTAGCATTGATCTTCTCCAGGTCCGCGGCATTGGCGGTTACCGTAAGGGTGGTATCGCTCTTGCGCATCCCATTGAATTGCTTGGCCGTTTGCCGTTCTTCTTCCTGCTGGGCGCGGTATTCGGCCAGGGAAAGCGCCACCTTGCTATTTTCCCGGCGTTTTTCACTCCACTGCGCATAGCGGGAGATGGCCTGAAACTTTTCGCTCTTTTGGAGGCGCTTTTCACTCTTGCGCTGGAGCTTGGAAAGCGGGGGCGGACCAGACCATCGTTGGTAATCCAGGGCTTTGATCTCATCGTAAGGCAGGGCCGTTTCCCGGTTGCGCTCTCCCATGGGCATATCGCCGTAGGTATCGGGGAGAATAATGTCGGGGACCACCCCGCGCTTTTGGGTCGTACCCCCGTTGATCCGGTAAAACTTCTGGATGGTCAGCTTGAGCGCCCCCAGGGGTTTGAGGTCTTTATAGGCATTGCCTACCGCCCGGTCCATTTCCAGCACGTTCTGGACGGTGCCCTTACCAAAGGTGGAAGGGCTGCCCACGATCAAGCCCCGGTCATAATCCTGAATGGCCGCGGCAAATATCTCTGAAGCGGAAGCGCTAAAGCGATTGGTCATCACCGCCAGGGGGCCGTCGTATATCCGGCCACGCGTCTCGTCCTGCAGGATCTTGGGCTTTTGGCCGGAAGGCTTTACCTGCACCACCGGGCCTTCATCAATGAAGTGCCCTACGATCTCTACTACCTCGTTGAGGGCGCCGCCGCCATTGTTGCGAAGGTCCAGGATCACGCCTTTCACGCCCGCTTCTTTAAGCTTCTCTAGCTCCGTTCTTACGTCATCGCTCACGTCGCGGTTGTGGTCGCTGTAGAAGCTTACGTAGAACTTGGGCAGGCGGATATAGCCTATTTTTTGCTGGCCTTCGCCCACCACGGCACTCTTGGCAAAGGTGCTTTCCAGCTCCACTACGTCGCGCACAATGGGAATGGTAGTTTTGCTGCCATCCACTTTGCGGACGGTAAGGATCACTTGGGTGCCTTTGGGCCCGCGGATGTATTGAACGGCATCGCGCACGCTCATGCCCACCAGGTCTACCGGCTCATCCGGCGCATCGCCCTGGGCCACCCGGAGGATCTTATCGCCTACTTCCAGTTCGCCCTGGCGCCAGCAGGCACTACCGGTAATGATCTTAGTGATCTCGATGTAATCGCCTTTTTCTTGGAGCTGCGCGCCAATGCCTTCCAACTGCCCGGTCATGTTGATTTCAAAATCTTCCTGCTGCCGGGGAGGGAAATAGCGGGTGTGGGGATCGTATTCCGTGGCAAAAGCATTAAGGTAGCCGGTTACCCAGTCAATTTGGCTCATCTCCCCCAGGTTTTCAAACCATTGGTTGTGGGTTTCCAGGACCTTTTCCCGGGCTTTTTGTTCCAGCTCTTCCCGGCTGCTCTTTTCTACCGTATCGGCCTTGTTTTCCCGGGCCTCCAGGTATTCTTCCAGGCGCACCAGGGTGCGGTATTTGAGGTACCGCCGCCAGCGATCGCGCAGGGCATTGGTATCGGCCGCGGGGGCCTTGGCGTCTTCATCGGTATCGTAATACTCTTCCTTACTAAAGTCAAAAGGCGCCGCCAAAATGGCGCGGTAATAGCGCTGCACCTGTGCCTGGCGCTTCTCAAAGCGCTCCCGGGCCGCTTGGTAAAAGTTAAAAGAAGTGCCTTTGTATTGCTGGTCCAATAGGTCGCGGTAGCGGCTCAGGGCTTCCAGATCAGCCTGGGTAAAGAAGCGATGGCCAATGTCGAGCTCTTCCATGTAGCGGTCAAAGACCCGCTGGGAAAAATCATTGTTGATCTTTTGGGGCGCAAAGTGGGAGCTATTGAGCACCTGGTACATCAGGTTCATCACCACCTGTTCTTTGCGATAGTCTTCCTTCTGCGTTTCCCGGGGATAAAAGCCCCAACCAGCTATCAGAAGTAGGGCCAACAAGGGCCAGCGCATTTTATTGAT
Organism: Schleiferiaceae bacterium; assembly: GCA_031581125.1. Taxonomy (GTDB): domain Bacteria; phylum Bacteroidota; class Bacteroidia; order Flavobacteriales; family Schleiferiaceae; genus CAJXMS01. The sequence continues at coordinate 8,153 of JAVLBR010000065.1, read as the reverse complement.
GAGGCGAAAACTGCGGGTAAGCCATTTCATATGTTCGATGCTTAACAGAAATTTATTTTAAGTACGCTGAGCGGCCCTTTGTTTAGGGCGATATTTGCCTGCCCCAATCGCAGTAGACGCCATAGGGTCGGAAGCCCGGAGAAAGTGCTGCCTTCTCCGTTCATCCGTTCCCTTCCGATTTGGTCAAATGTAAACCCTCTGAACCAAATTCCGTTCCGTAGCTTTCTAAAAATCTGTTAATATGCCTAAACTTCGCTTTTGGCTCCTCCTGCTGCTGGCCTGGCCGCTCACACATTTGGGCCAAAGCCCCCTTAAATACAGCCTCAATGGCTACGTGCGAGATGCCAGCAATGGCGAAACGCTCATCGGGGCCAATGTGACCGTGCCTAAGCGCGGTACCGGCACGGCCACCAATGCTTATGGCTACTTTTCCCTAAGCCTGCCGGCGGGAAAGCATCAAGTGGCGGTGCAGTATATTGGCTACCAGACAGATACTCTGGAAATAGCCCTGCAAAAAGACAAGCAGGTGACCCTCCGCCTGGAACCAGCCGCCACCACCCTGCAGGAAGTGGAAGTGAAGGGGCAGCGCGCTGATGCCAACGTGCGCAGCACCGAAATGAGCGTGGCCCAACTGGATGTGAAGCAGGTGAAAAAGCTTCCCGCTCTGCTGGGCGAGGTAGACGTCATTCGTACCCTCACCCTGCTGCCGGGCGTAAGCACGGTGGGCGAGGCTTCTACGGGTTTTAATGTAAGGGGCGGCAATACCGACCAAAACCTCATCCTGCTAGACGAGGCCCCCGTGTACAACAGCAGCCACCTTTTTGGCTTCTTTTCCATATTCAATGCCGACGCAGTAAAAGACGTAAAACTCTACAAAGGCGGCATTCCGGCCCGCTACGGCGGCCGCCTGAGCTCCGTGGTAGACGTGCGCCAGATCGATGGCAATAATCAGGCCTGGGAAGCGGAAGGCGGCATAGGCCTGCTGAGCAGCCGGGCGCTGGTGCAGGGCCCCCTCGTAAAGGATAAGTCGTCCCTCATGGTGGCCGGCCGGCGCTCTTACATAGACCTTTTTCTCAAGCTAAGCGATGACCCGGCCATCAACCAAAACATCCTCTATTTCTACGACCTCAACACCAAACTCAATTATAAGCTCAACGATAAAAACCAGCTCTTCCTCTCCGGCTATTTTGGGCGCGATGTGTTTGGCATTCAAGACCTTTTCAATTTTGACTGGGGCAATCTTACCGGATCGCTGCGCTGGAATCACCTGGCCAGCGACCAGCTTTTTGTCAATACCAGCCTTATCTTCAGCGATTACACCTATAGCCTGGGCACCCCGGATGAGGCGGCCTTTAACTTTAAGCTCCGCTCCCGCATCCGGGATTTTCATTTTAAAAACCAGTGGAGCTATTACCTGGCCGAAAACAGCACCCTGCACTGGGGCCTAGAAGGCATTTATTATCACTTTGAACCGGGAAAAATTACGGGCAGCGTAGAAACGGAACTGCAAGATGCCTACGCCCTGGAGCCCGCGGCCTACCTGGAACACGAGTGGGAGCCCGGCCAGCGCTGGAAATTTCGCTACGGACTGCGCTACTCCAGTTTTTATAACCTGGGCGCCCGCCAGGTGTATGACTACGCCAATCCCCAGCTCCCTACCAACGAAAACCGCAACGATACCCTCTCCTACGGCAGCGGCGAGCTCATCCAGGGCTACGATGGCTGGGCCGGCCTGGAACCCCGCTTTTCGGTGACTTACCTGCTTAACGAGACGGAAAGCTTCAAAGCCAGCTACAACCGTACCCGCCAGTACATTCATCTTATCAGCAATACCACCTCCCCTACCCCGGTAGACATTTACCGGCCGGCCGGGGAGTACATCCAGCCCGCCACGGTAAATCAGGTGGCTCTGGGCTATTTCCGTAACTTTCAACAAAACACCTACGAAGCTTCCCTGGAAGGCTACTACAAGACTTTTGACAATATCGTAGATTACCGCAACGGAGCAAATCTCATCTTTAACGAGTCCATCGAAACGGAACTGCTGAGCGGCATAGGCCGGTCTTACGGGCTGGAGCTGCTCTTCCGCAAAAACAAGGGCCGGCTCACCGGCTGGTTTAGCTACACCCTTTCCAAAACGGAAAACCGCGTCCGCGCCAATGACCCCACCGTAGCCATCAACGCCGGCGAATGGTATCCGGCCAACTACGACAAACGACACGACCTCTCCCTGGTCCTCAGCTACCAGCTCAATCCCAAATGGAGCATCAGCACCAACTTTGCCTACCAAACCGGCCGCCCCATTACGCCCCCGGAAGGCCGCTTTCAGTACGGCAGCTTTTCGGTGCCCATTTACCGCGATCGCAACAGCTACCGCATCCCCGATTACCACCGCCTGGACCTCTCCGCCACCTACCAGCCCCCCCGGCAGGAAGATGATGGTTTCCAAAGCTCCTGGTCTTTTGGGGTTTACAACCTCTACGCCCGGCGCAATCCCTACTCCGTTTTCTTTGAGCAGGCCGCCCAGGGCGGCTCCTTTGAGACCCAGGCCGTGCGCCTTTCCATCTTCGCCACCATCATTCCCTTTGTCACCTGGAACTTTGAATTTTAGTGTATGAACCGCTCCTTTCTTTTTTCCCTGCTAGGGCTTTTGCCCCTGCTCTCCTGCCAGGATGTAGTAGACCTGGAAGTGCCCGAAAGCGAGCCCCAGCTGGTAGTAGATGGCTGGGTGACCGATCAGCAACCCGCCCGGGTAAGCCTCAGTACCACCGATGCCTATTTTGCTGAGGAACAAACTCCTCGCGTGTCCAATGCCCAGGTGTACCTCCTGGAAAACGGCGATACCGTAGCTCAGCTCCGGGAAAATAAGGACACCGCCGGCCTCTACCGCGCCTCTTTCACCGGCCAGCCCGGCCAGCGCTACCGCCTCCTGCTCACCATCCCCAATGGCCCGCCCGGCGTAGCCGGTACCTGGCAATCGGAGCCGGAAACCCTGCGCCCCGTCCCCACCCTGGACTCTATCAACATTCGCCGCCTGGACCGCAACACCCAGCCCCCCGCCCTAGAAGCCGGCGCCTATGCCCTGGGCTATTTCCAGGAACGCCCCGGCCCCGGCGATTACCTGAACGTAACCCGCAGCCTGAACGACAGCATATTTCAGCGCGACATCTTTGCCCTCGAAGACGAAGGCGTGGACGGCTTTTACTTTGGCAGCGGCCTGGTGCCCCCCTTAGGGCTTTATGGCCCCTTCGACACCCCGCCCCGCCATGCTGACCCCGACACCTTCCGCACCCGCCTGGAGTCTATCACGCAAAGCTATTACGACTTCCTGCAGGTCCTCAGTGAGCAAATCAACGTAGGCACCCCCTTTGATGCCGCCCCGGCCCTTATCCTGGGCAATATCCGCAGCACCCGGGACAGCAGCCAGTACGCCTTTGGCTACTTCCGGGCCTCCGCCACCAGCAGCGCCCAGGTCATTTTCCGCCCCTAGGGCTGCTTTTTTTGCCGGCCTGGCGGCCAAATGTGATTTTCCCGCGAATCCAAGCGTTGTACCTTTACCGGCATGGAAACCAGCGCTACTTTTACCCACTGGACCGAGCAATGGCTGCGCGACGCCGGCCTTCTGCCCCAATACCTTCCTTACGCCAGCCTGGGCATAGACCTGCTCCTGCTGGCCCTCCTGGCCCTGCTGCTGGACTTAGTGGCCCGGCGGGTTATTATGCACTTTGTGAGCCGCTATGTAAAGCGCTCCAAAAATGCCTACGACGATATCCTCCTGGAGAAAAAAGTTTTCCAATCCCTGGCCCACCTGCTTCCCACCCTGGTATTTTACTTCGGGCTGCCGGTGGTTTTTGAGCAAACGGGCCTGGAGCTCAGCTTCCTCCAGCAGCTGCTCATCGTGTACCTGATCATCGTAATAGTACAGGTGGTCCAAAAATTTCTGCGCAGCCTGGAAACCATCGGCTTACAAAGCAACCGCTTTGAGGGCAAGCCCGTAAGCAGTTATATCCAGGTGGGTTTAATTCTGGTCTATATCACCGCCGCCATTTTCATCATCTCCACCCTGGTAGGGCGCAGTGCCGTGGCCGTGCTCACCACCTTTGGGGCCGCCACTGCCGTGATCCTTCTCATTTTCCGCGATACCATTCTGGGTTTTGTAGCCAGTATCCAAATAGCCAGCAATGACATCCTCCGCCTGGGTGATTGGGTAAGTATGGACAAGTACGGGGCCGATGGAGACGTGATCGCCATCAACCTCACCACCGTGAAGGTGCGCAACTTCGATAAAACCATTACCACCGTACCCACCTATGCCTTTATTTCCGATAGCTTTCGCAACTGGCGGGGCATGCAGTCCCTGGGCATACGGCGCATCATGCGCTCCCTGCATATCGATCTCAATTCCATCGATTTCATAGGCCCCGAAATGTACCAGCGCTACCGGCGCTACGACCGGGTAAGCGCGTACCTGGAAAGTAGGCAGCAAGAAATCGATGCGGACAATCAAAACCGCAAAGTGGACAAGACCGCCCTTATCAACGGGCGCAACTTGACCAACATAGGCGTATTCCGCCAATATGTGCTCGCATACCTGCAGCAGCACCCCCAGATATCCCAGCAAGAAACCATCATGGTGCGCCAGCTAGAGCCCACCGACCGGGGCCTCCCCCTGCAAGTTTATTGCTTCAGTACCGATATTAACTGGGTCAATTACGAAGCCATCCAGAGCGACCTGATGGACCACCTCCTGGCCGCCGTAGAATACTTTGACCTGCGCCTCTTCCAAAACCCCTCTGGCCGGGACCTCAAGGAACTTACGGCTCACCGCTAAGCGGGGCCCTTTTAAGCGCACTCCCTTTCCACTGCCAGCTCAGCGGCAAAGCGATAAGCCCCGTCACCAAAACGATATAAAACGGATAAAGCGCCGCCACCCAGGCGTAATGGCGCAAAAGCGCCCGCTGCTGGGTAGCCCGGGCGTAGCGCCATAGCAAGGGCGCATCCAGCGCGGCCTTACTTCCGTGCACCACCAGCGCGTAGAGGGCGGCCTGCGGCCAAATGAGCGTCAGGGCCCACAAGAAGCTTATGCCCCAGCTATGCAAGGCTACCCCCGCTGCCAGCAACCGGCTTCCAGCCAGCGGATAAGCAGCCGCCTTGCCCCCCCAGCGGACCCGCTGCCGGAAAAACGCGCCCCAACTGGCGGGGGCCGGGGTAATGGCCCCCGCGGAGGGAACCGGACGGACGCTGCCCGGGGTCTCCTTATGGAGGGCTTGCAGGAGAAATACATCGTCACCACTTTGCCAGTTTTCCCCCGGCTGCACCAGGTCCTGCACCCGGGATTTTCGATAGGCCATATTGGCTGCGCTGCCCATGTAGGGGCGGTTAAGGGCAGCCAGGGCTTGGCCGCTCATTTGCAAGCTTAGGTAATCGAGCGCGGCAAAGCGGCTGGCCATCTTCCGGCCGGGTTGCATACGGACCATACCAAAGCTAAGGGCCGTCTTGGCCTCCGCAAAGGGCGCCAGGAGCTCCGCCAGAGCGCCCTGGTCTAGCCAGGTATCGGCATCGGTTTGCACGATGAGTTCATAGCGGGCCAGCTGCCGCCCCGCCGCCAGGGCCGCTTTTTTCCCCGGCCGCCCCCGGTGCCTTAGGAGGCGGAAATGGGCCGGATAAGAAGCCAATAAGCTTTCCAGGGCCTCCCTTTCGGCCGGGGCAGAGTGATCATCTACCACCAGTAGCTCCCACGGGGCCGGGCAGCCCTCGGTGGCGGCGGAAAGCTGAGGGAGGGTATGCTTGAGCCGCTCGGTGTCGTCCCGGCAGGGAATCAGGATACTGAAGGGCGCACTCCCCGCCGGCTTTGCTACGGGGCCCATTGACAAATGCTGCAGCCCGCGCCAGAGCGTCCAGGCCAGCAAAGCATAGCCCGTACCCAGGATAGCCGCAAGAGAAAGAAGCCATGGCGCCATGTGGTCAAAAGTATTGCATAATTTGCGGCGGTATGAAAGGGGAAAAGATCATCCTGGGCGTAGACCCGGGCACCAACATCATGGGCTACGCCTTGATCCGCACCAAGGGCCAGCAGGCCACCCTGATGACTTACGACGTGATGCGGCTAAGCCCCAAAGAAGGCCACACGCTTAAGCTCAAGCGCATTTTTGAGCGTTGCCTGGCCCTGGTAAAAGAATATTTGCCGGACGAAATGGCGGTGGAGGCCCCCTTTTTTGGCAAAAACGTCCAAAGTATGCTCAAGCTGGGCCGGGCGCAGGGGGTGATCATGGCCGCCGCTATGTACCGGGATATACCGGTAACCGAATACGCGCCGCGCAAGATCAAGCAGAGCATCACGGGCAATGGCAACGCCAGTAAGGAGCAAGTTTCGGCCATGCTGTCGCGCACGCTGAAGGTAGAACTGGATCACCGCTACATGGACGCGAGCGATGCGTTAGGCGTGGCCCTGTGCCATCATTACCAATCCGGTTTGCCCGGCGCCGCAAAAGGAAAGGCTGGTAGCTGGGACCAGTTTATCCGCAAAAACCCGGATCGCCTCGGTTGAGACGGGGCCCATTTGGCCGGGAGGCCGCCCTAAAAATGCGGGCTAAGGCAGTAAGCTGGCCGGTAGATGGGCCTGGATGCGGCTTACGGTGGCCTGCATTTGTTCGGCGGTGAAGCTTAATTTGGGGCGGCTAAAGTCGATGTCGTGGACCCCGTGGATGGGGATGAGATGGATGTGGGCGTGGGGTACCTCGAGGCCTACCACGGCTACGCCCACCCGCTGGCAGCTTATGGCTTGCTCCTGGGCCCGGGCGATGCTGCGGGCCATTTGCCAGAGGTGAAGGTAGTCCTCTTCCGGCAGGTCAAAGAGCTTGTCTACTTCTTGCTTCGGTACCACCAGGAGGTGGCCTTCGTGCAGGGGGTTGATATCCAGAAAGGCCAGGGCTCGGTCGGTTTCGGCTACTTTATGGGCGGGAAGCTCCCCAGCGATGATCTTGCTAAAAATAGAGGCCATAAGGGGGGTTATTCCATGGAGATGTCCACGATCTCAAAATTCATTTTACCGGCGGGCGTATCGATTTCAGCTACTTCCCCTACGGCCTTGCCGATAAGGCCTTTGCCGATGGGAGAGCTCACGGAGATCTTGCCTTTTTTGAGATCGGCTTCCGACTCGCTTACGAGCTGATACTTCATGGTTTGCCCGTTCTTCTGGTTTTTGATGGTGACGGTAGAAAGGACCATCACCGAGGAGGTATCTACCTGAGAGCTGTCCAGGACGCGCGCGTTGGCCAGGGTTTCTTCCAGCTTGCTGATTTTCATTTCCAGCATGCCCTGGGCCTCTTTGGCGGCGTCGTATTCGGCGTTTTCGGAGAGGTCGCCTTTATCGCGTGCTTCGGCAATTTGCTGGGATATACGGGGCCGCTCGACACTTTTCATGTGTTCGAGCTCTTTCTTTAATTTATCGTATCCTTCGGGGGTATAATAGCTATGTCCCATGATGCGGCTTTTTCTTAATAAAAAAGAAAAAGACCTGCGAGAGGCCTTTTTCTGGTAAGCAAAAATACAATTAATCCGGAAAGCGGGCCGGAAAGGCCCGCGGGACCCGCTTAAATCTTGACGGTTACGCCAATGGAATGGACGCCGTCGAAGGCTTTGGTGGTCTGGTAAGAATAGTCCAGGGTGAAGGACTTGTCTTTGTCTTCTCCCAGCGGTACATCCAGTGACATGCCCGCACTTAGGCCAGAGAACACATTATTGCTCTCCACTTGGCCTTGCGTATTAAAGAAGGTGTACCCGGCGCGGAGCTGCAAGAAATTCTTGAGCGAATACTGAGCCCCGGCCGTATAGCGATCCGTTTCGAAGGAGTTCGAAATAAAGGAGCCGGCCAGGGTGAGTTGTTGGTCGGAAAAGTTAAAGTCATAGCTCGCCCCAATACCGAGCGTAGCGGGCACCTCAAAGGCGGCAGACCGTTCGTTAAAGGCCTGCGCATACCCTCCTTGCGGGACGGGTAAGGTTACCGACTGCCCATCGCCCCGGTACTGGGCGGAGGGCCCCACATTGCGCAGGGTAAAGCCAAACTTAACCTGGTCCTCATCGCCGGCCACATACTGTACGCCCGCATCTACCACGGCGGTAGTTACCCGCATATCTACAATGTTGGTACTGTA
>JAVLBR010000320.1:0-1580 GCA_031581125.1 Schleiferiaceae bacterium | reverse complement strand
AACAAAGCGAGCGAAGCGAGCGTCCAAAAGAGGCGCCGCTCACTCCACAATTTCCACCGCCAAAGGAATATCCTCCTTAGGCCATTCCCGGCTATCGGTAGGCTGGCGGGCTATCTGCCGCACCACGTCCATACCGCGGGTCACTTCCCCTATTACCGTATGGTCTTGATCCAGGTGGGGCAGTCCGCCCTTCTCCTGATAAAGCCGGCGTTGCTCGGCGTTAAGGGAGAGGTCCTGCTGCTTTTCCATCGCCTTGAGTTGGCCGGCGGTAAAGGTTTGCCCTATGCTGATATACCACTCGTAGGGCGTAGAGCGCTTGCCCGGATTGTTGTCATAACTCCGCGCCATGGCCACCGCGCCCGTGTGGTGGTAGTTTGCGCCTATCTTTTCGGCGGCCAGGGTATACTTGCCTATCTCGTGGCGCAGCTCCTGGGTTTCGGGTAGGGTATTATTGCCCGCCTGCACCACGTGGCCCGGCCGCACCCGGTAAAACCAAGTGCCGTCAAAATACCCTTGGCGGATTAGGAACAGCATGCTGGCCCGGTGGCGCGGGGTGTTTTGGTACAGGCGGATGTGGATATCGCCGAAAGGGGTGCTTACCTTGAGCTTGTTTTCCGGATGTGCTTGGGCGTAAGCGGCAAAAAAAGAATCCGCCCGCGCACTGGTAAGCGGGAGCAAGTCTTCCTTTTTCTTTTGATCATTTGGCTCGGACTTAACTCCCTTTTGTTGTTTGTCTGAGCTGGGTTTAGCGGTCTCTTGTGTCTTTGCGGGGCGCGCTTTTTTTTCAGGTGTGGAGTTGACAGCAGGCTGGCAGCCCGTTACCACCATAAGCAGCAGTACAGCGCCTATTTTAATTAAGATAAAAATTTTGGTACACATGACTCTCCTGTTCGTGCAGTAATTCCAGGTAGCGAAGGTAATTCATCAGGAATTCCCGCACGCGGGCAGCCGTGGGGATTTGCGCCAGTTCCATCCGTTCGTAATCATTCAGGTGCAGGGCGCTGGCCACCGTGTACAGGTTCAGGTCGGTATCGGGCAGGTGGTCGTAGTCGTAAATCTCGTGCTGGGCCAGGTAGCGGCGAAAACGCTCTGCCAGGGCCGGGCCACAGGCTTCGTCGCTGGGCCGGGGCAGGGGCACGATTTGCCCGCCGGGATACAGCTTAGGCGCCATTTGGTAGTAAAATTTTTCCAGCTTAAAAGTACCCACCGCCTCTATGATCACATCCATTTCCCCGTCGGGATAGGTCTTGAGGACCTCGTGCAGCCGCACCAGCGTCCCCAGGTTGCGCGTATTGAGCCGGTCCGAAAAAGGAATCCCAAAGGTGATGTCTTCTTCCCGGCAGTCTTTGATCAGCTGCTTATAGCGCTCCTCAAAAATGTAGAGCTGGGTAAAATCCCCCGGCAGGAGAAAGAGGTTGAGGGGAAATAAAGCACTTTCTTGCATGGCACACCGATTTTTCTTGAGGAGATAACCCGCTCGCCAGGCCGATGTTTTGGCCCCAAGCGCGCTTAAAGACGCACCGCTATCCCGCGGCCGGGAGCCCATTTGGCCGGGAGGCCCTACCGCGCGCCATAGTGGG
>JAVLBR010000319.1:0-1581 GCA_031581125.1 Schleiferiaceae bacterium | reverse complement strand
TTAGCCCGCCCTGTTAATTCTGTATTATTATTTCTTCCCCGGGCCATTACCACGAGGCTAAATCCGCTTAGGGGGCTAATTTTGATGCCCATCTAGAAAAGATATCCTATGAACACGCCACTTCTTTTGCTTATATCCCTGTTTACCGGGCCCTTGGCCCAACCAGATGCCCAAACGCCTTCCTCCGGAGGGGATAAAACACCCTCCGCGCCCAACGTGATCCTCCTTATCGGTGATGGCATGGGGGTTTCTCAACTTTCTTCAGCCCTTTATTACGGGGATGGTAAAGAGCCAGCCTTTTTGCAAATGCCGGTGGTGGGATTGCAGCAGACTTCCAGCAGCAGCGATAAAATTACCGATTCGGCGGCCGGGGCTACCGCCATGAGCTGTGGCAAGAAGACCTACAACGGCGCCATCGGGGTGGATGCCGACACCAATGCCCTGCCCACGCTTCTGGAGCTCTGGGCCCAGCGCAAGCGCAAAACCGGCCTGGTAGCTACCAGCTCCATTACGCACGCCACGCCGGCTAGCTTTTATGCCCACATAGACAGCCGGGACAAGGAGTACGCTATCGCTGAGCAATTGGTCGATGCCCCCGTGCATTTCTTTGCGGGCGGCGGGCAAGAATTTTTCTATCAGCGACCCGATGGCAGCTCTCTGGAAGAGGCCATGGCGGCCCATAAGCTCCAGATAGACACCCAGGCTTTAGCGGCGCCCGCGGAATGGGACGCTGGTAAACGCTATGGTTACCTCCTGGCCCAGGATGGCATGCCCCCCATTTTAAAAGGCCGGGGTAATTTCTTGCCCAAAGCCACCGGTATGGCCCTGGAATACCTGAGCCAGAGCGAGGCTCCTTTTTTCCTGATGGTAGAAGGCTCCCAGATCGACTGGGGTGGCCATGCCAACGATGGCGCCTACCTCACCAGTGAAATGCAAGACTTTGACCAGGCCATCGCCCAAGCAATGGCCTTTGCCCGCAAAGAGGGCAATACCCTGGTAGTCGTAACGGCTGATCACGAGTGTGGGGGCTACACCCTGGCAGGCACTGATAAAAAGGACCCGGAATCTGGTAAATCTTACCGGGATTATGATGACCTACGCCCTGGGTTTAGCACCCACGGACATAGCGCGGCCATGGTGCCAGTACTGGCCTATGGACCAGGTGCCCAACAGTTTGCCGGGATATATCAAAACACCGCTATTTACGACAAGCTCTTCGCTCTAAGTCAATTGCAACCCTAGCTCCGCATTTTCCGGCCCAGCCGGTGCGCCACTTTGGAGCTATGAGCTCCGGGTTTTCTTGAAAGCAAAGGTTTGGCAGGCGCAGCGCCTTCCAGCTTAGGGCTTTCGCCCAAATGTGACCTTCCCCCTGAAAGGTATGAGGTGGCCTTATAAGTGAGTTTTATCATTGCCGGCCTGCACGCAAATGACTTCTTTAGCGTTTTAAAAGCTAATGAATAGTTAGTGTCTGGCTATAAAGTCTCTCGCCCGTGGCGAGACGATCGTCCTTCTCGCTTCTAGCGAGACTCATCTCGCCCGTGGCGAGACTGCGCTTTTATCGTCCTCTCGCGCCTCCCCGAA
>JAVLBR010000064.1:0-12020 GCA_031581125.1 Schleiferiaceae bacterium | reverse complement strand
GCCGGTGGCGAGACTCTCGAACTTTCTAGAACAGACACTCGACTGTATGGACAAACACTACTTAGGATCGGTCCAGATCTTGCGCAAAATAGCCTCCGTAATGGCATAGGTAGGCTGCACCCCTTCCCGGCCCAAACTTCCTGAGGAAAGCGTACTGCCGCTCACCAGGGGATTGTCCGAGGCATAGTAGGCGTACCGCACCTTCACCTTTTCCGGAATACTATGGCGGATCCGGGCCGCGCTTTGGATGGCCTTTTGGTAATGGGCGCCCTCCATTTCGATCCCCACCGCGTTCCAGGTACTGGTCCTAAAGTGGTTGAGCACATCCCGGTTTTGCAGCGAGGTGCCCATCACCGTTACCAGGGTACCTTCATGGATGGGCAGTTCGGCGGCTTGTAGGTCTTCCGGCTGTAAATCATTGTCCAGGGGATAATTATCAGCCGTTCCCTCAAAAACGTGGGCCGTAGGCAACATGATCTCCCCCTTCTCCCCTACCAGAATTCCGGCCTTGCCCATAATGGAAATGCTTTGCACCTCCAGGCGGTGGTTTTCCTTATCTGGAGACCAGGGTTTAAGCAATTCGTCCATGCATTCAAAAGCCTGCTCGCCAAAGGCGTAGTCCATCACCAGCAGGAGGCTATCGCCCGGTTCCACGTCCCGCAGGGATGCGGGGCGTTCCGCACCTTGGAGCTGCGCCAGGTCTATCAGCTGTACGTTTACATTGGTACCACTTTGGTCGCCTAGTTCGTAAAGGCCATGATCCAGCGCATACTGGCGGATAGTGTCGTTATAGGCCGGGTGCTCACTGGTTCTCAGGCCCAGTTGCGTCAGGTTGGCAAAACTTTCTCCCTCCAGGGCGGCCGCCCCGTAGAGGCCGTTGACAAAACTGTGCAGGTTGGCACTTACAATGTGCAGAGGCCGCTCCAGCCAGTTGCGCTCAGCGAGAAAACGTTTTATGCGCTGCGCCCAAGCCTCCCCGTACACGTGATGGCCTATCACCTCCCGTAGCTTGGCCGAGAAAAAGATCTCCTTCCGCCGGCCTTCGGTAACTTGTTCCACCGCCCGCTGGCCCAGCCAGTAAACGAGGTGATAGAGGCTATTGGCCCCGGGGCTTTGGGCAAACTGACCTACCGCCTCTTGCGTTTCGGCCAGCGTCCGGCCTAGCACATTGCTCAGGTACACCAGGGCCTTACGTTGATCTATCTCCGCCCCCTCCTGCTCTGACTGGGCCACCGCCCGTAGTTTTTTCCAGTTTTCCGTTTCGCGCCCCTTGGCGTCCACCGCGTGGCGCTTTATCTTCTGCGCTTCTATGTACAGAAAGGTCAGGTGGGTCAGGATATCGTATATATCGGAACGGCCCCGGCTCATTTCCACGTACATGCGGTCCTCGTCTATACGGTAGCCATTGCGGCGCCTTTTTAGGGGCACAATGGGATGATGGCCAGCCTCCCGGTAGCCCTCCAGCGCCGTAAGTTTTATGATCAGGCACTCCTCTATGCCTCGGGGCAGGCGTTCCGCTACGTACAGCAAGCCCTTGAGCTCCACCTTCTCGGGGTCGTTTATGCTCCCGTATATCTCCGGCTGGAGGCTGTGCATGGCCTCTTTCAGCGCCTCCCCGCTCACCCCGTCGGGCTTATAGCTGCCCCGGATCAGGAGCTGCCGCATGGTAATGTATATCCGTTCTATAGCCGCCCGCGACTCCCGGGAGCGTTTTTTAGAATAGCCTGGTTCCTTTTCCTTCATGCGCTCAAAGATAGCAAAGCCCCCCGCCGGCTCCGCCGTATTTTTGGGCGGCCTGCCGGCCAAATGTGGTTCGTCCCCGCGGGCTACCCTGTCTCCTGCCGCCGGTTCCCCCCTCGCTAGCACGGCCTTCCCTTCAGGACGCTTGGAATGGGCCAAAGTGCCCTTTATTCCTGCGCTACGGGGTCCATCGCTTCCGCTCGGTATAGTTTTTCTGCTTGCTTGCGCACATTTTTGTGAAAACGGTCAATCACCAGGCTGTGAAATAGAGGGTACAGCTTGGTATCCCGGAAATAAGAATCGGAATGATAGCGGGTATAGTGAATTACCGCCGTCTTTTGGGGGCCTTGTGCCCGCAGCTGTATCCACTGCGATCCTGCGGATTCTCCTTCCTGCAGGTAGCAGAAACCTATCCGTTGGGCCTTGGCGTTTACCTCTACCACCTGGTGGCCTACCGCAATTTCGGCCAAACCCAGTAAGTTGAGCTCCATGAAATGCAGCTGTCCTTCGCGCAGCCCCGTAAAAGGTTCAAAAGGCCAGTATACCTTTTGCTCATCGGGCGCATAGCAAAGGCCAAAATCTACCAGCCCCCCTTTCCAGGCTTCTTCGGGGGCTATACCCAGGTAAGTTTGCCAGGCCCGGGCCACCGGTACATCAATTTCATACTGCCGCAGATGCGACCAAAAAACATCGGCCGAGTCGACCGTATAACACTGGACGGCTACCTGCTCGAAGTCTTCCAGCTTGGCCACCTTTTGGGAAGAGAGAAGCTCCCGCACCTTATCGTGGTACACCCACTCCAGTCTGAATTCCTGCGCCACAAGCGCCCCAGGGCCCCCTAAAAAGAACCCGCCGGCCAGGAGTAAGATCGTTGTGCTTAGTTGCTTGGTCATTGCTGCGGATAAATTAACGAAAACTTAAGCGTAAAAGCGCGGAAGGGCCCCCGAAAAGAACAATATTCGGGAAAAACCTGGGCCCCGGGGGCTTCATTTTGTGAACAAAGTTGTATCATTGAAGTGGAGATAAGACGTACCATGGCAAAAACCATTATTGTATCCAACCGCCTGCCCGTGCGGTTAGAAAAGCAGGCAGAAAAGTTGCAATTCAAAGCCAGTGAGGGCGGCCTGGCCACCGGACTGGGCTCCATCTACAAGGAAGGCGATAATCTCTGGATAGGCTGGCCTGGCCTGGAGGTAGCAGATAATCAAAAAACCGCTATCAGCGAAGAGCTCAGCCAGCAAAATATGCGGCCGGTATTCCTGACCGCCCAAGAGCTGGAAGACTACTACCTGGGCTTTAGTAACCAGACCCTCTGGCCCGCCTTTCACTATTTTGTGCAGTACATCCAGTACAACGAGGCGCGTTGGGTGGCTTACCGTTCGGTAAACGAAAAATTTGCCCAGGCCATTCTCTCTTACGCCGAACCAGACGACGTGATCTGGGTGCACGATTACCAGCTTATGCTGGTACCCGCATTGCTACGCGAGGCCCTGCCGGAAGCCGCCATCGGCTTTTTCCAGCATATCCCCTTCCCTTCTTTCGAAGTCTTGCGGATGCTGCCGTGGCGCCAAGCCCTGCTGGAAGGCGTGTTGGGGAGCGACTTTATCGGTTTTCACACCTATGATGACATGCGCCACTTCCTCAGTAGCGTGCACCGCCTCACCGGCTACGTATACCGGGCCAATAAGGTCAACGTGGAGCGGCGTACCGTCGCCGTAGATGCTCTCCCCATGGGCATCGATTACGAAAAATATTACCAGAAAGCCTGCAGCCGCGAGGTGGCCGATAAGGTACAGGAGTTTCGATCCGCCTTCGGGCCCCAGCGCATGGTGCTTTCGGTAGACCGCCTGGATTATTCCAAGGGCATTCCCGACCGCCTTAGAGCTTATCAACGCTTTCTGGAAGAAAACCCCGCCTACCATACTAAAGTGTCCCTTATCCTGGTGGTGGTACCCTCACGCGACCAGGTCCCTTCCTATCAGCAACTAAAAGACGAGGTAGATGAGCTGGTAGGCAAGATAAACGGGGCCCTCTCTACTCCTACCTGGCAGCCGGTCCACTATTTTTACCGCAGTTTTGACCTCACTTCCCTTTCGGCTTTTTACCGCCTGAGCGAAGTGGCCATGATCACCCCCCTACGCGACGGCATGAATCTGGTTTGTAAAGAGTACATCGCCTCCCGGTTTGAGGGCAAGGGCGCCCTCATCCTCAGTGAAATGGCAGGAAGTGCCAAAGAGCTTTCCGAAGCCATTCTGGTAAATCCCAACGATAAGAGGGCTTTAGCCGAGTCCCTGTTGAAAGGCCTGGAAATGCCGCTGGATGAGCAGTCGCACCGGCTCAAACTTATGCAGGAAAGCCTGCGGCGCTATACCATTTTCCAGTGGGTAAAGCTCTTTAACCAGAACCTGGCCAAAACGAAAAAAGAGCAAAGCATCCTGCACAGCACCCGCCTCAAGCCGGACAAGTTTGAGCCCATAACCAGTGCCTACGCTGCCTCCCAGCAAAAATTGGTTTTTCTGGATTACGATGGTACGCTGGTGCCCTTTGATAAAGACCCGGAAGTAACCATACCCGATAAAGAACTACGGAACCTACTCCAGGAAACCGCGGCGGTGGAGCAGTTGGACCTGGTTCTTATAAGCGGTAGACCCCGCGACTTTTTGGAAAAATACCTGGGGCATTTGCCCATAACGCTGGCTGCAGAACACGGGATATGGCTCCGTACTAAAGACGAAGAATGGCAACCGCACGCGGAACTGCCCGATGAAAGATGGAAAGAGGAAGCCCGCAGCGTCATTGATTTTTATGTGAACCGTACCCCCGGCTCTTTCCTGGAAGAAAAGCAGCATGCCCTGGCCTGGCATTACCGCAGTGTAGAAACCGGACTGGCCCGGCTGCGCTGCAGCGAATTATCCAGCCACCTAAAGCACATGCTGGGGGATAAAGGCCTGGAGGTATTGGAGGGCAACGCGGTGGTAGAGATCAAACCCGCCAGCATCAACAAAGGCGTAATTGCCCACAATCTGCAGCGGCGGCTTAAACCAGATTTTACCCTGGCCATAGGTGATGACCGAACGGACGAAGACATCTTCGAAGCCTTGCCGGCGCAAGCCTTTACCATTAAGGTAGGCGATGGCCAAACGAGGGCCCAGTATTCCCTGGATGATCACGAAGCGGTCCGTTCGCTCCTAAAGGCTTTGTTGCCAGCGGATAGTTAGTGTCTGTCTATTAAGTCCGCTCTCGCCAGTGGCGAGACTCCGCTTTTTTGGGCTGCGCAAGCCTCCCCGAAATAATCGGGACAGGCCCCGAAATGCTTCGGGGCAGGCTGTTAGCGGACATTCTAGAACAGACACTCGACTATATGGACAGACACTAGTTAAAGGGCAGAAATCCGGCCGCCTCTGCCGCCCCCTTACCAGCGCGTGCGAATCACCTCAAAAGCTTCTGCGTAATCGGCCTTAACCTGGGTACCCCGTACTTTGGCCAGACCGTAGATAAATTCTTCGCTGAAGTAAGCGCGCTGTTTAGCAAATTGGGAATTATAAAGCTTAAGAGCCGACCATTTCTTATCGAGGTGTTTTTGCTCCAGCCGCACAAAGGCCTGAGCCGAAAAAGTAATGTGGTTCCAGGGCAGCTCATAGCCCCAGACCGTGACCTCCTTAAAAGCCCGCAGCCCCTCGTTGTACACAACTTGATGATCTTGGTGAAGATCGCTGCCGCTGGGCACCAATACCATATCCGGCCGCAGCTGACTGCGCAGCTTCACCAACTCTTCCAAAACTTCCTGGCGGTGATAAGAGAGTTTGCGCACCTCGTAGTCGTAAATAAAAAACTGATCCTCCCCAATGCCAAAACTCTTCATGGCACTTTTAAATTCATTGCGAAGGAGGTCAGGATCGCTGCCTTCGGGCAGGCTGGCCCGGGCGGTGCTAAAGGCGGCCACGTAAATTTTCACATCGTTTTCCAGCATGCGGGCCATGGTACCTCCACAGCCCAGTTCGGCATCGTCGGTATGCGGTGCAAGTAAGAGTACAGTTTTGGGTCCGGTCATGATTTAGGATTGCGCATTTAAGAGGGTTTCTATGATGGTTTTACTGGCAGGTACCTCGTGATAAAGCGACTGGGGAAAGGTAGGGGGCTGCTGCTCAAAATGGGCCAGCCCCTCCATTACTCGCTTCTCTTCCAGGTCGGTAAGTCGGTTTACCCCCGCTTCTACGAGTTCCGTCCACTCGGTTTCAGCGCGCAAGGTAAGGCAGGGCGTATTGAGGTAGTAAGCTTCCTTTTGGAGCCCGCCACTATCGGTGAGCAAGGCCTGCGCCCCTTTTAGTAGGTGGGTCATTTCCACGTACCCCAGCGGATCGATGGGAACCAGGTTTTCGGGGAAATGCCGGGCCTCCATGGCTTTGCGGGTACCCGGATGCAGAGGGAAAAATATGGTGTAATGCTGGGCCAGGCGGTGTAGCAAGGCCGAGCATTGATTGAGCCGCTGTTTGGTGAGATTCTCCCGCCGGTGAAGGGTAAAGAGCAAATACGCCCCGGGTACCTCCCCCATTTCCGCCGGCCATTGCGGAGAGGCTTGCAGGGCCAGCTGCTGGCTCTCGTACATAAGGTCGCCGCAATATACTACCGGGGCGGGGTTGGCTTCCGTTTTAAGGGTTTCGCTGCCCTTATGGCTGGAGGTAAAAAGAAGATCAGCCGCTGCATCACTGGCAATGCGGTTAAACTCTTCCGGCATGCTCTTGCGATAGCTGCGGAGGCCCGCTTCAATATGGGCTGTCTTGATGTCCATCAGCTTAGCCACTATGGCCCCGGCCAGGGTAGTGTTGGTATCTCCGTAGAGCAGTACCCAGTCCGGCTCCTCCAGATGAAATAGAGAGCTCAGCTGGGTGATCATCTGATGTACTTTGCCCAGGGCCGATTGGGCTTGAAGCTCAAAGTGAAAATCGGGCTGGGGAATGCCGAGCTGCTCAAAAAACACTTCGCTCAAAAGAGCATCGGTATGCTGACCGGTATGGCACACGGCATGCGCCACCTGGGGGTAAGCCTCCAAAGCTTTGCGCAGGGGAGCCAGTTTTATGATTTGAGGGCGGGTGCCAACTACCGATATGACTTTCATGAGGAAGGGTTACTACGGCGTCGATACATAATGATGGCCGTTACCACCAGCCCCAGCAGGAGCACGTGGGCCAGAATACCGATCACACGGGCCGTTTGAAAGTCTTTCTCAAAGGTCATGGTTACCGTATGCTTCCCGGCCGGAATCACCGCGCCGCGCATCAAGTAATTGGTGCGTATCAAGGGGGTCTCTTTTCCGTCTACTTTTACCTTCCATCCTTCCGGGAAGTAAACTTCCGAAAAGACCACCAGTCCATCTTGGGGGCTCTGGCTTTGATACACAAGCTTCTCAGGATCGTAGGTACTTAAGGTGATCTGGCCGCTCGGCGCGAAGGGCACATTTGGCCCACTGGCCAAACGCGCCAGCATGGGTTCCCGAACCACCGCTTTTTCTCGAAGATTGACCTGGTCCAGGGTCTGGATCTCCGCATCGGCGTCCGGTACGCTTTGGAGGCCGGATACAAACCAGGCATTCCCGTGCCGCAGGGGATTCTGGAGCGGCCGCCCGTTTTTATTGACGATGACGTATTTGGTGTTCAGCGCATTGAGCAGCGGCGTTTGGCTGAAAAGCTGCCGCGGCTGTGGCTGGCCATTTTGGAGGCCTTGGGTGAGGGTCTGAAGCTCGCCTTGCAGGTAAAAGTCGATAAGCTCCTGATACTTCTTGAGCTTAATGCCACTATAGCCACCGATGGACTGGTGGAAAAAAGAGGTAGTGGCATCATTAAAGGGGGAAACGGTGAGGTTTAGCACCCGGAAGTAGGGGTCATCATCGCGGAGAATAGCCAGGTCGGCAGGGGTTTTCCGGGGCTTCTGGGCGGTAGTTTCCTCCACAAAATTGTCGGTGCCGAGGTAACGGCGGTCTACCATCCAGAGGTCTCCTACCATGAGGATGCTTAAGCTAATGGCCAGCCAGCGCCCGGAGAGGATGCGGCGTTGCCAAAGGAAGAAGAGGCCCACGCCCAGGAGCAGCACGAAAAGCGAGCGGGCGGCATCGGCCTGGAAAACTACTTCCCGGGCCTTTTCCAGTTGAGCCATAAAGCTATTGGCCTGGGCACTGGAAAAGCCGGCATTGCTAAGCCGGCTGGGCAGCTGACTGGCTTCCTGGCTGCTCAAAAAGGAATTGAACATATCCGGGGCCACGTAGGATAAGCCGCAAAAGGCTACCAACACCCCGGCCACCACGTAAAAAAGCTTTTGGAAGTTGAGCCCGCCCATACCGCTGTTTTCCCGAAGCGCTTCGGGCTTTTCCAAAAGACGCTGGAGGGTGAGGGCGCTGATAAAGGGAAAGATGAAGGAAGGAATCACCATGATGGAGGACACCGCCCGGAATTTATCGTAAAGGGGGACGTTATCGATAAAGAAATTGGTCAGGGCTTCGAAGTTTTTCCCCCAACTGAGCATGGTCATCAAAATAAGGGCGATGAGATAGGGAATACGGTAGCCGGGCCGCAAAAAGAAAAAGCCAAACAGCCCCAGCAACAGCACAAAGGCGCCGATGTATACCGGGCCGCTTACGAAAGGCTGATTGCCCCAATACTGGGACTGCCCTCCCACGGCTCTTTTAAAACGGGGATTGACCTCTTCCAGGGCTTTTCCCTGGGTGGCTAGTTGCTGCGATACCCCGCCTTTAAAATTGGGGATCAACCAGGAGAACGTTTCCCCTACCCCGTAGCTCCAGTCGGTGATGTAGCCTTTGTCCAGCCCGTCTTGGTCTTCATCTTTTCCTAGCAGTTCTGGGCTCAACTCGGAGGCTCCGCGGGTGGAAAACTCACTGTAATGCAGGGTACGGCTTAAATAGGGATATTGGGTTCCTAAGCCCAAAACAGCCGCCAGGAGCACCATTAAGCCGCGCTTCAAAAAGGCCTGGAACTGGCCTTGGCGCAGGGCTTTTTGCAATTCGTAAATGACCACCGCTAGCAAGACAAAGAAAAAGTAATAAGCCATTTGGGGGTGGCCGGCATTGATCTCCAGTGCCGCACCTACGCCCGTCACGGCGGCCCCTATCCAGGGCGATTTTCGCCGGAAGGTCCAGATAAAGCCAGCCAGGATGACTGGTAAATAAGCCATGGCGTGAAACTTCGCCGCGTGTCCGGCCGCCAGGACGATGATAAAATAACTTGACAAAGCATAAGCCAGGGAAGCACCGATGGCTATGCGCAGATCAATGCGGGCGGCCATCATCAAAACGAAAAAGCCCATGCTCATCAAAACAAATAGGCCGTAGGGCCCGCCCAGTCCTTTCCGAAAAATAAGCGGTACATACCGGGTAAAATTGGTGGGGTTGATCACCGATATACCGTAGTTGGGCATGCCAGAAAACATGGCGTTGGTCCAGTAAATAGAACGCCCCATTTCCCGGTACTTAATGATCTCGCTGGCAGAGCCTCGAAACTGGGTAAGATCGCCTTGCTCCAGCTCCTTGCCCTGCAGCGAGGGTAGGAAGTATAAGGCGCCGGCTACCAGAAAGATGCCAAAGGCGATAAAAAAAGACCGCCAGGTATTGCTCGGAATGATTTGCATAATGAGGGGGAGCTATAAGGTGAACGGCGCCAAAGATAGAAAAATAGCGAGGGTGGGGCCTAGCCGGCTTGCTTCTACCGCTCGCGCCGCTTGGCTTCTTCCCAGTAACGGTCCATTTCTGCCAGGCTCATATTACTGAGCGACTTTTCCTGGCGCCGGACCTCCCCTTCCAGGTAATGAAAGCGGTTTATAAATTTCTTGTTGGTCCGTTCCAGGGCCGATTCGGGGTCTACTTGTAAATGGCGGCTTAGGTTAATAAGGGAAAAAAGCACGTCGCCCAGCTCTTTTTCGGTTTCTACCGCGTCTTGTTCTTCGTGGGCCTGGCGGAGCTCATTCAGCTCTTCGGCCACCTTGTCCCAAACCTGATCGGATTGTTCCCAGTCAAAGCCGGCCCCCTTGGCTTTATCCTGGATGCGGGTGGCCTTCACCAGGGCGGGCAGGGAGCGCGGCACGCCTTCCAGAACGGACTTTTTTCCTTCTTTGAGCTTCAATTTCTCCCAGTTGGCCTTTACGGCTTCTTCGTCATCGGCTTTTACATCGCCGTAAATATGCGGATGGCGGCTGATAAGCTTTTCGCAGATGCCGTGGAGGACCTGGCTGATGTCAAAAGCCTCTTTTTCCTCGCCTATTTTGGCGTAAAAGACCAAGTGGAGCATGATGTCGCCCAGCTCCTTGCTTACCTCGGGCAAGTCTGCGTCCAGGATGGCATCACCCAGCTCGTAGGTTTCCTCAATGGTTAGCGGCCGGAGCGATTCCATGGTTTGCTTACGGTCCCAGGGGCACTGGCTGCGTAAATCGTCCATGATATCGAGCAAGCGGCCAAAGGCGGCCATTTTTTCGGCCCGGCTCGCCGGTTTGGTGGTCTTATTCTGCTCCGCCATCTTTCGTATCCTTAGGGGTGTCCTGCTTTTCTTCCTTTTCGGAAGGAGCTTCCTGGCCTTCTTCCTCTTGCGGCTCCTCATCCGGCTTGAGCAGGTCGTGCTGGCGGAGTAGGTTGTACCACTTGAAGAGCTTTTCGAGGTCGCTCTTGTACACGCGGTCCTCATCGTAGTCGGGCAGGATCTCCTCCATGTAGCTTCGGAGCTCCTGCTCACTGCATTGCTTGGGGTCGATGGCGGCCTGGTCGCCCTCCTTCTGGGCTATTTTATCGTAAACCTCTGCCAGCGGTACCTCTTCGGCGGAGGTGTAGATGGCTATTTCGCTAAGGGCGCTCACGTTGCCCGTTTGCGTCACCGGAAAGCGTTTGCCCTCCGGGATGGACTCTACGATCACCCCGGCGCGGCTCTGGGCTACCAGTTTGTACAAGCCGGATTTGCCCCGGATGGCCAGGATACCTTCTAAGTTCATAGGATTCTATTTTCAGGATTTGTTTTCTCCGTTTGGGTACGGCTTTTTAAAAAGTATATAAGCTGAGCTAGCGGGAAAAGCGTTCTCAGGAACCACTTTGCTATTGGGGCAACACTTTTGCGACCTATTTCCCACTTCAAGCGTCGGCGCTGTTAGCGGTATCGCTTTCTTCAATCCAACGCTTTATTTGTTCTTTTTGCTGGTCAGGGCTTTGCCTCAGGAGGTCGAGCAGGTTTTGGGCATCATCGGCCAGCGAGCTACTGGGAAAACGGTCCAGGATAAGCCGGTAAGCGCCCGCAGCCATGGGGGTATTGCCCCGGCGCTCGTAAAGTAAGCCACTGGCCAGCGCGGCCTGCGCCGCCTGGCTGGTGTAGGCAAAGGAGTCTACCACGCGGCGGTAAGCCGCCAGGGCCTGCTGATCCCGGGGGCCTTGAAAAGCACGGTACACATCTCCCCGGCGGAGCCAAAGCTTGGCCTTGGTAGAATCGGCCAGGGTATCACGGGCGGCCAGGGTTTTATAACCCGCCGCGAGGGAGTCTACCAGGGCGGTGTCCAGCTGACTCATTTGGCGCAGACGGGCCTCCAGGGTATCTACCCGGCCGAAGGTCCAGTCCGGCTCCTCTGCTTGCGGGCGGGAACAGGCCGTGATGAGCCCTAACACGAGCAAGCCCAGATGTAGCGGGCGGCAGTGTTTCATCATTAGGCTTTTTTGACTTTAGGGAAACGCATGCGGTAACCCACTTTAACCTTTCCAGTGCTTATACTTTTAAGGCGTTTTTGCATCATACGCCGCCGGATGGGGGCCAGATGCTCCGTAAAGAGGATGCCCTCAATGTGGTCGTATTCATGCTGGATCACCCGGGCTTTCATGCCGGAAAAGGTTTCTTGGTGCTCCTGCCCTTTTTCGTCTTGGTAACGGATGGTGATCCATTCCGGCCGGCTTACCTCACCGCGTACCTCCGGGATACTTAGGCAGCCTTCGTTAAAAAGCCACGGTTCGCCCCCTCGCTCCTCCACTTCGGGATTGATAAAGGCTTGCTTAAAATCAGCCAGCCCTTCTTCATCTTCTTCGTCGGGCTCTACAAAACCGGAGGTATCTACCACAAAGAGGCGCAGAGACTTGCCTATTTGGGGGGCGGCTAAGCCTACACCGCGCGCCGCATGCATGGTTTCAAACATGTCTTCTACAAGCTTTTCCAGACCTTCAAAATCCTCGGGAATTTGCTTGCCGCGGCGGTTGAGCACGGGATCGCCGTAAGCCACTATGGGGTAAATCATGTGCGAAATTGCGAAATAAG
>JAVLBR010000063.1:0-12023 GCA_031581125.1 Schleiferiaceae bacterium | reverse complement strand
GCAGCCCAAAAAAGCGGAGTTTACTAGGGTAAATGAGCATTTTTTGGGCAAGCGTCTCGCCATAGGCGAGAGCGGACTTTATAAACAGACACTACCTAAGCGCCAAACTCCGTTTGCATGTTAATATAATCCAGAAAATCCCGTTTGGTGGACTCCTGCTTAAACCGCCCGCCAAACTCTGCCGTCACCGTGCTGCTATCGATATCGCGAATACCCCGGGAATTGACGCATAGGTGTTTGGCATCTACTACACAGGCCACATCTTCGGTATCCAGCGCCTCTTGCATCGATTGGACGATCTGCTTGGTCATGCGCTCCTGTACCTGGGGCCGCTTGGCAAAATAATCCACAATACGGTTCATCTTACTGAGCCCTATCACGCGCCCATTGCTGATATAGGCCACGTGTGCGCGTCCTACGATAGGCAGGAAATGATGCTCGCAAGTGGAGTACACCACGATATTTTTCTCCACCAGCATTTCGCCGTACTGGTACTTATTCTCAAAAGTGCTGGCTTTGGGCTTGCGCTGCGGATCCAGGCCGGCAAATATTTCGTTGACAAACATTTTGGCCACCCGGCGGGGCGTGCCCTGGAGGCTATCGTCGGTCAGGTCCAGGCCCAGCGCATCCATAATGCCCTCAAAGTGCTGCTCTATCACCCGGACTTTATCCTCCGGGGGAAGGTCAAAGGCGTCGGGCCGCAGCGGGGTTTCGGCCGCCCCGGAGATGTGCGCATCGCCCACTTCTTCGATGGGCTCCGTTCTATCTACATCGTTGTTGTTCATGCGATGGTTTACGCTTAATCAGGTTTCTTTAATGGCATAAGGAACCAATTTTAAAAAGGTTTGCAAAGGTAGGGATTCTTACCCCGCTGGTCTCCCTGGGCGCCTCTCATTTGGCCAGGGGCCTGCCGGCCAAATGTGTATCCGGCGGCTTGCTACCTGTTCCCCTAAAGCCGGTGTGACCTAAGGCACATTAATTGTCCCGCCATTTTTACTGATTTGCTTTTTAAAATAAATTTCCTATGAAAACCCACTACCAAATCCTGATCATTGGCGGCGGAACGGCCGGCATAATGGCGGGTGCACAGCTTCTCAAAAAGAATAAGTCCCTTTCCATCGGTCTCATCGAGCCGGCCGATACCCATTACTACCAACCCGCCTGGACCCTGGTAGGAGCGGGCACCTACCAATACGACAAAACGGCCCGCCCGATGAAGGAGGTTATGCCCGAGGGACTGGACTGGATTCAGGACTATGCAGCCTCTTTTGATCCTGCAAATCAGGCCGTAGCTACTCGCTCCAGCGGTACGCTTACCTATGATTACCTTATCGTGTGCCCCGGCCTGGTAATGGAGCCTTCCATGATAGAAGGGCTGGAAGAGTCGCTCGGAAAAGGAGTGGTATGCAGCAATTATACCGATCCCGAGCATACTTACGAAGTGATGCAAAATTTTAAGGGGGGCAATGCCCTTTTTACCCAGCCCACCACCCCCATCAAATGTGGCGGTGCGCCGCAAAAAATTGCCTACCTGGCGGCCGATAATTTTCGCCGGCGGAAAATCGATGCGGAGGTGATTTTTGCCACTCCCGGCAGCGTTATTTTCGGGGTGAAGAAAGTAGCTAATACCCTGCACCGGGTTATAGACCGCTACGGCATGCATTTCCGGCCTTTTTATGCTCCGGTCAAGATAGATGCCCAAAACCAAAAAGCCCATTTTAAGTACGTGAAGGGGGATGAAAACCAGTGCGTGGTGAATGAGGATAATAAACTGGGTGAAAAACTAACCGCGGAAGGGGCCAATACCGTGGAGATTCCCTTTGATATGCTCCACATTGCCCCACCACAGGCGGCGCCCCGTTTTATTCGCGAATCTCCCCTGGTTAACGATGCGGGCTGGCTTGATGTAGACCACCAAACTTTACAACACCAAGCGTATAGCAATGTCTTTGCCCTTGGTGATGTGGCGGGGTTGCCTACCGCCAAGACCGGGGCGGCCATCCGTAAGCAGGCGCCCATTGTGGTAGACAATATCCTGCGTCTGATCGAGCACCAGTCCATCGGGCCTATGGCTTACAATGGCTACTCCTCTTGCCCGCTGGTGACGGGCTACGGCAAGATGGTACTGGCCGAGTTTGACTATGAACAAAACTTCCTACCGGATCCCAAATTGAAGCAAATGCTCATTCAGGACAGCAGTAAGGAGCACTGGCGCCTTTGGATGTTGAAAAAGTACGGCCTGCCTTACCTCTACTGGAACAAAATGCTGAAAGGAGAAGCGGTGTAGTGGGGGGGCTCCCACCACCAGCCCTTCCGTAAGCGTCGCTGGCGTAAATTTTGCTTCTTTCGTTTTTTCAAGGTTGGGGAGGTTGCTAAATTGATTTCTACGCTTAGCGTTAGCTAGCCCCTAAAATAGGCTAGCTGATCGGGAACTTGCCAATCCCCTCCCCTAAGGTCCGCATCTGCGGGAACGGTTTCACGCCGGTTTTCATAACCGAAAAAACCGAGTTATGTGGTTAGAATTTCCTTCTCTTGCCGCGCTATTTGCAAGCTCCCTTGGCTCTTTCAAAAGAATATTGTTCCTAATGGAAGCCTTCCGCGCTAAAAGGGCAGCGATCCTGGAAACAGGCGCCAGCCCTTTTTCCGTTTTAAGGGAAGAGGCGGCGTGTGGGAGACAATCGTAACTGAGCTTTGGTCCGAGGCTTCGGTAATGGTTTTGCTACCTTTCTCCTAGAGCCCAAAAGAACACTTTATCTCAAAACGCATAACCTCATCTCACCCGAAGGGGCTTCTGTGCCCTCGTATTCAGCGTCCCAAGGTTATCATTTTCAGAGTTAATTCCTTATTGGGCCCACTACTTCTAGCCCAGCCAAAGCCCCCTGCCGCTGATTGGTTCTTCGGATAGGAAAACCTGCACGTAACCGCGGTTTGTGCAAGGGGATGAGTACCTTTGGCACCTCTCCATAAAAAACGCCCAAAACCCTTCCTTCCATGACCTTGATCAAGTCCATCTCCGGTATCCGAGGGACCATAGGCGGTAAGCCGCAGGAAAACCTCACCCCACTGGATGCCACCCAGTTTGCCGCCGCCTACGCGCAGTGGCTCCACGAACGCCACCCCCAGGCGGATAAACTGCGGGTGGTGATAGGTCGCGATGCCCGCCCCAGCGGCCCTCTCCTGCAGGCCTTGGTACAAAACACGCTCCTCGCCGCCGGCATCGACGTGGTAGACCTGGACCTGGCCACCACTCCTACGGTGGAAATGGCGGTTGCCCGTCAGGAGGCCCAGGGCGGCATCATCCTCACCGCCAGCCACAACCCCGTAGAATGGAATGCCCTCAAGCTCCTGGACGAGCGGGGTGAATTCATAGATGCCCAGGCCGGTGCCGCCCTGCTGAAAATGATCGAAGCCGCCCAATTCTCCTTTGCCCCCGTAGATAAGCTGGGCCAGTACCACCGCTACGAGACGGCCCTGGAAGATCATATTGAAGCCATCCTGGCCCTGCCCTACGTGCGCGCGGAAGCCATCCGCCGGGCGGGTTTTAAAGTGGCCGTAGATGCGGTACACTCGGTAGGTGGCCTGGCCATCCCCGCCCTGCTGGAGGCGCTGGGCGTGGAAGTAGAACGCCTGTATTGCGAGCCCACGGGGCAGTTTCCCCACAACCCTGAGCCCCTGGCGGCTCACCTATCTGCCATTATGGAAACGGTGCCCCAGAAAGGCTGCGATCTGGGTGTGGTGGTAGATCCCGACGTAGACCGCCTGGCCCTGATCACCGAGCAAGGGGCCATGTTTGGCGAAGAATATACCCTGGTGGCCGCGGCCGATTATCTCCTCAAGCAGCAAAAAGGTCCCTTAGTAAGCAACCTCAGCAGCAGCCGCGCCCTGCGCGACCTGGCCGACCAGCGCGGGGTGCCCTATCACGCCAGTGCCGTAGGTGAGGTCAACGTAGTGGCCCGCATGAAGGAAGTGGACGCCCTCATCGGCGGCGAGGGCAACGGAGGCGTGATCCTGCCCGATCTCCATTATGGCCGCGATGCCCTGGTGGGCGTAGCCCTGGTGCTATCACATTTGGCCGAAGGCCGCCAAAAACTAAGTGCGCTGAAAGCGCAGTACCCCGCGTACTACATGGCGAAAAATAAGGCTCAGCTCACGCCCGGCCTGGACGTGGAGGCCCTCCTAGCCCGCGTGGCCCGGGAAAACAGCGAGGCCGATATCAATACCGAAGACGGCGTGAAAATAGACTATGCCGATAGCTGGGTGCACCTGCGGAAGTCCAATACCGAACCCATCATCCGCATCTATACCGAAGCCCGCACCGCCGCCGAAGCCGAACGGCTGGCCAGCCAATTTACCCACCAACTGGAAGCGGCCGCCCGCTAAACCCTTCAAAATTCCCTCCTGCTATGGCGAAAACCGCATTGGAAAAACACTTTGCCCCGTTTCGGGAAAATACCGTAGGGCTCCACGCTTCCTTTGAAGGGCCTTACGGCCAAAAGAAAATCCTCTACGCCGACTGGATTGCCTCCGGAAGATTGTACCGCCCCATCGAGGAGCGCCTGAGCCGCGACATAGGTCCCTACGTGGCCAATACCCACACCGAAACCTCCTACACCGGCGCGGTGATGACCCAGGCCTACCACCAAGCCCGGGAGCAGATCAAAGCGCATCTCAACGCCCGCGCGGAGGATGTGCTCATCCCCACCGGTACGGGCATGACCGGCGCCGTGCTCAAGTTTCAGCGCATCTTGGGGCTCAAGCTGCCCGAACAGTTCCATAACCGGGTAGAGATAGCCGACGAAGAGCGCCCGGTGGTGTTCATCAGCCACATGGAACACCACAGCAACCAAACTTCCTGGCTGGAAACCACCGCCGAGGTGGTACAGATCCACGCCGATGGCGAGGGGCTGCTGGACCTGGACCATCTCCGGGAGCTACTGAAAACCTACCAAGACCGGCCCGTGAAAATCGCCAGCATCACGTCCTGTAGCAATGTGACCGGCATATTCACCCCTTATCACCAAGTGGCCGAGCTCATGCATGCCCACGGCGGCGTTTGTTTCGTGGACTTTGCCTGCAGTGGGCCCTACGTCCCCATCGATATGCATCCGGCCGACAAACCGGAAGGCTATCTGGATGCGCTTTTCTTCTCGCCCCACAAGTTTCTGGGCGGCCCGGGCAGTCCCGGCATTCTGGTTTTTAGCCGCGCGCTCTATAAAAACGAAGTACCCGACCAGCCCGGAGGCGGCACCGTAAGCTGGACCAATCCCTGGGGCGGCCACCGCTACGTGGAAGACATCGAGGCGCGGGAAGACGGCGGCACCCCGGGCTTTATGCAAACCATCCGGGCCGCGCTGGCCATGCAGCTCAAGGAACAAATGGATCCCCAAAAAATGCAGGCCCGCGAAGAAGAGCAGCTCCACCGCCTGTGGCCCCGCCTGGAAAAAATCCCCAACCTACACCTGCTGGCCGGCAATGTGCGGGAGCGGCTGGGGGCGCTTTCTTTCTACATAGAAGATTGTCATTACAACCTGGTGGTGAGCCTGCTCAACGACCTTTACGGCATCCAGACCCGCGGCGGCTGCAGTTGTGCCGGCACTTACGGCCACTACCTGCTGCACGTGGACCCCGATTACAGCCAGCAGATCACCGACCTGATAGACCGCGGCGACCTTTCCCTCAAGCCGGGATGGGTGCGCCTGTCGCTACACCCCATTATGAACAATGCGGAGATCGATTACATTGCCGAAGCACTGGAATACCTGGCCGCTCACTGGCAAAAATACGCGGAGGACTACCACCGCCTCCCCGGCACCACCGAGTACCAGCACCGCCAGGCCCAAGATCACGAAACCCGAGCCCTGCAATGGCTTAGCTTATGAGTGCCTCTAGCCCCATTTACCTGGACCACGCCGCCTCCACCCCTCTGCGGGCCAGTGTACGCCAGCACCTCATGGAGCTGCTGGACGGCCCCTACGCCAATCCCAGCAGCACCCACCAGTTTGGCCGCAAGGCCCGGAGCCTCATCGAAGAGGCCCGCAAGCGCATGGCACGCCGCCTGGGCTGCCAGCCCGCCGAGCTCATCTTTACCTCCGGCGGCACCGAGAGCGACAATGCCGCCCTAAGTCTGCCCCTGCGGGACCTGGGCATCCGCCGCATTATCACCGCCCCTACCGAGCACCACGCCATCCTGCATCCCGCCGAAGCCCTCCAGCAGCACCACGGCGCTGATCTTAAGCTCCTCCAGGTAGATAGCCAGGGGCGCCCCGATCTCAACCAGCTCGAAAAACTCCTCCAGGAAGGCCCGCCCAGCCTGGTGTCCCTCATGCATGGCAATAACGAAATAGGCAACCTCCTGGACCTCCAGGCCGTGGGCGAGCTGGTGCACCGCCACGGCGGCCTCTTTCATAGCGATACGGTGCAGACGGTAGGTCACTACCCCCTGGACCTGGGCGCCTTACCGGTAGACCTCGCCAGTGCCTCGGCCCATAAGTTTTATGGGCCCAAAGGGGTGGGCTTTCTTTATCTGCGCCAGGGTTTGGCCCTGGGCAGCCACATCAGCGGCGGCGCCCAGCAGCGCGGCCACCGCGGGGGCACCGAAAATACGCCCCTGATCAGCGCCATGGCCCTGGCCCTGGAAGAAGCCCTGGACCATCTGGCGGCCGAACGCCAGCACATCACGCACTGCAAAAAAGTGCTGCAAGAAGGGCTGATGGAGCGCTTCCCCCAGGTGCGCTTCAACGGCCTCAGTGGCACCGCGGAGAGCCTGTACGGCGTCCTCAGCGCCTCCTTCCCCGCCGTGAATGGCGACCCCGCCCTCCTGCTATTTCAGCTCGACCTGCAGGGCCTGGCCGTATCTGGCGGCAGTGCCTGCGCTTCCGGCAGCCACAAGGGTTCCCACGTGCTGGAAGCCCTCTATCCGGAAGAAACCCATCCGGTCTTGCGCTTTTCGCCCGGGAAAGACACCACCCCGGAACAGATCGCGCAGGCCCTGGCCATCGTCCAGCAAGTTTTAGCTCCCGCGTAGCGCCTTTTTGGGGCCTGGCGGCCAAATGTGCTTCCGGCATCCGGATATTAAGTTTATATGAATTTTTGGCCAGGGGCCAAAGTTTTGGCTATTTTTCGGGCTTAATCAAGGGATTAGAAAAGGATGACCAAAAAACTCTACCTGATCCGGCATGCCAAAAGCAGCTGGAAAGAAGCGCAAATAGCCGATATAGACCGGCCGCTAAAAGGTCGGGGCGTGCGCGATGCCTACAACTCTTCGCAGTGGCTGGCCCAGCAAGATGCCTTTCCCGACCTGATGCTCTCCAGCCCGGCCACCCGGGCGGTGCATACCGCGCTGATCTTTGCCAAAAACCTAGACTACGCCTACCGCGATATTCAGATAGAAGAAGGCATTTACGAGGCCACCACTTCCCAGCTTGCCCAGATCGTTAAACAACTGGACGACCGCTACCAACGGGTCTTCCTATTTGGTCACAATCCCACCATAACCCAGTTTGTCAATTCCTGCATCGATCATCGCATCGATAATGTCCCTACTACCGGCATAGCATGCCTTAAATTTGAGCTCGAAAAATGGGCCTCCATCGGCAAAGAAGCCGAGCTGGTCTTTTTCGATTACCCCAAAAGGAGAAATCCCAAGTGAATTACCCCTCCAGCCACCGGATCATCGCCCGCGATATTTCTTGGCTAGCCTTTAACGAACGGGTGCTGCAAGAAGCCCTGGACCCCACCAATCCCCTCATAGAACGCCTCCGTTTTCTGGGCATCTACTCCAGCAATATGGATGAGTTTTTCCGGGTGCGCTACGCCAGCATGAAGCGGCTTACGCAGTACACCAGTAAAAACCAGCGGCGCCTGGGCGATATGGCCCCCGAGGAAGTACTCTCCGAGATATCGGCCAAAGTGCTCGATATGCAGGCCCGGGCCCAGGAGGTAAACGACCAGCTCATGGATGAGCTCTCGGAAAAGCAGATCGAGTTCATCAACGAAAACCAGCTTACCACGCGCCAGAAAGACTTTGTGCGGCGCTTTTTCATTGAGAAAGTAAGCCCTTCGGTTTTTACCCTCATTCTGGAAGACGAATCGAAAATACCGGAACTGCGGGACAAGTCCATCTACCTGGCCATCCGGATGTTTCGCAAGGAAACCCCCGAGGAGCCCGATTATGCCCTCATAGAAGTGCCGGCCGATCTGGTAGGCCGCTTCGTGGTACTGCCCCGCTACGGCAAGCAGTACGTAATGCACCTGGAAGACCTGATCCGCTATAATCTGGAGTACATCCTCTTTATTTTCAACATCCAGAAAATAGAAGCGCACACGGTAAAAATAACCCGGGATGCCGAACTGGACCTGGACGATGATGTGTCCAAAGGTTTCCTGGAAAAGATGAGCAAATCGGTCAAGAACCGCCGCATCGGTGAGCCGGTACGCTTTGTGTACGATAAAGACATCAGCCCCGACATCCTCAACTTTTTGCTCAAGCGGATGTCCATGGACAACTACGATAGCCTCATAGCCGGCGGGCGGTACCACAATAAAAAGGACTACATCAAGTTCCCCAACATCGGCGAGAAGGAGCTGGAATTTGCCCCCATGCCGCCCCTCTCCCATCCCGATTTGGACATGGACCGCAGCATTTTGCAGGCCATCAGTAAGCGGGATGTGCTGTTGTTTCTCCCTTATCACAGCTTTAGCTACTTTATCCGCGTGCTGCGGGAAGCCGCCATCGATCCCCAGGTGCGCAGTATCTCGGCCACCCTTTACCGCCTGGCCGATCAGTCGCGCGTGGTATCGGCCCTGGTGAATGCCGCCAAAAACGGCAAGGAGGTAACCGTGCTGGTGGAACTACAGGCCCGCTTTGATGAAGAGGCCAATATCAAATGGAGCGAAAAATTGCAAACCGAGGGGGTGCAGGTAATCTTTGGCGTATCGGGCCTGAAAGTGCACAGTAAGATGGTCCTTATCACCCGGGAGGAAGAGGGAAAAATGCGCCGCTACGCCAGCTTAGGCACGGGCAATTTCAACGAATCTACCGCCAAGCTCTACACGGACTACCACCTGCTTACTAAGCACAATGGCATCACGAAGGACGTGGAGCGGGTTTTTGACTTCCTGCAGCACAATTACCGCGTGCACCGCTACCGGCACCTCCTGGTATCGCCCCACTACACGCGTAAAGGGTTCTTACGGCTCATAGACGCCGAGATAGAACAGGCCAAGCGCGGACATTATGCGAGCATCAAGATCAAGCTCAACAGCCTAAGCGATGTGAAGCTGATCGAAAAGCTTTACGAAGCCAGCTCCTACGGCGTGAAAATCCAGTTGATCGTCCGCGGGATCTGTTCCCTCATCCCGGGCGTGCCCGGCATGAGCGAGAATATAGAGGCCATCAGCATCCTGGACCGCTTCCTGGAGCACTCCCGCCTCTTTATCTTCGAAAACAACGGGGCCCCGAAGTATTTCCTGGGCTCGGCCGACTGGATGCCGCGCAATCTCGATTACCGCGTAGAAGTGACTACCCCGGTGTACGATAAAAACATCAAAAAACAACTGCGGGAGCACTTCGACATCCTCTGGAAAGACAATGTGAAATCGCGCTTTCACAACGAGGCCATGGACAATCAATACCGCGTCCTGAAGGGGCCTAAGATCCGCTCCCAATACGCCCTCTACGAATACGTAAAAAAGCAACTAAAAAAAGGCTCGTGAATATCCATAAGATCGCCGCCATCGACATTGGCTCCAACTCGGTTCGCCTGCTGGTGGCCAACGTCCTGGAAAGGGGTACCACGGTTATTTTCAAGAAATCGTCTCTTACGCGGCTGCCCATCCGGCTGGGCGAGGACTCCTTTGGCCGGCAGGCCATATCCGAAGAACGAACGGCCCTGCTGGAAACGGGCATGGAAGCCTACCAAAAAATAATGGCCGTGCACGGGGTGAGCCATTACCGGGCCTGCGCTACTTCTGCCCTGCGCGAAGCCCGCAATGGCCCGGCGGTGGTGGAACGCATCCGGCAAAATACGGGGGTGGGCATAGAACTGATCGATGGCCAAGAGGAGGCGCGGCTGATCTTTCAGGGCGATTTTCTGGACAACCTGAAAGGGCTGGCGGAAAACTTTCTTTACATAGATGTGGGCGGAGGTAGCACGGAACTAACGCTTTTTGAAGGGCAAAAACCCCGGGCCAGCCGCTCCTTTCCCATCGGTACCATCCGGCTGCTGCAGGACCAGGTGAAACCGGCGCAATGGCAGGAAATGACGGACTGGATCCAGGAGCACACCGCCCCGCTTAAGGAGGTGATGATGGTGGGCTCGGGGGGCAATATCAACCGGACTTTTAAACTGAGCGAGAAGAAAAAAGGCCAACCCATCAGCCTGGCCGAGCTGCTAACCATTAAAGCGGAACTGGCGCAATACGATAGGGAGGAACGCATGATCCGCTTTGACCTGAACCCCGACCGGAGCGATGTGATCACCCATGCGCTCCAGATCTATACCCGGGCCACGGAATGGGCCGGGGCCGACCAGATGATTGTGCCGAAAAAAGGATTGGCGGACGGGATGGTGCGGGACTTGTACGGGCGGTACTGGGGGTGATGAGGGCTGATTTCGGTACAGGGTATCGCTAGGAGCGAAATTGGCACAGGGCACGGGGCCTCGCCAGAGGCGAGACAGGCACAGGGCACAGGGCACAGAGCACAGGGCCTCGCCACGGGCGAGACAAGCACAGGAGGTTGATTCGGTTTACGGAAGTTTGGGGCGATGCACCCCGTAGGTCGAGCTGAGCACCCCCGTTTGCCGGGCTGAGCGGAGTCGAAGCCCCTCATGGTCAAGGACTTAATTATCCAAATATAATGAATAATTTGATGTAGCCGGAATGTGATCCCCCGTGGAGGATTTTGGTCTAAAATTCCACCGAGATAAATTGAAATATCGGAAGGCAGTCGCTGGCGCTCTCTGGAGGCGGTCGCTGGCGCTCCCTTTTTTGTCTCACAGAGAGACACGGAGAAGGCACAGAGGACCACGGAGAAGGCGTCCCGTGGGGAGGGAGAAAGGCACAGGGCCCCGAAATGCTTCGGGGCAGGTACAGAGCCTCGCCAGAGGCGAGACAGGCACAGGGCACAGAGTCTCGCCACGGGCGAGCCTAGCACAGGAGGTCAATTTGGTTTACGGAAGTTTGGAGTGGCTTCACCAGGTAGTGGGCCGGACACTCCCGTTTGCCGGGCCGAGCGGAGTCGAGGCCCTTCTCCATCAGGGACATAAACAACCAAACATAGCCGAAAATAAGATAGGGGCGGCATAGCCGGGTAGCGGGTTACTGAACCATAAACTTTCCCTGTTGCCCCTGAACCCGCACCAGGTAGAGCCCCTTAGTGAGGCGCTGAATGGGAACCACTGCTTTACCGCCTGTCATTTTGAGCGTCCTGACTAACTGGCCTTGGACGTTGTAAATGCGAAGCGTAGAAGCCTGGGGTAAGGGCGCCTCGATGGTAACCCTTTCCTGAGCGGGGTTGGGATAGATTGCCAACCTGGCGCGGGGAAGCGGATATTCTTTGCTGCCAATGCCCCGGACGGTGAGGGTATCGGACTGGCTGCGGCGGGCCGTATTGCAGTCATCCTCCACCGTAAGAGAAACCGTGTAAAGACTATCCTGGGTGTAGCTGTGGGAAATAGAGGGCAGCGTGCTGGTGTCCGTTTGCCCATCGCCAAAATCCCAGATATACCGGCGGGCTCCCGAGTCCAGCGCTGTAAAGCGATAGGTAATGGCCGTGCGCACCGCCGTGTCTAAACTGGCCTGAAAACCGGCCGTGGCGGTATCAAACAGA
Organism: Schleiferiaceae bacterium; assembly: GCA_031581125.1. Classification (GTDB taxonomy): domain Bacteria; phylum Bacteroidota; class Bacteroidia; order Flavobacteriales; family Schleiferiaceae; genus CAJXMS01. Next base: position 193 of record JAVLBR010000063.1, on the reverse strand, counting down.
CAGGAGTCCGTGATAAGGATATCGTCCAGGGCCATTTCAGAGTACATTCCATTGGTTTGTAAACCGGTAAAGATGACGGAAAATTCCCCCTTAAGCTGGAAGCTATCCAGGGGGATCACGGCTTTTTTCCAGGGGGAATAATCATGGGGTTGCTGCTGGCCCTGGCGCGTGAAGATGGTAAACACCCGACCGG
>JAVLBR010000318.1:0-1583 GCA_031581125.1 Schleiferiaceae bacterium | reverse complement strand
TTATGTTAGCTTAATGTTAAGCGCACCTTTGGGGGCCGCATCTGTGGTTGCTTTTCGGCTTGGTATGCTATGCGACAGGTTTGATAGAACCGTTACTTTGCTTCTAATGCTGTAACAGCGTCACTATACTATTTTCGCAAAGGCTTCCAATGCAATAAGCTAAAATATTTTAATGAAGGTACTTTTGACCACAGCCCTCCTTATGCTGGCAGTCGCTGGCTCCATGGGTCAGGAGCTCAGCATTTTATCTGCTTCTGATTCTCTGCCGGTGCCTTACGCCAGCGTGGCCTACTATGAGGGGAACGAAGTAGTTGGAGGCCAATACAGCAACAAGCAAGGACGGGTAGTATTGGATACCTCCCTGATCTTTGATAGGATAGAAATTGGGCACGTGGCGTACCATCCAAAAATGATCAGGAGTCCTTACTACGCCGATACCGCCTATTATCTAAGAAATAAAGAGCGCGTTTTGGGAGAAGCTGCTGTGTTCCCAAGGCGGACTAAAAATGGGCCCGTAAAAGAGCACGGATATTCCAAAAAGCGGCATAAGGTATGGTCGAGCGGCCCAGCTGGTTATGCACTGCTAACCTCTTTAAACCTGGGGACAAAAAAGGATTTTGTTGAAGTAAAGAGTATGTCCTTTTATGTTAAGGATTGGGGCCGTAATTGCGGAGTACTGTTTAAGCCTCTCTTTTATGAAAATGAACAGGGAAGGCCTGGTAGGCAGATCGTTGTGGATACGGTGTACAGAATCGAAGCGGATGTGGATGGACGCATTTCCTATGATTTGCCTGCCCGGACTTATATTCCGGGCAAAAGCGTATTTACAGGTGTAGAAATAATTAAATATTCCGGCGGTAATTACCAGATGGGTGGTGCGAAAGCCCGGCTCGAGAGAAAGCGTAATTACGGTAAATCCATCTTATGCAACAAGGTAAAAGGTAAGGATACCGATCAAAAGACGTTCTTGAGGTATAAACCTTTTACCGATGGATGGCAAGTCTACAAGGTAGATGGACATCACCTCAGCATGGCCCTAACCATTGAAGTGTATAGGTGAGAGTGTCCCTGGAGCGGTACCGCCCCAGAGATTGTGTCTGCATACAGCGGCAGGACATCGATGAATTGACTTTCTACTGACTGGCTACTGGTAGAAACTCTGGCGTATCAGACTTTCATAGGTTGATATTTGTTTTTATTATTACTTTAATTAAAGCTATCGGTTGTAAGTCTAAATGCCAACCTAACCAGCAAAACCACCCGAGCATAACAGAACAAAATAGAGCGGCTCCATATTCTTGTTCCTTGAAACCTTTGTAAGATCCATAGGCTAAAAAACATATTAAAGCCAGATAAAAAATCTCTCCAAGTTCAGTCATATATGTCTGTTTTACAAAAATTTATGGTAGTTTTAAACATGACTCAAATTTTACAAATTAAACCCCATAACACCCTCCGGAGATCATGGCCAAACTGGTAAGCAAATGATCCTAACCTGTTCAAAATTTTGGGGAGGTTACACATGAGGGCCCACCCCATTTTCGAACAGATGGTAATATGCCATTTTTGAGGCGCCAACCCTT
>JAVLBR010000062.1:0-12057 GCA_031581125.1 Schleiferiaceae bacterium | reverse complement strand
TTTATAGACAGACACTAATTATCCGGGGCTCCTTGGTTCACCCAACTTTTAATAAGGGCTATATCGCAGTCCGGGAGGGACCCGGAAGGCGGCATGAGGGCGCCGCCGGTGCCGGTCACCCGGCCCACGAGCTGGCCGTTTTGGGCTATGGATTGAATGGTTTGAAATTCGGTGAGGTTTAAGCCGGCCGTGGCATTGTTGCCCGCGTGGCACCCGGATATCGCGCAGTTTTGCGCTATGATGGGGCTCACCTTGGCGGAGAAGCTCACCTGGGCCGTATCACAGGCGTTTTCCGGGAAATTGCTATAAAGCTCTTCTTCGCTGTCGTAGTAACACTGGGGAGCGAGTATGACCAAGGCCATCAGGGCAAGAAAAGAAAAAACCCGGCGGGGAAACCATTTCAGCAGCATACGATTCATTTTCATTGGGGCATTCCGTTTCGGTACCACTTTTCAAGCTTATCAATACTACAATTGTTCATTTGGCCACCGGGCGGCATCACGGGAACGCCCGAGGCGGCATTGATCCGCGCTTGTAAGTTGGTATTAAGGAAAGCATTCTTCAGGGCCGCATAGCTGTCCAGGGAGCGCCCGGCGGAAGGGTTGCTTCCCCCATGACAAGCAGTGCAATTCTGGGCCACCAGATTGCGAATTTTATCGTTGTAGCGAAGATTGGCAGTGTCGCAGTCATCGCAGCTCAGGTTTTGAGCGCCCTGCCGTATCCACTTCTGAATAAGCTGGATTTTGGCGTTCTCCAGCGGATCGTTGGGCGGAGGCGGCATCCGCTTATCGGGATCGGTTTCTAGCAAAACCTCTACCAGATCGCTACTGCTTGGATCAAAGGGATCCACCACATTGGCGTTCATTACAGTTTGGTAACTTTCTAAGGACACGCCATCCTGGCTGGAACCCTGTCCGTGGCAGCCGGCATAAGCACAGGAAGCCGTAAGTATGGGCTGTATATCGCGGCTGTAGTAGACGGTGTCGGGGTGGCAGGGCTTACCAGCACCGCCGCCCGTGGTGTTGCCTCCGGTTGTGCCACTGGTGTCTACCACAGCGGTACCCGGCGGGGCCGGGTAAGGCTCGTGCTGGCAGGAAATGGCGAAGGCCATTATGAGGGCTATCAAAGCAGGGCAGGAGAGTAGGGGGAGAGGGCTGATGCGCCTGTTCATGTTAGAAGTAATTCCGTTTTCAGTTTACAAAAGTGGTTCATATCCGCACACCGGGGGAGGCCTTCCGGTTCAATGCGTGGAAAAAAGCGCTCAACTCGTTGCTTTCGGCCCCCAGTGGAATAAGGCGCTTTAGCTGGCCGGGGCGGTAGCGGTGCGCCCCAGTTTTCCTATGAATGCCGCGATGCCGTGGTTCATCGCGCAGGGGGAGCTTCCGAAAGAGCTTTCTGGGGCCTTGAAAGGCATTGCGCCGCGGGGGGTATTAAAATACGGGCCATTACCTTCGCGTTTTAATTGTAAAATACGCAAAGAATGAAAAAGTGGATCATAGCCCTGGTCGTGGTGCTTCTCCTGGGCGCGGCAGGCGTCTGGTATGTTTTCTTTAAGCCGCATCGCGATTATGCGGGAGAAAAGGCGGTATATGACCTCCGGGCTTCCGAAGTGATCGATGAATATCAGGCCGGTGAAAAGGCCGCGGATTCCCTTTATCTCAACCAGATGGTAAACATGAAAGGCCGTATCACCTCGAAAGAGGAGGGAGCGCTTACGCTGAACGAGGTGGTGTACTGCCAGCTGGATAGCACCATTACGCTGGCGGCGGAAATCCAGGAAGGGGATTCGCTTACCCTTAAGGGCCGTATTCTGGGCTACGACGAGCTTTTCTCCCAGGTGCGCATGGACCACTGCCGCCCGGTAGAGTGAGAGGCTTAAAAAGACGGGGAAGTTAATCGGCGCGCACGGAAACACATTTGGCCGGCAGGCCCAATGTGATGGCGTGCTACGTTCCGGGGTAACCGGGAATAGCCCGGGCCGGTATACGCAGCAGTAAAAGAAAGCCCGCTACAAAAAACAGCCCCAGCGCCAAAGCGCTAAGGTGCATGCTGCCGGTAAGCTGGATGAGGTAGCCGTAGATAAAAGTGCCCAGGATGATGGCCAGTTTCTCGCTCACATCGTAAAAACTAAAAAAACTGGCGGTGCTATGAGAGGCCGGGATAAGCTTGGCGTAAGTGGAGCGGCTGATGGCTTGAATGCCGCCCAAAACCAGCCCTACCGCGGCGCCCATCAGATAGAATTTATATTCTACCAGGGGATCGTGCCGGGAAAGGGTGTAGGCCCCGATGCACACCAGGGCCCAAATGGTAATGCTTATCTGAAGGCTGCGTTTATTGCCCTGCCGGCGGGCTATGCGGGCAAATAAATGCGCTCCGCCTATGCCCACCAACTGAATGAGGAGGATGGTAAGGATGAGCTTATCGCTGGCCAGTCCCAGTTCCTGTTCGCCAAAGATGCTGGCCAGGAGAATGACGGTCTGTACCCCGACGCTAAAGGCAAAGAAGCTGTACAAAAAACGACGGGTATGGGGCAGCGCTCCCAGCTGGCGGAATACGCTGGCCAGTTCCCGAAAACCATTCCAGATGTAGCGCTCTCCGGGCTTGCGGTGGTGGACATTGCGCGGGAGGCGCCGGAAGGTGATCTGGGCGAAGCCCGCCCACCAGAGGCCCACCAGTAAAAAGCTGAGGCGGGAGGCGGCGCCGGCATCGGCCAGGCCCAGGAGCTGGGGATGGCTGATGGTGACCAGGTTAAAGAGCAGTAAGATGGCAGAGCCCAGGTAGCCCAGGGAAAACCCCTTGGCACTGAGGCCATCTTGCTTTTCGGGCGGGGCTATTTCGGGTAAGAAGGCATTGTAAAAAACGATGGAGCCCCAAAAGCCTACACTGGCCAGTATGCTGAGGAGGAGGCCCAGGGCAATGTTGTCCCCGTGGAAGAAAAATAGCCCTGAACAGGCGGCGGCACCCAGGTAGCAAAACCCCTGCAGGAAGTCTTTTTTCCGGCCGTTGTAATCGGCTATGCCACTGAGAAAAGGCGATAAAAAGACCACCAGGACAAAGGCAGCCGTGAGGCTGTAACTGTAGAGCGAGGCTGCGGAGAGCTTTTGGCCCCAAAACCAGACTTTATCGGGCGTTACTTCGCTAAAGTAGATGGGAAATATGGCGGTACTGATGACCAGCGAGTACACCGAGTTGGCCCAATCGTAAAAGGCCCAGCCAAATTGCGTACGCTTAGATGATTCCATGGGGCAGGCGTTTCAGGAGGGCGCTTTAGGCGCCGCGGCGCCAGCGCACGCGGGTTCCGGGCTCAATGCCGTATTGCTCACTAAAGCCCGCTTTTACTTCCAGTACCTGGGAAGCGGGCCCTTTGCTGGGGAGGCTTTTTTCGTTGAGCGGCTGGGCGTTTTTTTGGATACTCACCACCCTTTGCTCATCATTGATATAGATAATGTCCAGGGGTACGTAGGTATTTTTCATGTAAAAAGATTGTTTCCGCTCGCTGGGCATCAGAAAGAGCATGCCCGTTTTGGGGGGAATGCTGCGGCGGTACATCATGCCGTACTGGATCTCATCGGGGCGTTCGGCTATTTCGATATCCAGTTTCACCAGGGTGTCGGGCCGGCCCGCGTGCAGTAGAAAGAGCTCCCCTTCCTTGGTAAATTGGGGCTCCACGGGCTGTGCGGCAGGGGCTTTTCCAGGCTGGGAACTGCCGTTCCAGGCAGCGGGGCCCAAGCGGGCCACCAGCCAGATGGCCAGTGCTACCAGGAGGAGCAGGGCTACTATGCGGCGGCTTTTCTTATTCATTTTCGGGATGGTTTAGCTTGCGCAGGGAGAAGAAGAGCCCCAGCGCTACCAGCGGAATACTTAGTTTCTGGCCTATATTCAGCAGGTCGCCCTGCTCAGCACTTACCTGATTTTCTTTGTAGAATTCGATGAAAAAGCGGAAGCCGAAGACCAGGATCAGAAACAGCCCGAAAAGTAAACCGTGCCGCAGGCGGACCGGGGCCAGCAGGTAGAGCCGGGCCAGGATAAAAAAGATCAGTAGGTAGGCGATGGCCTCGTACAGCTGGGTAGGTCGCCGCGGTATACCCAGGCCTTCCACCACGGCTACGCCAGCCCGGTCTATCTGCCAATTGAGTTTTTGGGGCGGAATTAAAAAATTAGCATTTTCCTTACTCAAGCCGGCCAGGTAAGGGCTTATCCGGCGGTTGACCAGTTTCTGGGCCACCTCTTTTTGCACCCCTTGGGCAAATCGCAATTCTACCTCGTAGATGGGGTGAATGAGGCTATCCGCCACTTCTCTGCGGTCGGTTTCCTGGAAGTCTACCCCCTCCAGATAGCGGCCGTACACCGCCATGATCCGTTCCCGCACCGGGTTGGTAAAGACTGTTTCCCACTGGGAGTTGGCCATTTGCCCATAAATTTCGCTATTGGCAAAATTCCCCAGCCGGATAAGGCAGCCCGCCAGGGCTACGGTGATCACCACGCGGTCCAGCATCCAGAGGACAGGCTTGTGCAGCACCCGCCGGCAGTAAATTATGATGGCGATAATGATCCCGATGGCCGCGCCGTGGCTGGCCAGCCCTCCTTCCCATACTTTGGGTATTTCCGATAAATGCTGGGAATAGTAGTCCCACTGATAAAAAAAGACATGCCCCAGGCGCGCCCCCAGCACCGTGGCGATCACCACGTAGGTAAGCAGGGTATCCAGCTTGGCCTCGGGAATACCCTCCCGCTCAAAAATGCGGCGCATGATGAGGTAGCCCAGCACGAAGCCCCCCGCAAATAAGAGGCTGTAATATCGGAGGGTAAAAAAGCCCAGGTCCAGGCCCCGGCCGGCGTCCCAGGTGATGGTAAGCAGTGATTCCATGAGCGGTTTTTGAGGCGGTGAAAATAGTAAATCTAAGGGGGGTAGCGTAGAGAGCGGCATCGGTTTTAGGCCTGCCGGCCAAATGAGTCCTTCCTGGCCTTTAACTGATCTTTTTTTGTAGGAAAGCCTTGGCGCAGCCGGAGGCTTACTCCTCGCTTAGAGTCCGCTTAGGCGCGCTTTGGCTTTTTGTTGGATACCTTCGTAGAAGGGGTAATCGGTATAGCTTAAGCAGCGCTGATACCACCGGCGGGCTGCGCTGGTATCTTGGGCCCTTAGGGCCAAATTCCCTAGTTGTAAAACACTATTTCCCAATGCATAACTATTTTCTACGGGCGGATGTGCCAGTCCGCGTTGATAGTGTTTTTGCGCCTGCTGGTAGGCCTGCAGGGCTTGGTGGGCGCGGGCTTTGCGGTAGTGCCATTCCAATTTGGCCCAGTTAGCCAGGCGCTCGGGTGGGGCGTTTTTAAGGAGGTATAAAGTTTCGTGGTAGCGACCGCCATCATAGGCCAGGCGGGCACGCACGAGGGTGGGGTTCCAGCCCAGCCGGGCTTCCCGCCGCGCCTGCTCGTCGGCCCCGGAGGCGCCGGGCGGCGCCTGCAAAAGGCGCTGGCGCCAATACGCCACACTGTCTTTTTCTCCCTGGAGCAGGTGATACCAGGCCAGGAATCGCTGGCTGCTGTTGCGGTAAATTTCGTTTTCGGACTCCCGTAAGAAGCGATGGAAATGAGGGCCGGCCTTTTCGGGGGCTACCGAGAGGGCTACTTTTCCCGTGAGGTAGTGTAGAAAGGGAAAGGCTAGCAAGCCTTCCCCCTGGGGCCGTTCCTGGAGTAAGGTGTAGGCCTCAGGGGCCTTTCCCTGATCCAGCAGTTCCTGGGCATGGAGGTAAATAAAAAAGCTGCTGCTGGCTACCGGCAGTCCCAGTTGGGGCAGGGTAGGGGCGGGCTTGATTTCGAGCTGCTGGTACACGAAGGCGTATACAAAGCCATGGTAGCCTTTGTAAAATCGCCATCGGGAGGTGTTCTGGCATTGATAGTATCCCTGGCGTACCAATTGTAGCCCCCTATCTACGTCTCCTTCGAAGCCCAGGAGGCCGGCTATCATCTGGTAGCTTTCCGGTAAAGAGCCGATGGCCGCCATAAGCACGCCCCAGGGAAGGTAGTTGGGGGCAAAGTTGGGGAAGCGCTCATAATTGGTTTTAAGAAGCTTGTAAGCTTTGGAAAAGCGCCAGGCGGCCGCCCAGGTATGGCCATATTTGCCCTGCAGGATGGCGGTGCCCAGCAGAATTTCGCCCCGCAGTAATCGCTGGTAGGGCTCTTTTTCGGGGACGGTTTCCAGCTTTTCCAGCAGCGCTTCCAGCCGGGGTTCCTTTTGGGTAAAGCCTTCCGAACGCTCGTTTACAAAGAGGGAAATGCAAATAGAGGCCGCCTCGAGATAGTCCGCGGCCCGGTTTTGGGGGTGCTGTTTTCGTTCCTGGCTTAGCTTCTGGTGGAGCGCCGCATATCGAAGGTGGACAATATCCTGGAGCGCCTTTTCCATGCGGGGGTTGAAGTGCACATGCTGGGCAGAAACCCCCGCGCCCAAAAGGAGGGCGCCACAAAAAAAGAGGGGTAGGAGCCCCTCTTTTATGTTTTGTAGAAAAGCCCGCAGGCCCTGAGATGTAGAAGTGGCGGCCACCAAAGCAGGTCTTACTGCTTAACCTTGGAAAAGAGCTTTTCCAGCTTTTCTTCTTCTTCTTTGGCCAGTTCGGGGTCTACCAGGATACGGCCGCTGTGCTCGTCGGTGATGATCTTTTTCCGGGTGGCTATTTCCAACTGGCGCTGAGGAGGGATGGTAAAGTAAGAACCGCCGGAGGCGCCGCGCTGCACGGCTACCACGGCCAGGCCATTGCGGGTATTGTTGCGCAGCCGGCTGTAGGCTTTGTAGAGCCGCTCTTCTATTTTCTTGCTTTGCTTCTCCGATTCCTTGATGAGGGCCTCTTCCTCCTTTTGGGTTTCTTCCAGAATACCCTGGAGCTCCTTTTTCTTGTATTCCAGGTGCGCGTTGCGTTCTTCCAGCTTTTCCTGGGCCGTTTGGAGGGTTTCTTTCTTGGTATCGATCTTGGCTTTAAACTCTTTGATGCGTTTTTGGGCCAATTCTATTTCCAGCTCTTGGTACTCAATTTCTTTGGTGATGGCGTCAAACTCCCGGTTGTTGCGTACGCTCTTTTGCTGGGACTCGTATTTCTTGATCTTGGCTTCGCTTTCCTTAATAAGGTTGCGCTTGTTTTTCACCTCTTCTTCTAGCTCTTTGAGCTCTTCGGCTAGCTTGCTTTCGCGGGTTTTGAGGCCGGCTATTTCGTCTTCCAGGTCTTCTACCTCCAGCGGGAGTTCCCCTCTTACGTTGCGGATTTGATCAATTCGGGAGTCAATAAGTTGAAGATCGTAGAGAGCGCGAAGCTTCTCTTCTACAGTAACTTCTTTAGCCATAGAGCTTAGAGGTAATTAATCGGGTTCGTGCTATTCTCCGAGAGAAGAATGGCAAAATTATTGAATTTTTCGCTTAGTAAGTCGGCTAAAAGCGCTTTTGTGTATTGTTCGTTTTCGTAATGCCCTATATCCGCTAAGACCAGGTGGTTCTCTGCGTCAAAAAATTGATGGTATTTCACATCAGAGGTAAGGAATAGGTCGGCCCCGGCGGCTATGGCGTGGGGCAAGAGAAAACTTCCGGAACCGCCGCACCAGGCGATGCGGTGGAGCTGCTCTTTAACGGGAGCTGTGTGGCGCACCACGCCCCCCATCTGTTCTTTTATGCGCTGGAGAAAGGCCTTGGTGTCCAGCGGTTCTTCCAGCTCGGCGATCATGCCGGCCCCCACGGTGTTATGGGCGTTTTCCAGGGGAAATACGTCGTGCGCTACTTCTTCGTAAGGGTGGGCGGCTACCATGGCGCTAAGAACCCGGCCGAGCTGGGGTTTTTCTACCAGGAATTCCAGGCGGCTTTCCGGTTCGTAGTGCCGGGTGCCACGCTGGCCCACGGCGGGCTGAGCCGCCGCTCCCGGCCTAAAGGAACCGGTACCCTCCAGGGCGTAGCTGCACTCGCTGTAATCGCCTATGGCCCCTGCGCCGGCCTTGAAGACGGCAGCGCGAACAGCCTCTACCGCTTCATGAGGCACGAAGACCACCAGCTTGTAGAGCAGGCCTTTTTTGGGGGCCAGAATGCGTGCCCGGGGCAGGCCCAGGGTGGTACCGATGCGCTGGTTAACCCCCTGCTGCACATTGTCCAAATTGGTATGAATGGCGTAGATGGCAATGCCAGCCCGGATGGCCGCGATGACGGTGCGCTCTACGTAATTGCTGCCGGTAAGCTTCTTGAGGCCCCCAAAGATGATGGGATGGTGGGCGATGATCATCTGCGCCCCTTTTTGCTGCGCTTCCGCCACAATTTTTTCGGTGGCATCCAGGCACAGCAGTACTTTATCTACTTCCTGTTCGGGTGCGCCAGTGAGCAGCCCGGCATTGTCGTATGATTCCTGATAGCTCAGGGGGGCTATTTGCTCCAGATACTGGGTGACGTCTTTTACGCGCATACACTAGGAATTTTGGGCAATATGATCAAGTAAAAATAAGGTCGCTGTAACGAAGCTTAACGGAGTAAAAAAAAGCTGCCCCGCCGATGGGGCGAAGCAGCTTTTATTATTCAGAAGGGAAGGGGACCTTAAATTAAGACTGCTCGTCCTCGTCCTTGTCATCCATTTGTTCCCGAAGCTTGCTAAGCTGCTCGATATCCCCCAGCGTAGAACGCTCTACATTGGTTTGGATTTTCTTCACTGCCTGCTTGGCTTGCTTCTTCTCTTTTTGTTCTTTCTCGGCGTTTACTTGCTTGTGCACCTCGGTGTGCGAAGCTACTACCCGCCGGGCATCGGGATTGAACTCAATGATGCGGAAGTCAGCGGTTTCCCCTTCCGCCAGGGTGCCGCCGTCTTCTTTTTGCATGTGACGCTTGGGTACAAAGGCTTCGATGCCCAGGTTTTCAAACACAATTTCGCAGCCTTTGTCTACCACCTGGCTTACTTTGCCTTCTATAAGGCTGCCTTCTTCCAGGAGGGTAGCGTAGGTTTCGAAAGGATTGTCCTCGATTTGTTTGTGGCCCAGGCTCAAGCGACGGTTTTCTACGTCGATGTCCAGCACTATCACTTCCATCTGCGCCCCTACGGAGGTAAACTCGCTGGGGTGCTTCACTTTCTTGGTCCAGCTCAGGTCGCTGATGTGGATAAGGCCATCTATGCCCTCTTCCAGCTCTACAAATACGCCAAAGTTGGTAAAGTTGCGCACCGTACCGGTGTGCTTGGAACCTACCGGATACTTGGTGGTGATATCGGTCCAGGGGTCGGGGGTAAGCTGCTTGATGCCGAGGGACATCTTGCGGTCTTCGCGGTCCAGGGTAAGAATCACGGCTTCTACCTCATCGCCTACTTTCATAAAGTCTTGGGCAGAGCGCAGGTGGGTGCTCCAGCTCATCTCGCTTACGTGGATGAGGCCTTCTACGCCGGGCTGGATTTCTACAAAGGCGCCGTAATCGGCCAGTACCACTACTTTTCCTTTGATCTTATCGCCTACGCTGAGGTTTTCATCCAGTTTTTCCCAGGGATGCGGCTCGAGCTGCTTCATACCCAGCTGGATGCGGGTCTTGTCTTCGTCGAAATCCAGGATCACCACGTTGAGGGTCTGGTCCAGCTCTACCACCTCGGAGGGGTGGTTGATGCGCGACCAGCTGAGGTCGGTGATGTGCACCAGGCCGTCTACCCCGCCCAGATCTATAAATACGCCATAGGAGGTGATGTTCTTGACGGTACCTTCCAGCACCTGGCCTTTTTCCAGCTTGGAGATGATTTCCCGCTTTTGTTCTTCCAGGTCGGCTTCGATAAGGGCCTTGTGGGAGACTACTACGTTTTTGAATTCGTGGTTGATCTTGACGATCTTGAACTCCATGTTCTTGTCCACGTAGGCGTCGTAGTCCCGGATGGGTTTCACATCGATTTGTGAGCCGGGTAGGAAAGCTTCGATGCCAAACACGTCTACGATCATACCGCCTTTGGTACGGCATTTCACGTAGCCTTTCACTACTTCTTCGTTGTCGTAGGCTTCGTTTACGCGGTCCCAGGCTTTGATGGCGCGCGCCTTGCGGTGCGAGAGCACCAGCTGGCCGTCTTTGTCTTCGTGTTTGTCTACCAGCACCTCAGCTTTGTCCCCGATTTTGAGGTCGGGATTGTAGCGGAATTCATTGAGGGAGATCACCCCTTCCGATTTATAGCCAATGTCTACAATGGCTTCCCGGTCGGTCATGTTGATCACCTCTCCTTCCAGCACTTCGTGCTCGTCTATGGTGGTGATGGTATTCTCGTAGAGTTGCGTAAGCTCCTCCCGCTCGGCCTGGCTGCGCTTGGCGATGCCGTATTCAAACTCATCCCAGTCAAAGGGTTGGTTTTCATCAGCCTGATCGGCTTCGGCTTCGGCTTCCGGCTGGGCTTGCGCCGGGCTTTCGGCCGTTTCGGCTTGGGGGGATGCTTGTTCGCCGGGCTGAGTTCCGGCATCTGCCTTTTCGGCTTGAGATTCCGCCTTTTGGGCTTCCTCTTTTACTTCGTTTTGAGAAGTGTCAGCTGCACCTTCCGGCGCTTTTTTTTCTTCTTGCTCTGACATTCAGCAAAGATTTGTATTCCGCAGCTGGCAAGGATTTCAGGAATTTCCTGCGGAAGCTTATTTTACAATGAATTGTTTATCAACACCCTATTTGCTCCTTGTCTTTCCACAAAAAGGGCTGCAAAATTAAGCTTATTTTTTTACAATAGAAACACTTAGTGAAGGGGATTTTTAGGCCTCCCGGCCAAACGTATCACATTTGGCCGGCAGGCCTGCTCCACGCCCGGAAAGGCCCTTCCCGATGAGGGGCGCCGGCCAGGTTTTTGCTACCTTCGGCGCCATGTTTAGGAAGCAGTTTTTGGAAAATGTGCGCATGGCGCTGCACAGCATTCGCGGGCAAATCTTGCGAACCGTGCTCACCAGTGCTATCATCGCCATCGGCATCATGGCTTTGGTGGGCATTCTTACCGCTATAGATGCCATCAAGACCGAGCTGACGGGGAATTTTGCCTTGCTGGGGGCCAATACTTTTACCGTGCAAAACCGGGCGCCCAACGTGCGGATAGGACGGGATGGTAAAGAGCCTAAGAATTACCCGGAAATCAGTTTTTACGAGGCTTCCGCCTTTGCGGAAAAAATGCGCCAGGTGCCCCAGGCGGTGCCCAGCCTATCCAATCAGCTCAGCGGCCAGGCGAAACTGCAGTATCGCAACCGCAGCACCAATCCCAACGTGGACCTCATGGGGGTGGATGATAACTACCTGAAGACGGCTGGCTACGAGATGGCCCGGGGGCGCAACATCAATCGCCGGGAAGTGCAAGGGGCGGCCCCCGTGGCGGTGATCGGGGCCGACGTGGCCGCCGACCTGTTCGGAAAAAACGATCCGCAAGGGGAGGTGGTTTCCGTAGGCGGCAAGCGCTACCGCGTGATAGGCGTGCTGCAGTCCAAGGGCAATTCCTTTGGCCGCGGAGGGGACAACACTATTTGGATTCCCATCAGTACGGCCCGGCAGAATTATAGCGCCGGGGGTAGCTATGCCATAAACGTGATGAGCACCACCAGCCAGGACCTCCCCATGGCCGTAGGGGAAGCCAAGGCGGCCATGCGAGCGGTCCGTAAACTGCCGCCCCGGAAGGAAAGCAATTTCCACGTGATCAAAAGCGACAACTTAAGCCAAACCCTCATCGAAAATCTCAGCTCGGTAAGCCTGGCAGCCATGATCATTGCGGTGGTGACCCTGCTGGGGGCGGCCATCGCGCTGATGAACATCATGCTGGTATCGGTGACCGAAAGAACCCGGGAGATCGGTATTCGCAAAGCCATTGGCGCGGGGGCCGGCCTTATCCGCAGTCAGTTTTTGACGGAAGCCGTGGTGATATGTCTGCTGGGCGGCGCCGGGGGCATTGTCCTGGGCATAGCCATTGGCAACGGAACTTCGGCGCTCATCGGGGGCAGCTTCATCATTCCCTGGAACTGGATGGGCCTGGCCGTTTTGCTCTGCCTGGTGGTAGGGCTGCTGTCTGGTTTTTATCCGGCTTACCGGGCCAGCCGCCTGGACCCCATCGAGGCCCTGCGCTA
>JAVLBR010000061.1:0-12157 GCA_031581125.1 Schleiferiaceae bacterium | reverse complement strand
CAGGCGGCCCGGGAAAATAATTGGGCCCAGGAACGTCAGCGCTTACGGGAAGTGCTCCGGGCGGCCACCATCAGGTAAAAAAGCCGGTAGAGATCATATAGCCAGAGCGGCGCTGCAGGGCTTAGCAGCCCCTTTTCCATTATTTTTCGGCCTGCCGGCCAAAGGAGTCTCAACACCGCCCTCAGCCCGGGTATCTTAAGCAGCCATTTCCGCGCCTGCAGCAGTTTAAAGCGGTGGCGCCACTGGGGATACTGCGCCTCAATAAAGCGAAGATTGTCCAGGCTTTCCCGGGTTTTCTGCAAAAACAGGGGGTTGGGGTCCAGCGGCGTGTTGTAAACGGGCAGGTTTACCGCCTTGATGGGAATGCCCTGCGCTTCCAGCTCCAGGCCAAAGAGGGTGTCTTCATGGCCGTAGCCCCGAAGCGTTTCCGCAAAGGAAACCCGGTGCCAAACGCGGTGGTGGGCCAGGAAGTGATGCCCCTTAAACGCCCCGTAAGGATCTTCCGGGGGAAAGCAGCGCAGCTCCCGGTGGCGGCCCACGCGCCAGCGCAATTCGCTCCCCTGCTCGGGTTGGGGCGTGTAGGCCGCGGGCCCATATACCACACCGCCTTCCAGGCGGGATTCCCAGAGCTGGGCCCAAAATTGCGCCTGGTCCACTACCGCCTGGTCGTCCAGGAAATGGCAATATTCTGCATCCGCCCAGCTGGCCAGGGCATTGCGGGTAGCGGCCCGGCCCCGGTTAGCGGAAGCACGCTGGTAATACACGTTTTTATGGGATCGAGCCCATTTTTCCAGGGCGGATAGGGGGGAGGGGGAGCCGTCATTTAGGAGATAAATGCCGGTAGCAAGGGGAAGGGCTTGCAGCTGGGCATAGGCTTCCTCGAGCAATTCCAGGGGTTGATGGTTGTACACGGGCACCGCCAGGGCCAATTGGTATGCAGGGACAGCCGCCATGTGGGCAAAGGTACCGTAAGCGGGTCTTTTGCTGGCCCACCGGGCGGTAAATAACAAAAATTGGGGACCTTTGCCTCATGAATTTTGCCTCCGTTGCGGACCAGTTACGCCAAGCCATTCAGGAGCCGCTTCCGGGTCCGGAGGCCCGCACGCGGCTCTCGCCCGGTGGCCGTCCCCGGCAGGGACCACCGGCGCATAAGCGGCCCCGCCAGGCCGCCGTACTGGCCCTGGTCGAAAACCGCGGGGAGACGCCCTACCTGCTATTTATCGAAAGACCGCCCTATGATGGCGTGCACGGCGGACAAATAGCCTTCCCGGGCGGTAAAGTAGAGCCGGCCGACCTTCATATTGCCCACACCGCCCTGCGCGAGACCGAAGAGGAAATAGGCGCCGCCCCCTCCCAAATTGAGCTGCTGGGCGCCCTTACCGAGCTCTACATTCCGCCCAGTGATTTTCAGGTTTACCCCTTCCTGGGCCTGGCCGCCCAGCCCCTGGCCCTTCGCCGCCAGAAAAGTGAGGTGGCCCAGATCCACCGTATTCCGCTCCCCCTTCTCCAGGACCAGGCCGCTTTTTGCCATACCACGGTGGCCACCCGCAAAGAGTCCCTGCGGGTTCCCGCCTATCAGGCCCAGGGCGTAACCATATGGGGGGCTACGGCGATGATCTTGTGCGAGCTTTTAGCCCTATTGCCCGCGGTGCCGCCCAGGCCTTCCTAAGCGCCTTTGCGGATACACTGTCTATATTTGCTCACTTTAACGGATTTTGCTCATGGCCTTAAAATGGCGCGATGCTTTTGGTAACTCCCTTTTGATCAAGCGACTTTTGATCTTGATTTTTGGCAGTATGGCCTATTACCGCTTTAATGTGGCCAATAAAACCCATGTGCAGGGTTCCCGTGTTCTCAAAGACTTGCCCAAGCGTAAAGTTCTATTCGTGAGCAATCATCAGACCTACTTTGCAGATGTGACGGGCATGTACCAGGTCTTCTGTGCCGCCAAGTGGGGCGTTTACGATCGCATTAATTTCCCCTTGGCCCTGGTTAATCCCAAGGTCAATATCTACTTCATTGCCGCCAGTGAAACCATGCGCTTGGGCCTGCTGCCCAAGCTCTTTGCTTACGTGGGCTCCGTTTCTATTAAGCGCACCTGGCGCGAAGCGGGCAAGATCATTGACCGGGGGGTGGATCCCCGGGACATCGACAAGATCTTTAAGGCTATTAATTCCGGCTGGGTCATTACTTTTCCTCAGGGTACCACCACGCCCTTTGTTTCAGGCCGCCGGGGAACGGCCCATATCATTAAAGAAACGCAGCCAGTGGTAGTGCCGGTGGTGATCAATGGTTTCCGCCGTGCTTTCGACAAAAAGGGCCTCATGATGAAAAAGCGCAGCGTAGACCTCAGCATTCGCTTCAAAGAGCCCCTGGATATTGACTATAGCCAGTCTGCCCGGGCCATCCTCGACCAAATCATGGATAGCATAGAACAAACAGAAGACTATAATACCATGAAAAATATAAGCAGGGAGGAGGAACCTTCGCAAACTCATCCAAATGGTGATCAGGCTCACTAAGACGGCTCCCGCTAAGGTATTCTCCCTATATTTGTAATGAAACATTTATTTCCCATGAAAAAAGGTCTTTTCATAAGTCTCCTTTTACTAACCGCGGTTTGGGCCTGTGAAGAGCCCAATATCACTTCGCAAAATGAACCGCGGGATCCGGACAATGTACGCCTCTCTGTGATCCCCTTTTACGGCGATAGTGCCATGGTTACCGACACGGCCTACCTAACCGATCAGGGCGAGCTTTTTTATTTTGATAGCTTAAAGCTATTGGCTTCCAACCTGATGTTTATTCCCGTGCAGGCCGATGATACCGTTTCTGCCGACCTGGAATATGAACTGATGGGGCCG
Source organism: Schleiferiaceae bacterium (assembly GCA_031581125.1). Classification (GTDB taxonomy): domain Bacteria; phylum Bacteroidota; class Bacteroidia; order Flavobacteriales; family Schleiferiaceae; genus CAJXMS01. Next base: position 9,293 of record JAVLBR010000061.1, on the reverse strand, counting down.
CCCTTTTACTCTGATTTGATAGACAGCATCCCCCCGGGGGGGTACAACGGCAAGTTTATCCTCACCCTGGGCGTAGATAGCTTCCCGGTAGGGCCCAACGGTAGCATGCAGGTGCCGCTAAAGCTGGCCCGTAATGAGGAGCTGCAGCTGCCTTTTGGTTTTGGCTACTACCACTTTCTCCTCTACGGAAAGGTGGTCACCAGTGCGCCTACCGATACCGTGGAAGAAACCGAAGAGGTACGCTGGAAAATCGGCGGTTTAGAACTCAGCGATACCGTTTATGCCCAAACCACCGCCTTTGCCGTGGATAATCAAAACGAAATGCGCCTGGTCCTCACTTGCAACCTAAAAGATGCGCTGGACCAAATATTTATCGAAAATAATCCCGTTATAACCAGTGACCCTGGCGATTTTCAAGACTTTCAACGGGCTCAACTGATCCGTGATACCCTTGAATTCGGACTCTTTTAAATACACATTGCCATGCTTAAGCGATCACTTCTTTTTTTCCTTGCTACCAGTCTCTTCTTCGTAGCCTGCGACGACTCCGATAATGATCAACCCCGCGATGTTCGTTTCCAGCTGGAACTGCGTAAAAATGGCAATGCCGTGGCCCTCCGCGACACCGTAGACTTAAGCAACGGCTATACCTTTACCCTTACCAAGTTTCTCCTTTACCTCTCCAAGGTAGAGCTCACCGATGTAAATGGAGATGCCCAAGAGCTCAAAAAAATCGCCTTGCTGCGGCTGGAGGAAGGGGGCAATCCCTTTTTCACCGGCACGTTAAAACCTGGTCTTTATACCAACATCAGCCTGGGACTGGGCGTAGACTCCGTTCAGAATGAGTCCGATCCCACTTCCTTTTCCCAAGACCACCCCCTGGCGGCTTATCAGCAAACTTACTGGACTATGCTCAAGTACCGCTTTGCCATCATCGAGGGCCGTAGCAACGATTCCGGGAGCTTGGGCAGCAGCAACGATATTCTCAATGCTTACCACCCGGGCACCAATCCCCTATACCAAAGGGTAGAGGAAGATTTTTCTTTCCGTGTACCGGGCGAGTCCAATGTTCCCCAGCTGCGGCTGATATTGGACATAGACAGTCTCTTTGATGGGCCCCATCCCATCGACTTTCGCACCCAGCCGCAAACCCATAGCGACACGGCCACCATCGAAATAGCCCGGAACCTGATGGAAAATATGGCCGCCGGAGCCCGTATTGAAAAGGTGGGGGCCTAAGTATTCCCTCGGCCCCGCGGGTGGTAGCGCAGTATGGCTTCCCGCAAATGTTCTTGCTGCAGATGGGTGTAAATCTCCGTGGTAGTAATGCTGGCATGCCCCAGCATCTCCTGTACCGCCCGTAAATCCGCCCCGTGATGCACCAGATGCGTGGCAAAGCTATGCCGCAGGGTGTGGGGACTTACTTTTTTTCGCACCCCGGCTAGGGCCGCCAATTCCTTGATCAGGTGAAAGATCATGGCCCGGCTTAATTGTTTACCCCGCCGGTTCAAAAAAAGAATGTCTTCATGCCCCGGCGCTATGTCCAGATGGACCCTTAGCTCCTTACGATAACGCGCTATACTTTCCATAGCGCGGGCATTAATAGGCACCAAGCGCTCTTTAGCCCCCTTGCCCAGGATGCGGATAAACTGCTCCTTAAAAAAGAGCTGGCTCAAGCGCAGACCGCACAATTCACTCACCCGTAGGCCACAGCCGTAGAGCGTTTCCAGGATGGCCTCATTGCGATGCCCCTCGGGCTTGCTGCGGTCTATGAGCGCCAGCATTTGTTGGATCTCCTCTTCCTCCAGGTAATCAGGTAGCTTGCGCTCCAGCTGCGGGCTTTCCAGCAGCTCAGCCGGATTGTCATCCCGCCATTCTTCCAGGCGCAGGTACTGAAAAAACGCCTTGAGGGACGAAATATAACGGGCCTGGCTACGCACCGAACGGCCTTGCTGGCCCAGCTCCACAATGCTTTCCTGTAGTTCGGTGCGGCTTATCTTCAAGGGATCAGGCCACTTTCTTTCGCTAGCTTGATGGCTCAGCCAGTTCAGATCCCGGCGATAGGCTTTTAAGGTATTGTCTGCCAGCCCTTTTTCCAGTCGTAGGTAATGCCCAAAATCCTTTATGGCCGCTGTCCAGCGCATCTCTTTACTTTAGCGGTCTAAATTACAGCAAATGGAGATAGGCATCATCAACGGGCCTAACCTTAACTGGCTGGGGCGCCGCCAACCTGATGTGTACGGAACGGAAAGCATGGAGGAGCTCCTGCGCGATTTGCGGCAGGCCTATCCCGCGCACCATTTTCTATACCAGCAGCACAATGCGGAGGGGGCTCTGGTGGAAGCCCTCCAGCAGTTGGGCCAGCGCTGTGCGGGGATCCTACTTAACCCCGCCGCCTACACCCACACCTCCCTGGCTATAGCTGATGCAGTGGCTATGCTGCCCTGTCCCGTTCTGGAAGTACATCTCAGTAATACCGCCGGCCGGGCGCCCATTCGCCGGCACAGCTACGTGAGTGCGGTGGCCAGCGGCAGCATCTCTGGCCTGGGATTATCCGGCTACCGCTTGGCGGTGCAGCATTTATTGGCCTCCGGCCAAAAGTGATGCTGGGCCCCCTGGGTACGCCTGGTCTTTTTAACCTTCATTTTAGCTGGCTGATCAATATCAGTTTTCGCGGGGTTATAGCCCCCTACCTTCGAAGCCCAAAATTAAGCCATGAAAGATCTGGAAATAGCCCGGCGCAGTCCGCTGCAGCCCATCGAAAAAATTGCCCAAAAGCTTGAACTCCAGCCGGAAGATTACGAGCCTTACGGCCGTCATAAGGCCAAGCTAAACCTGGCGCTCACCCAGGAGGAAAAGCTAAAAAACGCCCGCTTAATCCTGGTATCGGCCATTTCCCCCACGCCCGCTGGCGAGGGCAAAACCACCATCTCCGTAGGCCTAAACGACGGCCTGCGGCGCATCGGTAAGTCCTCTTTGGCCGTGCTCCGGGAACCCTCTCTGGGGCCCGTTTTCGGGCTGAAAGGGGGCGCCACCGGCGGTGGAAGGGCCCAATTGCAGCCCATGGAAGACATCAATCTCCATTTCAACGGGGATTTTGCCGCGGTAGAAAAGGCCCATAATCTGCTTTCCGCCGCCATAGACAATCACCTCCATCACCGCCGTACGCCGCTACTCGATCCCCGCACCGTGGTGTGGAAGCGGGTTATGGATATGAACGACCGGGCCCTACGGCAAATCAACGCGGGTATGGGCGGTCGCAACGGAGGCGTACCCCGGGAAACGGGCTTCGACATCACCGCCGCCTCGGAAGTGATGGCCATCCTATGTTTGGCGCGCGACACAGCCGACTTAAAAGAACGCCTGGGAAAAATCTACGTAGGGCAGAGCTACGATAAAGAACCCCTTTACGCCGCCGATATCGGCGTAGTAGGGGCCATGGCCGCCCTGCTCCAGCATGCTTTGAAACCCAATCTGGTTCAAAGCCTGGAAGGCAATCCCGCCTTGCTGCACGGCGGGCCCTTTGCCAACATTGCCCAGGGTACCAATACGCTCTTGGCCACCCGCCTGGGCATGAGCCTGGCCGATTACGTGGTGACCGAAGCTGGCTTTGGCTTTGACCTGGGCGGCGAGAAATTCCTCGACCTCAAAGCCCGCCACGGCGGCTTATCGCCGCGCGTGGTGGTGCTGGTAGCCACGGTACGAGGGCTCAAATACCAAGGCGGAACCGCCCTGGATCAATTGAACGAACCCGATCCCGAGGCGGTGCGCCGGGGCCGGGATCATCTGGCCCGCCATCTCGAAAATGTGAAGCGCTTTGGCATCACCCCGTTGGTGGCCATCAATCTTTTTACCCACGACAGCGAGGAGGAGCTGCAGGCTGTGGAAGCCCTTTGCCAGTCCTTATCCGTGGCCTGCGAACGGGCTGATGCCTGGGGACAGGGAGGCGCTGGCGCGGAAAAACTCGCGGAGCGGGCCGTAGCGCTTTGTGAGAAGCCCAGTCAATTTAAGCCTTTGTATCCCCTCACGGATTCACTAACCGCTAAGATCGAGACCCTGGCCCAGGAAATTTACGGCGCGGCCGAAGTGAAGTACAGCCCAGAAGCGCGCAAGCACTTGCGCCAAATAGCCCGGCTGGGGGAGCGGCCTTGGGGTATTTGCATGGCCAAAACGGAGAAGTCTTTTTCCGAGGACCCGCAACAAAAGGGCGCGCCCAGCGGCCACATCCTGCACATCAGGGCCGTAGAGGTGGCTTCCGGCGCCGGATTTTTGGTGCCCATAGCGGGTAGTATTATGCGGATGCCCGGCCTGCCCAAAGAACCAGCCGCCCTGGGGATAAACCTCACCGAGGAGGGCATTGAGGGCCTGTTTTAACCGCCACTGGCTAGTGTCTGTCTATAAAGTCTCTCGCCCGTGGCGAGACGATCGTCCTCAAAATCCTCATTTACTCTAGTAAACTGCGGTTTTATCGTCCTCTCGCGCCTCGTTCTTGGACTTTCTAGAACAGACACCGGACAGTATGGACGGACACTAGATAGGCCTGAAGGGGTCAGGAGCGAATCTGGCCCACCGGGCTGGGAGCTGGCCACCGCCGCTCCTAATTTACGCCTTGGGTACCCGGAAATACGGGCTGGGCGGCGCCCTTTGGGCCGGCCTTTCCCTATCTTTGAATTTTGCTAAGTCAACTTATTGGCGGTATTATGAAGGCAATATTTCTATGGATGGGCGTCCTGGTCCTCGCTTATGGGCTACCTGCGCCCACCATCTATAAGGGCAACGAAGGGGAAGTGCGCTTTGTAAGCGATGCCCCGCTAGAGCTCATTCAGGCCCGTAGCAATGATCTTTCCGGCTTGGTAGATACCCAAAAAAACCGCTTTGCATTCTTGGTTAAAACCCGAGGGTTTGAAGGTTTTAACAGCCCCCTCCAACAAGAGCACTTCCACGAAAATTATTTGGAAAGCGACCGCTTCCCCTCCGCTAGTTTTACCGGCAAATTCATCGAAGATATCAGTGAATTACCGGCGGGGAAGCATCAAATAAGAGCCAAGGGACGATTGAAAATTCACGGTCAAATGGTAGAGCGCATCATCAAGTGCCAGCTAGAATGGGCGCCCCCCCGCCTAAAAGTAGAGAGTAAGTTTACCATCCTGCTGGCAGATCACCAAATCACCATACCGCAGGTAGTGAACCAAAAAATCGCCGAGGAAGTGCGGGTGGAAGTGGCCCTGGAAATGACCCAGCAATGAGGCAGGCCCCTGAAAATATCCGGCCTTTAATCCTGGCCATGGCGCTGCTGGTGAGCAGTGCCGCTTTTATGGCGGCGCAGGACTTTGAAGAGCACGAGATACCCCTGCCCCCGGAAGCGCAGGGCGCCAGTGCTTTGCGGCTATTTTGTGATCACCAGGGGTTTATATGGCTGGCGGCAGACCGCGCCTTATTTCGCTACGAGGGACGAGATTATAAAAAACAAGCCTGGGCGGAGGGAGCAGCAACGAGGCAGGCCATTACGGCCATGTATCGCGACAGCAGCGGCGTCCTCTGGGCAGGCGATGCCAGCGGCAAGCTGTACCGCGAAGCACAAGGTGCCTTGCGCACCAGTGGGCGTTTTCCGGATTCCTCAGCTGTTTCCGAAATAACCCAGGGCCCAGACGGAGTCCTTTGGGCCACGAGCAAGGGCGGGGGGCTTGCCTTTCGGGACCGGGAAGCGGCCTGGACTTTTCCCGCCCAACAGCCCGCTGGACTCGCTTCCGTTTATCGGCTGGTAGCGCAGGATGGAAAGCTACAGGCCGCCACAGACTACGGGCTTTATCAGTTACGCCGGCACGGGGATAGTCTTTTGGTAGAAAACCACGTACAGCCCCGGCCCGATCAGATTGTGAAGTGGATCGATACCAATGGGCAGCGGCCCCTGCTGGGCTTTTATGAGGCCCTGTTACAACGAGGCCTCTACGGGGGAGATACCCTCACCGCACCCAGCGCAGATGCCGCCAAAGTTTTGCAAACCCATAACCTCACTTGGTGGCTCAGTGAGCGGGGTAAGCTTTACCATGCCTTTGGCAATACGCCCTTTCGACGCACCCAGGTGGGACTGAAGAAAAGCGTTCCCACCCAGGATATGACCCTGGACCGCGAGGGGCACCTCTGGGTAAGCACCCGAAACGGCCTCTACCGCATTAATTTATGGCTTACCCGCTACCAGCAAGGGAAATCGATAAGCGCTTTACACCTGGGTGACAGCCTGCTTTATCAGGCCAGTGAAGGAGTAATAGAGGCCATCCACCGCCGCAGTGGGCGCACCGAGCAGCTTTTCACCCTTCCGCACCGGGTGCTCAGCCTGTGGCGGCAGGCAGGCGCCGGCTTTTTATGGGCCGGAACTTTTAACGGTGGGCTTTATCGCTGGGATATCCGAAAGAGGCAACTTGAAAACTTTACGGAGGCAGATGGGCTGATCAACAACAACGTACTAAGCCTGGCGGGCAATCAAGAACGGCTCTGGATAGGAACCTTGGGAGGGGTGGGCTACCTTCCGCTCCACGAAAAGGCCGTCCGCTTTAAAAGCGCATCCACCCGCGCCGGTGCATCCCTGCAGTACGTTTATAAGATCGAGATGAACGCCCGGGGGCAGCCCCTCATTGCAACCGATGGGCAGGGCATACTGCGTTGGGAAGGCCAGCACTTTGTGCCCTTAAGGGATCAACCCAGCGCCCCCGTAATAGATCTCGCAATAGATCAAAAAGAGCGTGTATGGGCGCTTACAAGGGAGGGGGCTTTGCGGGGGTTTGGGGCCGCGGGTACAGCGCTGGAGCTTCCGCCTTCCGAGATACAGGGCCAAGGCGCCGGCCTACAGGTGGGGCCTCAAGGCGGTATCTACATGTTTCGCGATGGGCAAGTGAGCTGTTACCTGCCCGGTCAGCGTTCTTGGCGGCACTATGGCTCTGCCTACGGCCTGGGGCAGCTTTTGCCCCAGCTGCACGCGCAGCAAGTGACGGCCAGTGGCGCCATCCTTTGCGGTACGGAGCAGGGCATAATGGTGATCCAACCGGCTATGCTAGAGGCCGTCCCCCGGCCCAAAACTTTTCTTCAGGGAGTAGAGCTCTATCTGCAGCCTACCGGGCAGCAAGCATTTGCGGCCGATCAAAATCACCTCACCTTTCACTACCTGGGGCGCTGGTACATTCGGCCGGAGGCCGTCCGCTACCGGGTCATGCTGGAGGGCTATGACCTGGACTGGAGCATAAGCAAAAACACCCAGGTAACCTATCCCCGCCTGCCCCCGGGCGACTACACCTTTAAAGTGATAGCGGGCGTAAACGGGCGCTTTCCCTCCGATCAAATGCGGCAATATGCCTTTACCATCGCCGCGCCCTGGTACCAGCGCTGGTACGGAATGGGTGGGCTCATTTTAGTGGGGCTTGGTAGCATGGGCGGGGTGGTACGCTGGCAGCTTCGCCGCAATGCCCGGCGCCAAAAGCAGGAAAAAGAACGGGTTCGGGCCCAATACGAAGCCCTGCGCAGTCAGGTGAATCCGCACTTTCTCTTCAATAGTTTTAACACCCTCATGGCCCTTATTGAGGAAGACACCCAGCTGGCCAGTCAGTACCTGGAAGGCCTGAGTGACTTTTTTAGGCGCATCCTTCATTACCGCGATACCGATCTCATCTCCTTAGAAGAAGAACTGCAGATGGTACGTAGCTTTTTGCACTTACAGCACATCCGTTTTGACGAGGCCCTCGAGGTAAATATCCAGGTAAGGCCGGAAGCGCTTCCTACGGCCATTCCCCCGCTCACTTTGCAGCTGCTGGTGGAAAATGCCCTCAAGCATAATCAAATAGCCCTGCAAAAGCCGCTCAGGATCGAGATCTTTACCCAGGAAGATGAGCTGATCGTGCGCAACCCCTTGCAGCCCAAGGCTACCCAACCCCCTTCTACCGGATACGGGCTGGATGCTATAGCCCGGAAGTATCGCTATTACAGCAAGCGGCCCGTGCGGACCAGTCCGGGGCCTCCGCATTTTATCGTAAGCCTCCCCCTGTTGGCCCCGCTCAGCACCCACTCCCAGCCGCTCAATGCCCATGTTTAATACCTGTTTATTATGACCATTTACATTGTAGAAGATGAACCCCGCGCCGCCAAGCGCCTCCAGCGCCTGGTTCAGGAACTGAGGCCACAGGCCCAGGTGCCGCCCCCGGCCCCCAGCATAGCGGAGGCCCGGGCCTATTTAAAAAATCACCCCCACCCGGAAGCTATCCTCCTGGACGTTGAACTGGCTGATGGGCACAGCTTCGAGTTGCTGGACCAAGTGGCCTTGACCTGTCCGGTCATCTTTTGCACCGCCTTTGACCAGTATGCCCTGGAGGCCTTTCGCTACCACGGCCTGGACTACCTCCTCAAGCCCATTAAAAAAGAGGAGCTGGCTACAGCCCTGGACCGGGCCCGCGCGCCGCTCGATTCCATCGACTACCAGCGCCTGGCCCAGGCCGTGCATCAACCCCGCTATCAGGAACGCCTGCTGGTAAAGCTCGGCCAGCGCTACCGAACGGTGGAAATAAAGCAGATCGCCTATTTTTTCACCCAGGATAAGGTGGTGTATGCCCGCCTGTATGAAGGCAAGGACGTTCCGCTAGACCAGAGTCTGGAACACTTACAAAACCTGCTGGATCCCCGCCAATTTTATCGCATCAACCGCCAGATGATCGTCCAGCTACAAGCCCTTGACAATATGTACGCCTGGAGCCGCGCCCGCCTTAAATTGGAGCTCAAGCCTCCTTTTGAGGAGCACGTTATCGTAGCCACCGATCGCGCGGCAGATTTTAAGCGCTGGCTGGAAGGGCGCCCCTCGAGGTAGCTATTTATTGGCCCGGCGCTTTGGAGAGGGGCGGCCTGCGGCCAAAAGAGGGAGTCTGCCCTACCAGGTCTGTGGGCCTGAAGCAAAAGCAGGCTAAATAGTCCCCCTGGAGCGGCACCGCCGCACCATATCCTGTTTGTACAACCAGTAAACGGAGCACTTTGATAAGGTTGATAAGTTGAACTGGGGAATTGTTTAACTGGCAAGGGGCGGGAGGCAGGTGAGGGAGGAGTAAACGCTAGCCATTCGATCGCTGCGCTTTTGGATTTTCGAGGAGAAGAGTTGGATTACAGGAGTTTGGGGCGCTTTACGCTCACTCATCTTTAATGGCAAAGCCCCCAACCCCCCCAAGGGGGCTTAACACCTGCTACCCCATCAAAAGTAGCCACTCTAGATCGGCAAGCTTCCAAGAAATAGAACTCCGGCGGTTCAGACGCGGCCTAAAATC
>JAVLBR010000060.1:0-12163 GCA_031581125.1 Schleiferiaceae bacterium | reverse complement strand
ATACTTTTTTGGGCTGCAGCAAAAAAGTATGAAAATGCTTAGGTCGACTATCTAGGTAGGGATTACGAAGAGCTCATTAGCACCGCTGAAAGAACGCTCTTGTTAAATTAACAACTTGCTAAATTATAGGTAGTTATGAATTTTGTAATAAGAGAGCCAGCGCCCCCAATTAAGTTTCTTAATCTTGCATAGACAAGCTACCCTTTTGGGCGGGCCCAGCCCGTCATTAAGTGTTAATTTTGCCATTCTTTATAGACCGATTCTCTCGTCATGGACAGATTTTCCTTTTTAGGAGGAGTGCACGCCACATTCATAGATGACCTTTACCAAAAATACCTGCGCAGCCCGGATACCATAGAGCCCAGTTGGCGGGCTTTTTTCCAGGGTTACGATTTTGCGGTGGAAGAATACGGGGAAGAAGCCGCTGCGGATGGGCGGGCAGTAGCCGAAGGCCTCAGCCACGAGGAAATAGCCGCGGAAATACGCAAGGAGTTTCAGGTGCTGGAGCTCATTGATGATTACCGGCACCGCGGACACCTTTTTACCGAGACCAACCCGGTGCGGACGCGACGGGAATACTTCCCCAAATTGCACCTGGAAAATTACGGGCTCCAGGAAAGGGATTTAGACCTGCAATTTCAGGCCGCTAAGGAGGTGGGCTTTTCTTCCTCCCAGACGCTTCGCGAGATCATTGAAAAACTTCACCGTACCTACTGCCAGAGCATAGGGGTGGAGTACATGTACATCCGCAACGGAGAGGCCGTATCCTGGATTCAGGAAAAGCTGCAGGCCAATGACAATCAACCCCAGTTCTCGGGAGAGGAAAAGAAACGCATTTTAAGTAAGCTCAATGAAGCGGTGGCCTTTGAGAATTTTCTCAACCGGAAATTCGTAGGCCAAAAGCGCTTCAGCATAGAAGGGGCGGAGTCCTTGATCCCAGCGCTTGATTTTGGCCTGCGCCGCGCCAGTGACCTGGGCGTGGAAGAATTCGTCATGGGCATGGCCCACCGTGGCCGCCTCAATGTGCTTTCCAACATCTTCGGCAAAACCCAGCGCGACATCTTTAGCGAGTTTGAAGGGAAAAAATTCGTGGAGGACGAATTTGATGGTGACGTCAAATACCACCTGGGCTATTCTTCCCGCAATCAACTGGACAATGATAAGACGGTAAAATTAAGCCTAAGCCCTAACCCCAGTCATCTGGAAGCGGTAGATGCCGTGGTGGAAGGCATTGCCCGGGCCAAGATCAACACCGATTACGAGAAAGACGCTTCTAAAGTGATGCCCATCCTCATCCACGGCGATGCCGCCGTGGCGGCGCAGGGCATCGTGTACGAAGTGCTGCAAATGGAACGCCTGGAAGGCTACCGCACCGGCGGGACCGTTCACCTGGTGATCAATAACCAGGTAGGTTTTACCACCAATTACCTGGACGGACGCTCCAGTACTTACTGCACGGACATAGCCAAGACCATCATGGCGCCGGTACTGCACGTGAATGGCGACGACGTGGAGGCCGTGATCCATTCGGTGATATTTGCCATGGAATACCGCCAGCAGTTTAACCGCGACATATTCATAGACCTGCTGTGCTACCGCAAATACGGGCACAACGAGGGAGATGAGCCCCGCTTTACCCAGCCACTTCTCTACAAAAGCATCAATAAGCATCCCAATCCCAAGGAGATTTACGCGGATAAACTCACCGAGGAGGGCATGATTGATGCCCAGTTTACCAAGCAACTGGAAAAGGAATTTAAGGACGTATTGGAGATGCGCTTTGACGAAAGCAAGAAGATCGAGCGCAACACCATTCGTTATTTCATGGAAGAGGAGTGGAAAGACTACCGCGCCTCGGAAGAAGAAGACTTTGATCAGTCTCCCGAGACGGGTTTCCCGAAAGAGGAACTGCGCAAGATAGCCCACACCATTACCGAGCTCCCGGAAGACAAGAAATTCTTCAACAAGATCAAAAAACTGATGAAAGACCGCCGCGCCATGGTGGAAGACCGCAATGCCCTGGACTGGGGCATGGCCGAGCTAATGGCCTACGGGACCATCATTAGTGACGGCTACAATGTCCGCCTCAGTGGGGAGGATAGCGAGCGGGGTACTTTCTCCCACCGCCACGCGGTGATCAAAGTAGAAGACTCCGAGGAGGAGCAAATCCTGCTTAACAACATCCCCGGCCGGGAGGGGCGCTTCGCCATCTACAACTCCCACCTGAGCGAGTACGGCGTAATGGGCTTCGACTATGGCTATTCCATGACCGATCCCGAAACGCTGGTGATCTGGGAAGCCCAGTTTGGCGACTTTTTCAACGGGGGGCAAATTATCGTGGACCAATTTATTTCGGCCGCGGAGGATAAATGGAAGGTGCAAAGCGGCCTGGTGCTGTACTTGCCCCACGGCTACGAAGGGCAGGGAGCAGAGCACAGCTCCGCCCGGCTGGAGCGTTGGCTTCAGCAGTGTGCCCAGCACAATATGCAAGTGGTGAATGTGACCACGCCGGCCAACTTTTTCCATTTGCTGCGCCGCCAAATGGTGCGCCCTTTCCGCAAGCCTCTGGTGGTGATGACCCCCAAAAGTCTTCTGCGGCACCCCAAAGTGGTATCCCCGCTTGAAGACATGGCCCAGGGCCGCTTCCAGGAAGTAATGGATGACCCCCGGATAGAGGACCCCAAAAAGGTGAAAAAACTGGTTTTCCTCAGTGGTAAGCTCTACTACGACCTGGACAAACGGCGCGACGATAACTTCCCGGAAGACCGGGCCTTTATTCGCATGGAACAGCTTTACCCCCTCAGCGAAAAAGGCATCCAGCAGGTGCTCAAGCGCTACCCCAAAAACGTGGAGCTCTACTGGGCACAAGAAGAGCCGGGCAACATGGGCGCGGCCTGGTTTATGGGGCAACATTTTCCCCATAAACTGAGCAGGATACTGGCCCCCGACCCCAGTGCCAGCCCCGCGGCAGGTTCCGCCCAGCTGGCTATGGACCGGCAAGAAAAACTACTCTCTGAAATCCTTAATGTATAAGCAACCCCTTAGGCCCTGATAAATTATGATAGAAGTTAAAGTTCCTTCCCCAGGTGAATCCGTATCAGAAGTGGAAATCGCTTCCTGGCTGGTAAGCGATGGGGACTACGTAGAAGCCGATCAAGAAGTAGCGGAGCTGGACTCCGATAAAGCTACCCTGGCGCTCCCGGCTGATGAGGCGGGGGTTATTTCCCTTAAAGCCGAAGAAGGAGACGCCGTGGAGGTGGGGCAGGTAATCGCCACCATTGATACCGACGCCAAAGCGCCCGAAGGCGGAGCCGGCAAGAGCGAAAAGAAAGAAGCTGCCCCGGAAGCGAAGCCGGAAAAAGAAGCCCCTAAAGAAAGCGCGCCTCAAAAAGAGGGGGCGCCTCAGGCTTCATCGGAAAAAGAAAGCAAAAAGCCGGAAAAAGAAACCTACGCCAGTGGCGCAGCCTCGCCGGCGGCCCGTAAAATCCTCGATGAGAAAGGCATGAAGCCGGAAGAGGTAAAGGGGACCGGGCGCGACGGGCGCATAACCAAGGACGACGCCGTAAAAGCAGAGGCTTCCATGGGTACGCCTACCGCCAGCGAACGTCCCCTAGAGCGCAAACGCATGAGCTCGCTTAGGCGCAAACTGGCCCAGCGACTGGTTTCCGTTAAAAACGAAACCGCCATGCTTACCACCTTTAACGAGGTGGATATGAAACCCATTTTTGACCTCCGTGCCCAGCATAAAGAGGCCTTCAAAGAAAAGCACGGCGTAAGCCTGGGCTTTATGAGCTTCTTCACCAAAGCGGTGACGCGGGCGCTGAAGGAGTTCCCGCAGGTAAACAGCATGATAGACGGCGATGAGCTGGTAAGTTATGATTATGCCGATGTAAGCATTGCCGTGAGTGGCCCTAAAGGTTTGATGGTACCCGTACTGCGCAACGCAGAGCAGATGAGCTTTGCCGGTATCGAAAAAGAGATCAAGCGCCTGGCTATCCGCGTGCGCGACGGGGAGATCACCCTGGATGAAATGACCGGCGGTACCTTTACCATTACCAACGGGGGCGTGTTTGGCTCCATGCTTTCTACTCCTATCATTAATCCGCCCCAGAGTGCTATTCTGGGGATGCACAATATCGTGGAACGGCCCGTGGCCATCGACGGTAAAATTGACGTGCGGCCCATTATGTATGTGGCCTTGAGTTATGACCACCGCGTTATAGATGGACGGGAGTCGGTAGGCTTCCTCGTGGCCGTGAAAGAAGCGCTGGAAAACCCTCAGGAACTCCTCATGGGAGGTGACGATGTGGTTAAACGCGCCCTGGAAATCTAAGTAGTGTCTGTCTATAAAGTCCGCTAACTTCGTTACGCTTGCCCAAAAAATGCTCATTTACCCTAGTAAACTGCGTTTTTTTGGGCTGCGCAAGCCTCGTTAGCGAACTTTCTAGGACAGACACTCGACTCTATTGACAGGCACTAAATAGACATGCCCCTTTGGATTGTTCCAAGTCAGGTCTAAAAACAATAAATCCGCAGCTGCGCTCAAGCGCGGTGCTGCGGATTTTTTTGCTTTAAAACGGGTCCTTTCCCTTTGGGATAGATCACATTTGGCCGGCAGGCCTAAAAAGAAAGCGCCACCACTAGCGCTGGATGCGCAGCTTCTGGCTGTGGTGCTGCTGGCCGCTGCGCAGCTCGATGAGGTACAGGCCGTTGGGTAGGCCGTGCGTTACCTCGTGGCGAGGTTTGGGGGTGTCCGGGAAGCTTTTTTCCAGCAGCAGGCGCCCTTGCAAGTCGCTAATGTGCAGGTGTAATGGCCCAGCGGATGCGGGTTTTTCTACCGTGAAGGTTTCCGTAGCGGGATTGGGGTAGGCGCGGAGGGAGCTGGCGCTGGCGGATTCTGCCAGGCCTACCGAACGCCCTTCGCCAAAGCGGATGTGGTCCAGGTAAAAATGGTTGCCACCGCCGCTTTCAAAACGGAACTTGATCAGAATGGGATCGTCCTGCACGTAGGCGTCAAAAGGGATGATCTCGGTAAACCATTGGTTATTACCGGGCACAAAATTGCCGCCTTGGTTGGCGGCCGTGCGCAGGCGGCCACTATTAATGGTGCGGCGCAGCAGCCAGTTTTCGCCACAATCGCGGGAGGCCAATACCTGAAGCTGGGCATCATCGTCATTTTGCTGCGCCACGTAGGCATAGTCAAAGAAAAGGAAGAGATCCTGGCCATTCTTGGTTTTGATGGCTGGAGAGATCAGTTCATCCACTTCGCCCGGTAGATTGGGGGTTTTGTCTACCCGCAGGCATTGATTGCCTTCCGAGCCAGCGCCCTGGAAGACGTAAAAAGTGCCGTTATCGCCCCTATCCACGGTCGTGTAGGAGAAGGGGAGCTGGCTGAAATATTCGAAGCTATTGCGCCACTTGCGGTCAAAGAAAGGTTGCTGTTTGGCTTTTACGTCTACGTAATCGGGCAGGTACAGGGTGTCGGTGCCGGCACTATTGCTGGCGATGAGGGTAACGTCCCAGTTGCCCGGTTGCTGATAGGTCACACTGGGGTTGGGGGCGGTAGAAGTGGCCGGCGTCCCCTTTTCAAACTGCCACTCCCAGCTGGTAGCGCTCCCCTCTTCGGAGGCATCACTAAAGGTAATGGGCTCACCGGTGCATCCGTAGCGGCGGGCCATACCTACCTTGGTCTCGGGAGGGCAGGCGGGCGGGTTGTTGACACCTGTAAAATTAAGGTTGCCATTGCTTACGATCCCCCCGCGCAGGTTGCTATTGGTAATTACGTTGCGCATCCGGTTTTTTTGGCCCTGGGTAAACATATTTTGACAGCTGGAATAGTCCATAAAATTCTCGATCTGGTCCTTGCGGTTGGGATTGTCATTAGAGCAGGAATTGGTACTGAGGTCACAGCCATAATTGGCGCTAGCCACGGGCGGGGTATCGCTCACTTGGTCGCCCCCAAAACAGCCCCCCTGGAAGGGATGAAAAAGCGCCAGGTAATGGCCCGTTTCGTGGGTCAGGGTACGGCCATCGGTTACAGCCGTGCCGATGGTGCCCACTTCGTCGTGCCGGATCACCGTTCCGTCATCGCGGTAGTTTTGATTACCATTGCGAGGAAAACTGGAGTAGCCCAGGATCACGCCGCCGGAATTGCCCCGGCTGGTGCCGCGGACCCGGCGGGTCACCCAGATGTTGTAGTACCGGGAGTTGTCCCAATTGATAAGGTCCTTCACGTTGTTATCGCCGGTGAGGGAACGCATTGACTTCGTTCGGGTTATGCCATCGGTACAGTTGCCCTGGGGGTCCTTTCGGGCCAGCACAAATTCGATTTCCACATCGCTCGCATCCCCTTTAAAGGCGTTGCGCGTTTGATTGGTATCGGCATTCAGGCGGCGAAAATCTTCGTTCAGTACGCGGAGCCCATCCTTGATCTGAGCTACGGAAATATTATCGGCTTCAGAGGCATATACTACGTGAAAAACCACCGGTATCTTATACACGGTGCCCTGGGTTTTGGCGGCCGGTGTTTGTTTGAGCGCGGCATTGGTTTGGGCTATTTCCTGGGCCAGGGAAGGGTCTTCTGCCATTCTTTGGGCCAGGATTTCGTCGCTATAGCACCAGTCATGGGCATGTTGGGCGGAAAGGGATAGGACCGTGCTGAGGGCCACACCAAGGAAAAATAGATAACGCATAGATGAGAGTTTTGGGCGGGAAAAGCGCGCTTGCCACGCGGGGCGATTCGGTTTTTGTTTAGAAATAATACCACAAAGATAAAGATTCGCGCCGGGTGCTTTTGTTGGCTGGCCGGCCTTCGGCCAAATGTAGGGCTGCGCAGCTCCATGGTTAGCTTATTTTTGCGGCTTGGGCTTTTCCGGTAGATCCGCTCGTGGATAACCCCCTTGATTTATAGGGCAGAAGGGTTTGGCAGATTGGGATAGATTGTTGTAAATTCGCAGCCCCTTTTCAAGCAAGGGGTATGAAAGAGATTAAATCGTTTAAAGATAGCCAGTTGTGAATACCATAAGCTACAAAACTGTTTCCGCAAACAGTGCCACTGCCGATAAAAAATGGGTTTTAGTAGACGCCCAGGGCGAAACGCTGGGGCGCCTTTCTTCCCGGATCGCCTTTATCCTTCGGGGTAAGCATAAGCCTCATTTTACACCGCACGTGGATTGTGGCGACAATGTAGTGGTTATCAATGCCGATAAAATAAAACTGGGCGGCTCCAAGTCCTGGACCAAAGAATATGTGCGCTACACCGAATATCCCGGAGGTAAGCGGGTAGCTACCGCCGAAGAAGTAATGCAAAAACACCCCACCCGCATCCTGGAAAATGCGGTGCGGGGTATGCTTCCCAAAAACCGCCTCGGTCGGGAGCTTTTCCGCAATCTCTACGCCTATGCCGGCAGTGAGCACAAGCAAGAGGCCCAGAAGCCCGAAAAAATAGACATTAACACCATCAAGTAAATTCCGCATGGCTACCACCCACACTTTAGGCAGAAGGAAAAAATCAGTAGCTCGGGTCTTCCTGCAAGAAGGCAAAGGGCAAATTGAGATCAACAATAAGCCTTACCAAGAATACTTCAGTACCAAAACCCTCCACTACAAGGTGCAGCAGGCTTTCTTGCTCACCGAAACGGAAGGCCAGTACGACGTTAAAATTAACGTACAAGGAGGAGGCATTACCGGCCAGGCAGAGGCCATTCGCCTCGGTTTAAGCCGTGCCCTCTGCGAAGTGAACCCGGAGCACCGCCTAAAGCTCAAGCCGGAAGGTATGCTCATGCGCGATCCGCGGGCAGTAGAACGCAAGAAATACGGCTTGAAAAAAGCCCGTAAAAAAGACCAGTTCTCCAAGCGTTAATACCGCTTTTTTACGATACGCCCCAGCCGGGTTTAGTATCCAAATGCGCCGGGTGCTTGCTTGCCAGAGCCCACCGGTGCATTGCTTTTTAGTGAATGTAAACCTCAAAACAAAATCATGGCAGAACAACGCATCAAAGAAATGCTCGACGCGGGCGTACACTTTGGCCACCTTACCCGTAAGTGGCACCCCAACATGGCGCCCTACATTTTCATGGAGCGCAATGGAATTCACATCATTGACCTCTACAAATCCGCAGCTAAGCTGGACCAGGCGGGGGAAGCTCTCCGCAAAATGGCTGCTTCCGGCCGCAAAATCCTGTTGGTAGCCACCAAGAAGCAAGCGAAAGACATCGTAGCGGAAAATGCCAAAAAGGTAGATCAGCCTTACATCATCGAGCGTTGGCCCGGTGGTCTGTTGACCAACTTTGTTACCATTCGCCGCGCCATCAAAAAGATGCAGAACATTGACCGCATGAAAGAGGACGGAAGCTACGATTCTCTTTCCAAGCGGGAGCGCCTCCAGGTAGACCGCCAGCGGGCCAAATTGGATAACCAGCTCGGTCCTATCGCCGACATGAGCCGGCTACCGGCCGCTATGCTCATTGTGGATATTAATAAGGAACACATTGCCGTGAAAGAAGCGCAGCGCCTGGGCATTCCCACCTTCGCGCTGGTAGATACCAATTCCGATCCCCAACAGGTGGACTTTCCGGTACCGGGCAACGATGACGCCACCAAATCCATTTCCTATCTGGTAGAATCTTTAACTGGCTTTATTCAGCAAGGACTGCAAGAGCGGCAAGAAGAAAAAAGCCGTGCGGCTGAAGCCAAAGTGAAAAAGGCCGCCAAAAAGCAAGAACAGCCAGCCGGCGAAGAAGCTACCGCTGACGCTTCCAAAGACGAAAAAACCGCTGCCGATAAGCAAGCGCCTAAGGCCGAAAAGAAACCAGCGGCCCAAAAAGCCGGCGCCAAGCAAGCGGAAAAAGAAGCAAGCAAAGAGGAGCCTCAAGCAGCCGAAGGGGATAAGAAAACCGAGCCCCAGGAAGCAGAAGCTAAACCCAAAGCCGATAGCGAAGCAAAACCGGCAGCCGAAGGCGAAAAGAAGGATGAGAAAGCCGATCAAGGCTAAGTTCCTTTACGCTATTGTTAAATTTATTTTTCCGGTAATGCCTCGCGCTAGTAGCACTTAATTTTGGGCACTTACCGGGTGTTCTCCCTACCAAAACAATTATAACTACACCATGGCAAAAATCACTGCTTCTGAAGTAAACAAGCTGCGCCAGCACACGGGCGCTGGGATGATGGACTGCAAAAAAGCCCTTACCGAAGCGGAAGGCGACTTTGATGCGGCCGTAGATATCCTGCGTAAAAAAGGCCAGAAAGTAGCCGCCAAGCGGGCCGACCGCGAGGCGTCCGAAGGCTGTGTACTGGCCGGCACCAATGAAGACAAAACCTACGGGGCGATCGTTAGCCTTAATTGCGAGACCGATTTTGTGGCCAAAAACGAAAGCTTCGTGGCCCTCACCCAAAGCATTTTGGACGTGGCGGTGGCCCATCAAATTGATGATAAGGAAGCGCTTCTCCGTACCAAGCTAGACGAGCTTACCGTAGAAGAAAAGCTTACCGAGCAAACCGGGGTGATCGGCGAAAAGCTGGAAATAGGTGGTTTCGAAACGCTCAAGGCGCCTTTTGTGGCCTCTTATATCCACGCCGGCAATAAACTGGCTTCCCTGGTAGGCCTCTCCAGCCAGGCGGCGGAAGCAGGCCACAACGTAGCCATGCAGGCGGCGGCCATGAATCCGGTGGCCCTTAACCGCGATGGCGTGCCCCAGGAAACCATAGACCGGGAACTGGAGCTGGGCAAAGAGCAAGCCCGGCAAGACGGTAAGCCGGAAAACCTTTTAGAGAAAATTGCGGAAGGTCGTCTCAACAAGTTCTTCAAGGAAAATACCCTGGTAGAACAAGAATACATCCGCGATAGCAAACTTACCGTAAACAAGTACCTGCAGAGCGAAGACAAAGGTCTGGAGCTGGTAGGTTTTCAGCGCGTAGGTCTGGGCGTATAAGCGCGGACTGGGCGGCCAGCTTTTACTAAGTCACTATTTAAGCCCTGGCAGATACGCCGGGGCTTTTTTGTCTACCTCCCCCAAAAAAAAACTGAACCGCCCCTAAAGGAACGGTTCAGCTGGGTCCAAGGAGGCGCTAAGGCTGGGAAAGACCTTAACGACCTCCGCTGGGAGGAGTGTTTTTGCCCTGGGGCAGGGGTTTTCCCTTTTCCAGTTTTCCTTCAAAGGGCTTAAGCGCCACCCGATCTAGCTGAAACCGAAAGCGGGCCTCAGCATTAAAAATGGGCTCTTTTACCGCTTCTTCCATCTCCATCGGGATGTCGGTAAGCTTTTCCAGGTTTAACACGGTTTGCGGAGCAGAAAGACCTTCTTCGGTAGTATCTTCTCCGTGGTGGCTGGCCCACCCATTAAGACTTAAAAGGAGGCCGGCGGCGAGGGTAAGAAGGGATGGCTTTTTCATGACTTTTTGATGTTTTAGTTTTCGTTTGTGTTTAAAAGGCAGGGCAAAACTGCACCATGTTGCCCGTGCGGGGAAAGGATTTCCGGCCGCTACCGGGCCCGGGGCGGTAAGCGGCGGATAAGCGTCGGTAAGTGGTACGCTCGGGGCAGAAGCAGCCTGGCCGCCGGTTTCTGGCCCACGGGAGGAGGCCCTCAGCCACCGTTGCCAGAAAGCTTGTAGCAAACAGCCCCTAAGCTTGCTATCTTTGCCCCCTAATCTAATTAGGTCCTCCTCCATGAAATACCGGCGCATTTTATTAAAATTAAGCGGAGAAGCCCTGATGGGCGATGCTCCCTATGGCATCAATGGCGAGCGTTTAAAAGAATACGCGAAGGATTTGCGGGCGGTGGCCGAAACAGGGGTTGAAATGGCCATCGTGATTGGGGGAGGCAATATCTTCCGGGGCCTCAAAGGGGCCAGCGAAGGCATGGACCGTACCCAGGCAGATCACATGGGCATGTTGGCCACCGTGATCAACGGCCTGGCCCTGCAATCGGCCCTGGAGGAAGAGGGGCTAAAAACCCGACTACAGAGCGCCATCGAGATGGACAAGGTAGCCGAGCCCTTTATCCGCCGCAAAGCCACTCGCCACCTGGAAAAGGGACGCGTCGTGATCTTCGGGGGCGGCACCGGCAACCCTTACTTTACCACCGATACGGCCGCTACCCTGCGGGCCATTGAAATCGACGCCGATGTGATCCTCAAAGGCACCCGCGTGGATGGTATCTACACGGCCGATCCCGAGCAGGACGAAACCGCTACCAAATACAAAACCCTCTCTTTCCAGGAGGTGTACGAAAAAGGGCTTAATGTGATGGACATGACCGCCTTTACCCTGAGCAAAGAAAACGAGCTTCCCATTCTGGTTTTTGATATGAATAAACCTGGCAACCTCCTTAAAGTAGTGAACGGAGAAGCCGTGGGAACCCTGGTAGAAAACTAAAGCCTGCCAGAACCGCCTTTTTTTCGAAATTTGTGGAGCCTTGGAAAAGGCTAAGCCCAATGTCTGTAGCTCGTTGGGGTTCCTGGGGTAAAAGTCCCGGCCGTGCCGGGAAGGCGTCAGAAGCGAAGGGTAGCCCCGTATGCCTCGGGGGGGACACTTGCTAAAAAGGAGAAAGGCGCAAGCAACGATGCTACAGGAATTTAAAGACAGATACTAGCTAGAAGCAATATTATGGAAGAACTCGATATGGTCCTGGAAATGGCCCAGGAAAACATGCAAAAATCCGTAACCCACCTGGAGCAGGAACTGATCAAGATCCGCGCGGGCCGGGCCAATCCCAACATGCTGGACGGCGTTAGGGTGGAATACTACGGCTCGGTAACCCCGCTCAATCAATTGAGCAACATCAATGCCCCCGACGCGCGCACCCTTACCATCCAGCCCTGGGATAAAAGCATGATCCCCGATATCGAAAAGGCCATTATGAATGCCAACCTGGGCCTCAACCCCCAAAACAACGGCGAGGCGGTAATCCTCAATATCCCAGCCCTCACGGAGGAGCGGCGCAAAGACCTCGTAAAACGTACCCGCGCGGAGGCCGAGGAGGCCCGCATCAGCATTCGCAATGCCCGTAAAGAGGCCAATGATGAGATCAAGAAACTGGACGGCCTAAGTGAAGATGAGGTCAAGGACGCCGAAGACCGGGTGCAAAGCCTTACCAATAAGCACATTCAAAAGGTAGACGAAGTACTCGAGCACAAAGAGGCCGATATTATGAAGGTGTAAGTCCTT
>JAVLBR010000059.1:5768-12189 GCA_031581125.1 Schleiferiaceae bacterium | reverse complement strand
ACCTCAAAACTATCTACCGGCAGCGCCTGGGCAAAAACAAACTCGTAAACAGATGCCCCCTGAATTAATGTATTATTGGATCCTACGGAAGCCAAATCGTCATCAACGCCATCATAGAGTTCACTGAATAAATAGCTATTATTAGTACTGTAGTTGCTCAAACTTGTACGAACCTCTACCAGATCCACTTCCTCCCGCTGGACGAAGCAGCCCGGAGACTCAATGTGGTCCAGTACTCCGTCGTTGTCGTCGTCCAGATCTACCAGATCATTAATGCCATCTCCATCGGTGTCGACACATGCCTTCAGCTGCCTGGAAAGGGCAAACCATTGATAAGAAAGGATGTAGTTGAGTTCATAGCTATCAAAGAAGGTTTCTACTGTATTTGGTAAGCCATTTGCTCCGACTTGACCGCCAAACTGAAAGTCTGTAGACGTTGAAGTGGTAGCCCCTGCTTCCAGCGCATCACTACAGCCATCGCCATCGCTGTCTAAATCTTGATGGTTTGGTTTCCCATTAGCATCAAAATCATCAGTGCAATTGAGCCGGGGGTAGTGGCTCGGGCTGTAGTCCTTCCCAGGCTCCAAGTAGATTTCAATCGAAGTGCCATTGTTATTTACTTTTCCTCCGGAAACCCAGTAGATTCGGTAGTAAGCATAGGCATTGCTATTCTTCTCTACCGGAAAGGAATGGGCATTTAACCCTACCCCTACCCCGGGGATATAGTCGGTACCTTGGGAGTTTGCAGTGGGATCAAAAGTGGTAGAACTCCCATAAAAATGACCATTATTCAAGTCAACCCAGTTTGCTGAATCTGTTGATCCTTGCAACTTAAGAACGGTATTAGCATCAAAATGGGAAGTGGCATCTTCATACGCCAAGTAAATATTTCGAAGAGGAAGTAGTGTATCCACGGAAACCGTCAGCAGGGTGGTATCCGCAGATGTTTGGTCCTGAAAGCGAAGCGCATAGCTGCCCGTGCCTCCCCCCGCATCACCATCTACCAACTTATCAATTTGATTATAGGTCCCGTTTAGCGCCAAAGAGGTGGATAATCGAATGTAAGGGCGGTCGCCATTCAACCAATACTCAGCGGGCTTAAAGCAGTTCGGGGATTCAATATGATCTGGCACTCCATCGTTGTCATCATCAATGTCCAGTCTATTGGCTATGCCATCGCCATCCAAATCATTATCTAATCTATCTGGAACCCCATCCCCATCGGTATCTTGTGGCAAATAAAGGCTGGTAGGATCATCTTCAGCAGACCCCACTCGATCGCTATTTTCATCCGCTGGGGTGCTAATTATTCTTCCCTCGCCGTCCGTACCGGCATCAGAAATTACCGCATCATCCAGCTCAGCAGCGGTGGCCGAAGCAGCATTGGTCACAATGCCTCTATCTATATCCTGAGCAGTGAGTGCATACTGCGCCTCATATTCCGCCTTTTCCCCTATGAGTAAGGTCCCCTCGGGGGACCCCATTGAACTAGACCCTACCCTGTAAGCCGGGGTGGGCATAGCCCCTGCACCAGAAAAGTTTGGTGCTGATTCTTGCACTGTGACGTTATTCAAAACCGAATCACCTATGTTCTCAAGATGGTAAGTGTAGGTGATCACATCTCCTGCATCTGCCACGCCAGTAGCTCCAGCTAACGAGTCATTGAGTTCAGCTGCTTTCACCAAGCTTAATTCAGGCCTATCATCATTACACCCCAGGACGTCAACAGGATTTTCAGAACTAAAATCAGCCCCCGGTATGCTTACCCAACTTTGACCCTTTTCCCGATATTGAAGACGCCAATTAGTGAAACTGGCTTGTGGATCCCGATGGTAAAAAAGAACCGCATGCCCACAACCATTCACCTCTATTAGACCAGAGGTTGTTTGGTTGTAAAGTTTCGTCTCATTAAAACTGCCAATGGTTCCCCATACATAACCATGTGGGCTGGCTATATCACCGATGATGCGCTTGCTAGGATGATAAGTATAATTCAATGAACCCGTTAGTACGGGGTCATTAAACTCATTTGTGTCCAGATTTGTATTATTAAAGACTCCCCAAGCAATCTGGTCAATTTTAGGCCCCTGAGGCTGCATCCTAAATTCCACCTCTTTTCCAATAAGCGCGGAAGGAAGTCTTACCCAGAATATGCTGCGTTCTATTTCATCATCCCCCGTATTCCTTTGCATGGTAAGGGTTGGAGCCGAGCGGGTTCCGGTCCGACTCGCTTTGATCGTAGCAATACCATTAGCATCAGGGGGGCCTAATTTACTATTCTTGGAAAATGGCAAGCTAGAGTGCGCCCGAGCGCCTGCGTCCCGTCCGTATTCGTAATTGACCTTGCCATCAAAGGAAAAATCATTGGCGTCCTTTGAATTTACACTGGATTGAGACAGTACCGGAAGGCTGGACAACATTAAGATAATTAGTCCCGCTTGTTGCAACAAACACCTCAAAAACAACATTAAGGATTTACGCTTTCGCTGCATTAAATTTTAATTTAAAGAATTTAATCTGCTATAAAAATATTCTTCCTTTCCTATACAAATGTGTGGTACCTAAGAAAGAGCTGAAACCCGAGTATGGTACATCATAATGTGGCTCTTCAGATTGTAGCCTCTTTCAATACCCATTACTATTTATAAAACATTACTGCACAATAAAATATAAGCGAAATAATCTACCCTAAATAATCTCTCCTTATCACAAAAGATAAAATGCCTATTTGAGCGTGAAGACATTTCCTCTTTTTAAGGTACGGTAAGTTTCTTCTTATTTATTTATCAGCTTATATATTCCCAAATAAAGACCAAATAAATACGCACTTCCCCTATCAAATAATCAGCAGAAGGGTTGATTCCTAATGCTACCAGCTTTACTTGGCTGATGTTAAAGGTCTATAGCCTTACCCATTGGCTGTTTAGATACCCCCCAGTAAAATCCCCCTCTGCCTCCCCTCCCTCGAACCTACCCGGCCTCCCGCCTGCCACCGTAGCGAATCAAAGGATTTACCAACTTGTAAAGTCCATCGGGTCACATTTCCCTATCCCAGTAGTTGCTCAGAAATGTAACCAGGCCCCGCTGGTCAAGACCACCGACCCCCAAGGAGTTCCGCCGTTAGTAAAAGAATGAACAAGTCCTCATCATCCGCTTTGTGGATAATGGCGCAATCCATTCCGGACCTTTCCACTGGGACTCGTAGGCCATATCGACAAAAAGCTTAAAGGGAGCCAGCCGCACAAAGCCCGAAAAGCGATCGAAAAAGCAAGGGTATTTTTGACCCCAACCACCGCTAAAAGAATAACGAAACACTTCAACTGTGCCTGCAGCACTGAGCCCGGGTTCCACCATCGAGCACCTAAGGCCTCACCCGGCCAAACGAAAAGGTAATCGCTAGCCATCACGGCATTAGCATCAATGCTTTTCGGGTGCCCATCCCCCCCTGGATTGCGCAATCCGTGGCGAGGGATAAAGGCCTCAACTGATGTGATTATCCCCACCAAATGACAAATAACCACCGGGCTGAAACCAAAGTCACTGGTAGCAAGAAAATACCATCCCGCCGCGGCGGGCACCAGGAATCTATACACTCATCGGCCAGTGAGTAGTAAATACTGCACCCGTCCTAAATAAGAAGGGACAAAGCACTTTAATGCGCAGCTGTTCGCCTTATCCCCCCGCCACCGCTTATTGACCCCGTGGAGAGCGCATAGGCTTATATCTAACCTTCCCGGCCCCCGCATAACACTTAAAATATTTATTTTTGATCTAAAAACCACTCCTCCATGCCCTCCCCCAAGCCCGTAGGCAGTTATCCCCAGGCCCGTAAAGTAGGAAACCTACTTTTCCTCAGTGGCGTAGGCCCCCGGATCCCGGGAAGCGATGCCCTCGATTCCGGCGTACCCGGCCTGGAACGCGACCATAACGGCAATTTTAAATCCTTCGACTTCGAAGCGCAAGTGCACTCCGTTTTTGCCAATGTGAAAGCCATCCTCGAAGCCCACGGCGCCCGCTGGGAAGACCTGGTAGATGTGCAGGTTTTTCTGGTGAATATGGAACGGGACTTTCACCCCTTCAACCGCCTCTACGCCGAATATTTTCAAGACGTAGACCCCAAGCCCTGCCGCACCACCGTGGCCATTACCGCCCTACCCACCCCCATTGCCATTGAGCTCAAATGCATCGCCGCCTTGCCTACTCCCTAAGTCCCACCATGCCGCTGCCTCGCCCTTGCATATCTGGATTATGGTTGCTCTTCTTACTAGGGGCACATTTGGCCTGCGGCCAAATGTGGGAGCTCCCGAACCGGGCACAGCTCCGCACCGATGAGCAAGACCTGCGAAAGCTGGCCCGCCGGCTGGAAACACGCCAAGAAAAGCGGCAGGAGCGCACCCAGAGCTGGCTAAATACCCATCCTGAAGCCCAGCAACAAGACGCCGAACGCCTGGCTTTTGTGACCCCCCACAGCCTGCCCGTGTACGTACAGCCCAACAATACCGATGCCGCCATCAGCATCGGGGTGGATTCTCTCCTCCCCGGCGGGGGCAGCGGGCTTAAGCTTACCGGCCAGGGCCAGCAGGCCGGTCTCTGGGGTTTTGGCGAAATCCTGGCCCAGCACGAGCAACTCAAGGGTCGCATTAGCTACGGCGAAACCCTTTCCGGCCTGAGTAGCCACAGCACCCACGTAGCCGGTACCATCCTAGGCAGCGGCCAGGGCCAGGCGGCCGCCCGGGGCATGGCGCCCGAAGCTACACTTAAGGTCTTTGGCGAAGCCGATGACAGCCAGGAACTGGCCCAGCAAGCCGCCAACCATGACCTTTACCTTTCCAATCATTCCTACGATTATTCGGCCGGCTGGCAGGGCCATCACTGGTACGGCGATACAACCAAAAGCTACCGGGAAAGCATCTTTTTTGGGGCTTATTTTTATGCCGCTACCTGGGACTCCATTGCCTATCAGGCGCCCTACCTGCTTATGGTAAAAGCGGCCGGCAACCACCGCGCCCAAAACGCCCCGGCTCAGGGCGATACCTTTTATTTCAATAACGGCAGCACCCCCGTGGTATACGACACCACCAATGCGCAGCGCTCGCCGGAGGAAGATGGGGGCCCCGATGGCTACGATTGCATCAGCGGGCGGGGCAATGCCAAAAACATCCTCACCGTGGGCGATGTGGCCGATGTGCCCTCCTATCAAGGCCCGGCCGATGTGCAAGTCAGCGCCAAAAGCAGCTTTGGCCCCACTGATGACGGACGCATCAAACCCGACCTGGTGGCCAATGGCACCGGCGTACTTTCCTGCGGCCCCGATAGCACCAACCACTACTTCCAGCAAAGTGGCACCAGCAATGCCACCGGGGCGGTCACCGGCGCACTGCTGCTTTTGCGCCAGCATTACCTGGCCACGCAGGGCCAGCCACCCACGGCCGCAACGCTCAAAACCCTCCTGCTGCACACCACCCGCGAAGCGGGCGATCACCCGGGTCCTGATTACCATTTTGGCTGGGGCCTCCTCGATGCCCAGGCCGCCGCCCGTCACATCAGCCGCGACACCCTCCTGCCCCATAGCATGATCGAAGATACCCTGGCGGCCCATAGCAGCGACACCCTGCAGTTTACCGCTAGCGGCACCCCCCTGCGGATCACCCTGGGCTACACCGACGCGCCGGGCGCTGGTAACTACCTGCATAACGATGCCAACCCTAAACTGGTCCACGATCTGGACCTGGAATTGCAAAGCAGCACCACCACCCACCGGCCTTATGTGTTAGACCCCCAAAACCCCGCCCAGGCCGCTACCACGGGCGATAACGACCGGGACAATGTGGAACAGATCTACCTGGCACAACCCATCGCCGGCCAAAGCTATGAGCTCATCATCAGCCGGGAAGATAACCAGCCTGTGGATCAAGCCTACAGCCTCATGCTAAGCGGCCAATCCGGGGTGTACTACAGCCACTGCCAGGGTTGCTCCCCCGCTCAAAAAAGCAACTGGTATAGCTTGCCCCAGGGACAAGGCACCCCCCTTTCAAACTGGAACGAAGCCGCCCAGTTGCGCATCCCGGCCGGCGATAGCCTCTACCTTAACCAAAGCTGGCAAACGCCCGCTCCCTACCCCTTGGTTTTTTTGGAAAAAGGGGCCCAACTGACCTTAGACAGCCTGGCCCGCTGGCACACCGGCGCCCGCCTCCACAACGATGGCCAGGTACACTTGTTAGATGGCGCCGTATTGCGACAGCACGGCCCGGAAAACGGCAATTCCGGCGAGGGCCGCTACCAGGTGCACCGAAACACCGGCCCCCTGGCCACGCATCTCCGCTATCAGTACTGGAGCAGCCCGGTGGATTCGGCCACCATGGGAGAGGTATTCAGCGGCGCCAATCCGGCTGATTTTTACCGCTACGAAGCGGCCTGGCAG
>JAVLBR010000059.1:0-5668 GCA_031581125.1 Schleiferiaceae bacterium | reverse complement strand
ACCGCCGGCACCGATACCTTCTATAACGATGGCGCCGATTACCGGGTCTGGAATCCCCTGGCCTCCCTGGGTTCCCTGAGCGAAACCACCAATGATTTTACCGAAACCGCCCAGGGCATGATGGTGCAGGCCCAGGGCGCGGTGGATAGTCTCTACTTCTTAAACAGCATGCGAAGGGATACCGCCAACCAGCAGTTTTTTAAAACGCCTGAAAACAGGCCTGCCCTGTGGCTGGGCCTCTACCGCGGGGGCCAACGGGTAGAACAGCTGGCGGTTGGTTTTGCCGCAGATGCTACCTACCGAATCGATCGGCGCTACGATGCACCGGACCTGGACCTGGGGGGCAGTGCCTTTTACGCCCGGGTAGATACTCGGGCTTTTGCGGTAAGGGGATTACCGCGCCAAGCCCTCCGCCATCCTGGGCAGCAGGCCTTACAGCTCCGGGCCCACTCCGCCGGAAGCTACCACTTAAAATTAGACTCCCTGCGGGCATGGCCTCCCGGTACCGGCCTCTTTTTGCGCCTACCGGGAAAGAGCGATTCCCTGGTACCGCTTCAGGTGGGCCATGGGCCGGCTATGGCGCTCCCCTCCGGCGCCCGGAGGGCTTTCTTGCTGGAATGGCAGCCGCGCAGCCTTGAGGCTACCAAGCCTGCTGCCCAGCCCCAGCCCCGGCTTTTTTACCGGGCTGGCCGGGCCTGGCTTGATCTGCCCTCTGGCTACCTGCCTTGCACCGTCCAGTGTTACGCAGCCGACGGAAGGCTGCTGCACCAATGGAAGCTAGGCGGCCGGAACCGCCCGCGTGCCCTGCCCCATTTCAAGCCCGGCCTCTACCTGATCAAGGTGATGGGACGCCAGGGCTTGCGCTGGCAAGGCCGCTGGCTGCAGCGGCCGCGTTAAAGGCCTTCCTGAATTTTCTTTTTTTAAGGACCAGCCTTCGATACGCTCTCGCTTGCCAGCGAGGTCACGCAGGCTGACACTTTCCCAGCTTCATGTTGATCGAACCATTAGCGGGATGCACCGCCGCGCGGCCCCCCTCTTTCAAAGCCGCTTAAGGCTCGAAGCGCATGGCCGTTACCTTATTGGCAAAGAAACGAGGCACGAAGAGCGTCTTACCGGCGGCGTGGTAGCCGATATCGGCGGTTTGGATGTTCTCGTCCTTAGAATCGTAGAGCTTGGTCGCTTCCGCGCCGTGCACGTGCCAGATTTCCCCTTTCCAGCGGCTGGCCAGGTATTGGTCTTGGCCCAGGATTACCAGACCATCGCCGTTGGTCACCTGCTCATTTATGGTGGTAAGCTCACCCGTGGCGCTCATTTTATGAAGTCCCGTGGCGGTAAGCAGATGCAGCTGACCCTCTTCCTGGCTGAAGGCCAGTCCATTGATGCCTTTTAGGCTGTCTTTCACCGTCCGTACTTGGCCGTCTTGAAAGGCATGTAGTTTACCGGTTTTCATATCGGAAAAGTAGATGCGCTCATCGGCTACGGCCACATCGTTGAGGAAAACCGCTCCTTCCACGGGGAAGCGCTCCTGCTGGGTAGGATCATCCAGGTCTATGGCCACGAGCTCATCCACGTCGGTTACGTAGAGCTTACCCGCGTGGATGCCCATGCCCTTGGGGGCGTCTAGGCCTTGTGCCCATTTCCGATCGAGCACTTGGCCGTCGGCGTTTATGGTGGCGATAAAGCCATTGCCATCCTGATCGGTGGGCATTCCATTGATGCAGCTCACATAGATGGCTTCCTCGGTGGGGAGTACGGATTCATTGGTGGTAAGCACCGTATCCGTATCGAAAGCGAAAGAAAGGCGGGCGGAATGGGTTTCCTGCGCCGCGTCTTTGGAGGCCTTGGTATCAGCCGCTTTTTCCTCCTCTTGTGCGGGCTTATTGCCCCCGCTTTGGCAAGCGTAGAGGCCCAGAGCCAGGGCCAATAACAATACATTTCTTTTCATAAGACAATTGTTTTTAGAGGTATGGTCCTTTAAAGGCCTGCTAAGGTATCCCATTGTTCTAAAATAAACAGGGGTACATTCCCCGGACTGGCGCGGATTCATTTGGCCGGCAGGCCCCAAGAAGAATAACGCGCCAAGGCGGGGGTAGGCATCCAATTTTTGCGTTTTCTTAAAACCGAGACGGGCCGGATATCCCGATATTTGGGGAAAATTTAAATACCAAGCAACATGATTATTTCAACCACCAGCAGTTTGGATGGGCGGCCCGCCCAAGAATACCACGGGCTGGTAAGCGGGGAAACCATCATTGGGGCCAATTTATTTCGGGATTTCTTTGCGAGCATCCGGGATGTGGTAGGGGGCCGCGCCGGTTCTTATGAACAAGTACTTAAAGAAGCCAAGGATACCGCCATGCGCGAGATGGAAGATAAAGCGCGCGCTATGGGCGGCAATGCCGTGATAGGGGTGGACCTGGACTACGAAACCATAGGCGACAAAATGCTAATGGTAGTGGCCAGCGGTACCGCCGTGACGGTGTAGGCATTACTGCCCACGGGCCCACACCTCACTCTTCAGCCCCCGCACGATTAGCGGGTCCAGGGCTGCCCGCAACTGAGAACCGCGGGGATAAGCAAAGGAGTAATAATCCGTTTTCAGGTTTTGGGAAGAAAGGGCCAAATCGTGAGGTACCATCTGCTGGAGCTGGTGCTTGAGAATGGGCCGGTCGTACACCACCGCCTCCAACTTCCCCTGGCGCAGGGCCTCCAGCGCTTCTTCTATGGAGGCGAAGCTTTGCGGACGAACGCCGTAAAGCTTTAAAAAGCCCTCCGTACTGGAGCCGTTCACCGTACCGGTTTCAAAGCGCCGCAAATCCTCTACCGAGGTGATCTTCTCTTCCAGCGTTTGCACCGTAAGCGAAGAAGCGATGCTGGCGGTGATACCGCTGATGATCAAAATGGCGGCAAACATCCACACGAAACCTACCACCCGGCCCCCGGGGGTGGCCGGCGCTTTATCGCCGTAGCCCACGGTGGTCATGGTTACCGCACTCCACCAGAAGCCGTCGCCCAGGCCCTTGAGGCCGCGGTGAAACATGGCCTCGTTGCGCTTTCGCTCCACCAGCCACATAATAAGCCCCACGATAAAGAGCACCCCCAGCAGCAAAGCCGCTGCCCGCCAAAAATTGACGCTGAAAAAATTCTGCAGGAAGGCCATAAAGCTGTTTTGGGCCGGCCGCACCAATGTGGTGCCGGATATATAAAACGGTTGCGAAAAATCCATGCGCTTCATGCGCTCATCGGTTACCGTAATGGGATTGATGCTCATATCCACCTGCCCGGTGTGCACCGCTGCCAGCAGGCTGTCCAGGGAGGAAAAGTACCGGTATTCTATGCGTGCCGGGAGGTCATCATTGATCAAGTCCCAAAACTCGAGCGACAAACCGCTGGGCTTGCCCGTGGCCCCAGGCTCCATCACAAAAGGGGGTGCGGGCTTGAGCCCGATGGTGATAGTAGAATCCTGAGCCCGGCCAGCCATGCTTATGAGCAGGCCGGCCAGGGCCACTAGAACGAAACGAAAAAATCGAGCTTGCATAATGAGGTGGTTGGTGGGACTAACTTTGGGCTGCGCTTTAGGCCCAGGGGGCCAAAAGAGCGAGAGGCTAAAATAAACAAATGCCTCGTAATGGGACTTTTGCCACCCGCCACAGCGGGGCTCCGCCACGCCAAGCCTGTGGAAATCCTTACCTTCGCAGCCTTTTAAAAAAAGAAGCTCCCCATGGCGCGTAAGTACCCCGTGTACAAACATTTAAACCTCCCCGAGGTAGATAAACAGGTGCAGGAAGCCTGGCAGGCGGAAGGCACTTTTGCCAAAAGCTTGCAAGAGCGTCCCGCCCAGAAGCCCTTTGTATTTTACGAAGGGCCCCCTTCGGCCAACGGCCAGCCGGGCATTCACCACGTCATGGCCCGCACCATCAAAGACGTTTTTTGCCGTTTTAAAACCCTGGAGGGCTACCGCGTGGAGCGCAAAGCCGGCTGGGATACCCACGGCCTGCCCGTAGAGCTGGGCGTGGAAAAAGAACTGGGCATCACCAAGGAAGACATCGGCCAAAAGATCTCCGTAGCGGAGTACAACGAAGCCTGCCGCAAAGCGGTGATGCGCTACACCGACCGCTGGAATGCCCTCACCCAGCTCATGGGCTACTGGGTAGATATGGACGATCCCTACATTACCTACAAGCCCCAGTACATGGAAACGGTCTGGTGGCTGCTCAAGCAGCTCTGGGACCAGAACCTCATCTACAAGGGCTACACCATTCAACCTTACTCGCCCAAGGCCGGCACCGGCCTGAGCTCCCACGAGCTCAACATGCCCGGCTGCTACCGCGAGGTAAAGGACACCTCCGTGGTGGCGCAGTTTCCCCTCCGGATAGATGAGCGCGCCCAAGCCGTGCTGGGCCATGCCCTTTCCGCCGATTTCCCCACCTACTTCATCGCCTGGACCACCACCCCCTGGACCCTGCCCTCGAATACCGCCCTCACCGTAGGCCCCAAGATCGAATACGTGCTAGTGCGTACCGTCAATCCCTACACCCACCAGCCCCAGCAGGTGATCCTGGCGCGCGATCTCCTGGCGCGGTATTTTAAGCCGGAACGGCAAAATGTGCCCCGCGCCGAATACGACCAAAGCGGCCAAAACCTCCCCTGGTCTATCGAGTGGGAAGGCTCCGGTCGCGAGCTGGCCGAACTGCGCTACGAACAGCTCCTGCCCTACGCCCAGCCCTACCAAAACCCGGAAAACGCCTTCCGGGTGATCCTGGGCGACTTTGTAACCACCGAAGATGGTACCGGCGTGGTACACACCGCCCCCACCTTTGGGGCCGACGATGCCCAGGTGGCCCAGCAAGCCCAGCCGGCCGTACCGCCCCTGCTGGTACTCGATGACGACGAAAACCCCGTGCCCCTGGTGGACCTCCAGGGCCGCTTCCGCCCCGAAATGGGCCCCTACGCCGGGCAGTACGTCAAAAACGAATACTACGCCGAGGAAGATGCCCCCGAAAAATCCGTGGATGTGCAAATTGCCATTCAGCTCAAGGAGGAAAACAAGGCCTTCAAAGTAGAGAAGTACGGCCACAGCTACCCCCACTGCTGGCGTACCGATAAGCCGGTGCTCTACTATCCCTTGAATTCCTGGTTTGTAAAAGTAACGGCACGCAAAGAGCGCCTGGTGGCGCTCAATAAGGAGATCAACTGGAAGCCGGCCAGTACCGGGGAGGGCCGCTTTGGCAACTGGCTGGAAAACGCCAACGACTGGAACCTAAGCCGCTCTCGCTACTGGGGCATCCCCCTGCCCATCTGGAGCAGCGAAGACGGGAAAGAGCGCCGCATCTTTGGCAGTGTAGCGGAGCTGAAAGCCGCTTGCGACGAGGCCGTAGCTCAGGGCTTTATGGAAAAACACCCCCTCCAGGATTTTCAGCCGGGCCAACTGACCGAGGAAAACTACGCCACCGTGGATCTCCACCGCCACGTGGTGGACAAGATCGTACTCGTATCCGAAAGCGGCCAGGCCATGCACCGCGAAGCCGACCTGATCGACGTTTGGTTTGACTCCGGCAGCATGCCTTATGCGCAAAACCACTATCCTTTTGCGCAGGGGGGGGCAAACGAGCACCCCCCCCAATTCCCCGCTGACTTTATAGCCGAGGGGGTGGACCAAACCCGCGGC
>JAVLBR010000315.1:0-1605 GCA_031581125.1 Schleiferiaceae bacterium | reverse complement strand
ACGTACGGTTTTTAATGCGCTGGAGATCACCGCCACCGATCCAGACCCGCGATTTGCCGCCCAACTCGCCAATAGCGCCGCCCGCCTTATTTCTGCCGCCAATGACCAGCTTATCCGGGATAACAAAAGCCAAAGATTAGCCGTCCTGCGAGCCAGGCTTAAAGAACGCCGGAAAATTTATGACAGTTTGCTCAACAACTGGAAACGAGCGCTAAGGCAGATAAACCAAAACCGTACGCTACCAGCCGCCCTTCGCCAAAATCCCCGTCGCCCCCTCGGCCAGGAGCTCTCCCGTGAAAGGGTTAAAAAAGCGCATGCTGCCCTGGAAAAGCACCGCGAAAAACTGCGCCAGGGGAAAGAGCACCTGGCTCATCCGCCCCCTGCCGCCTACCTGGCCAGCAAAGCCATTGCGCCCGCTGAGCCCAGCCGTCCGCTTCGGCTTCTCTGGGCCTTCTTGGGGGCAGTGGTCCTTAGCTCTACCACTTTACTCTATTACACGTTCTACCATTTATGGAAAGGCTTTCCAGCATAAGCAGGCTTATTAAGCCCCGGACAGGGTTCTACGCGCTCCTCGTAGCCGTAGCCCTCTTGGCCACCGGTCTTATCCTGGGACCGCTTCCCATCGCGTGGAGCTGGCTACTGGCCCTGCCGCTGGTGCTTTTGCTGTTTCTTCTGGCCTGGTATCAACCGCGGGTGGCCTTTTATAGCCTCCTCCTCTTTTTGCCCTTTTCCATCTACTGGCACCTGGGCAGTAGTAAGCTCAGCTTACCGGGCGAAGCGGGGCTCCTCCTACTGGGCCTCGTAGGCATCCTGCAGGGGGCCACCGGCCTGCTACCGGGCCGTCCGCTGGGCCGGCATCCCATCAGCTGGCTTATCGGAGGCTATTTTCTCTGGCTTATCATCAGTGGCCTTGCCAGTGCCATGCCTTGGGTGTCCCTCAAGTACCTGCTCCTCCAAGCGGCCTACATCGGCGTTTTTTATTTCCTGCTCACCGCCTGGCTCCGGCAGCCTTCTCATTGGGCCTGGCTGCCCTGGCTCTACACCCTCCCGGTCTTGCTCTTGGTAGCCTACACTACCTGGCGCCACGCTGGCTATGATTTTGTACCGCAGGTCAATAAGCACGTACCCACCCCCTTCTTCAATGACCACACTATCTACGGTGCCGTACTGGCCCTCCTGCTGCCCTTTTGGGCCCTTCGCCTGCTTCTACCCCGCCCCGAGCGCCTCCTTCCACGCTGGACTATCATTGGAATCCTGCTCATTCTGCTTACCGGTATTTTTCTGAGCTATTCCCGGGCGGTGTGGATCAGCGTAGGGGTGATGCTCTTACTGGGGGTGTTTATAGCCTTTCGGCTAAAAGTACGTTACCTCGCCCTGGCAGGCTTACTCCTCTTAAGTGGGCTCTTCTTTTACCGCATGCCTCTGCAGGCCCGGCTAAACCAGGTAAGCAGCCAGCGAGGCGGCCCGCCTACCGAAAACCTGGCTTCCTCGGCCAATATAAACTCCAGTGTTTCCAATCTGGAAAGGCTCAACCGCTGGAAGGCCGCCTGGAACATGTTCCGGGCCAAGCCGCACCTGGGCTTTGGTCCGGGTACCTATCCCATG
>JAVLBR010000058.1:0-12367 GCA_031581125.1 Schleiferiaceae bacterium | reverse complement strand
TATCTTAGGGGTGGATAAAGGTGAAGCGTTCTTGACCCAATTGCAAATGATAGCTTCCGCCGGGCAGATCTTTTAAAGAGAGCAGTAGGCGGGAGTGGGGTGGTTTTACCGGCAGGGTGCCGCTCCGAAGCAATTGACCACTGGGGCTAAAAAGCTTCCAGGTCAGTTCCTGGGCTTCGCTGGCGAGCACTTCTACCTTAAGCCGTTCTTGCGCCGGCTGGGGAAATAGTTTTGCCTTGAGCCGCGCTTTTTGCCGGGAAGGGTGGCTGAGGACTTCGGCGGTGTTTACCAGCGCATAATCTCCAGCCAGCAAGGAATCCAGTTCTATGGTCCCCACCGGGCTATTGGGGTTGCTGGCTTGCTTGGTTTGATAGGGGTACAGGCGCCACTGGACCTTTCCCTTGGGGCGGTATACTACCTGCAAGCTGTCGTTGCCCTGGCGGGTAAGGTCATCGTCCCGGCCGCGGCTGCTGCCATCAAAGGGGAGCAGCGCTTTTAAATGCCCCTGAATGGAAACGGGCTGGATGGTAAAGTAATGGTGATCACTAAGGTTGAAGTCAAAGGGATTGCCCGGCTGGAGCTCGGGCGCCACCAGGTGATGTTGGAGAAGCACCGATCCGGTATCCTGAAGCTGCTGGGCCTCAATGTCGATGCCACTGTAGCGGCCCCGGTAGCTGCCGCTGCTATCAATCCTCAAATGGTCATTGCCGGTAGCGGTGAGCAACTGGCCACTGTAAGAGGCCAAGGCCGCTCGGGGGACGAAGGGGAGGTTGATGTTTGGGTGGTAGCTGGTGTCGCCACTGTGCACAAAGGAACGGGTATGGCTTTGCCCCTGGGGGCCAAAGAAGGTAACATCTACCGGCACCTCTTGATACTTATGAGGCGCTTGGTGAAGGCGCTGCCGAAGCACTATCTCGGTTTGCCCAGTGCTGGCTTGATATTGCCAATCGTTCACGGAAAATTGCGGAAAGCCCGGGGCATAAATCCAGTCGTCCCAAAATTCTTGAAGCTCGCTACGGCCCGTGATGCGGATCAATTCATCGCGGAACGAGGAAGTGCTTAAGTTTCCGTAAGCATGGCTTTGCATAAGCTGGCGCAGGCCTTGAAAAAAGAGGCTATCGCCCAGATAGTGGCGCAGGTTGTGCCCTACCATAGCGCCTTTTTGGTATACGGTATAGCCGTAAACGTAGTTGTGCGGTAGATCGTAGAGTGGGCGGTAACCGCCATCGCGGCGATGTGCTTCGTTCAGCACGTTCCAGGCATTTTCCCGCACTATATCGAGGTATCGCGAGCGGCCGTAGAGGTCTTCCGTGTAAAGATGACTACAGAATTCTGCCATTCCTTCGTTGATCCACATGTCGTCATCGCTCTGGCAGGTGATCAGGTTGCCAAACCAGTGATGGGCCAGCTCGTGGGCCATGATATCCTCGCCGTCCAGGCTGCCATCCACCAGGCTGCGCGGATAGGATATGCTGGTGGCATGCTCCATAGCGCCTACCGTAGTAACGGCGTAGCCCACCCGGGGCCAGCGGTAAGGACCAAAACGCTTCTCAAAAGCGTGGAAAACCCCTTTAAGATGCTGGAAAGATTGCCGGAGTTTGCTGGTATCCGCCGGCTTACTGGCCAGGAGGATAGACTTGGTCCCCTGCAGGCCCTGCACGGTATCCCGCAAAAAGGCATAGCGGCTTAGGGCAAAACTCACCAGATAACTGGGCGTGGGTTGATCCAGGCGGCTGGTGGTACGGATGGTATCGCCGCCCAGAGCGGTTTCGGTGAGGGTATCGCCGCTCAGTAAGGGACGCAGGGGTGCCCGGCTGTCTACCGAAAGTTGGTAGGTAGACTTCTCTGTAAAATTATCAAAGCAGGGAAACCAGGCCCGTCCGTAGGAATGGGGTTGCGCCGCAAAGCCTACCCCCAGATTGTAAAAATAGCCCTGATCGGTATGGAAGCCACCCCAGCCGCTGGCATCTACCACCGGACTCCCGTGGTAGCGAATCCGCAGCACCAGGCTATCGCCCTGGTTGAGCGCCTGGTTCCAGTTTATCGAGAGGGTTTCTCCCTGGTGGTTATAGCTTATACCCTGGGCGGTAAAGGGGCCGGATGCCTGGCGCCACAGCACCGTATCTACCGTGTAGGGGAGGAGGTCTAGCCGCAGCTGCTGGAGGTTGTTTTGGCCTGCGGCCAAATGTACATCAGCCCGGGCTTCAAAAGTGCCCTGCTTGATTTGGGTGAGGTCCAGGTGTATGGCGTAATGCCGCAGGTCAAAGGTATCGCTGCGGTTTTGTCCCGCCAGAAGCAAGGGGAGGCAGATGAGGCCGGCCAGGAGCCCCAGGCGGGCTATGGACTTCTGGCTTCGTGCTAAAGGAGCAATGATAGCTTTCATAAGATCTTAATTTTTAAGCAGGATGGCTAAGGTTGCGCTGGCGGAGCACTTCGTACAGGGCAGCCCCCGTGGCTACGGATACATTGAGGGAACCTACGCGCCCGTGCATGGGCAGGTAGGCCTGGTAATGACTTAGCTTAAGCCGCTCCGGAGCTATGCCCTTATCCTCGGCACCCATCAAAATGGCCAGGGGGCCGTCCAGGGGAGTATCATAAACAGAGCTGGTAGCTTTTTCGGTGATGGCCACGGTGCGGATTCCACTCATCTCCAGCCATTCCAGGGTCTCATTGAGGTTGCTTTCCCGGCAGAGGGGCAGGTGATGCAGGGCCCCGGCGCTGGTTTTCATGGCATCTTCGTTTATGGCGGCACTCTGCCGGGTGCCGGTTACCAGGGCATGACAGCCCGTGGCTTCCGCCGTGCGGGCTATGGCGCCCAGGTTGCGCACATCACTTACCCGGTCCAGAATCACCAGCAGGGGAGCTTCCCCGTTTTCGAAGGTGCGGGTCACAATCTCGCGCAGGTCCTGAAAGGGCACCGCACTCAGCTGGGCCACCACCCCCTGGTGGTTTTGGCGGGTAAATTTATCCAGCCGGTTTTTGGGCACCACCACGTAGGGCAATTGGTAATCGCGTAGATAGGCCCAAAGCTCCTTAAAGAGCGGTCCTTTAAGGTTCTTTTGGAGGTAAATTTTGTCGATATCCCGGTGGGCTTCGATCGCCTCTATGAGCGGTCTAATACCAATAAGGAGACCGGTTTCGGTTGTAGATGACTTGGTCTTGGGCATCTTGTAGGCGACGTATGTCGCGGGAATCGTAGGTGTAGCCATTGCGCCAGCTTTCGATGGCCTTGCCCCAGCCGAAGCGATAACGGCGGTCGCGCTCCAGCTCATAATCATTATCGCTGAAGGGGTTAGACACCTTGGTAAAATTAAACACGTAGGAGAGCGAAGAAGTCTGATTGCCATACACCCAGGTTTCGCCGGAGCTGGACGGAAATACTTTATCGGGCGGACCGTATATGATGTATAAAATGCCGCGATCCGTTTTCCAGCCTTCCAGGTAGGAAGTGAAAATACGATTGGCTTGCTCTACGCGCTCATAATAGCTTTCGATAAGCTGCTTGGCACTGGCCCCACTACCCGTCCGGTTTTGCCAGAAGCGATCTACCCATTGCTTTACTTCCTTGGGCTGGCCCATCTTTTGACTAAGTCGGTCGTATTCTTTCGCCGTGGTAAGGTAGCGAAGCGGCGGCGCCAGATGCGCCCCTTTGGCCACATAAGGGAAAGCCGGGTAAAAAGAACGCAGGGTAAAGCCCGCCCACTGGCTGGTATCCATCCGAAAGTGGAAAAAGCCCCGGTGGGGGAGCTTGAGCACGGCGTCTGCCGCTACCCGGTAGGTGGTGTCCGGGTCTATGTCAAAACTGGGGCTGGCATCATCCGAGTAGGGGGGCTTGGCCATGGGGAAGTCCCGGTCGTACACGCTTACGTAATAAAAAGCGGGGCTTAGGCTGTTGTGCTTCAAGCGGAAGGGGACCCCAGGCGGCAAGTGGCGTTTGTAAAGAAGCCTTCCCGCCGTATCGGTAAAGTGGAAATACTGGCGCTGATTGAGGCTAGACTTATCCAGCTGGATGTAGTTCTGAAAGCTGGTGCCGCGGTGGAGGTCCCGCATTTTCACCTGCAGGTGGTAGTACTGCTGGCCGGTACTTAATGAGGGCGTATTTACGGTAAAGCTGCCCCTTATGACTTTATCGGGCGGAGAAGCGCTGCCATCGGTATACACGGTCTTATTACTGTCTAGCAAGGCGGCAGATTCTATGCTTTTGGTGAGGGCGTAGGAGATGGCATAACGAGCTTGGTAGCTGGGCCCTTCGCTACCTCTTATGTAAAGCAGGTTGGCACTTTCCAGGCGGTAATGGACCCGGCTCAGGGTATCATTAAGGTGCTCTACCACAAAGTGCGGGCGCAGGGCCAGTTCCTGCGGATTGTAGAGATAGGCCGCATTGCCGCTTTGCATGGGACGGGATGTGCTACAGCCAGTTAAGCCCAGCATGAGCGCCCCGGTGAGTAGTATGTAAATGCCTTGCCGCATGGCGTACGAAATTAGAGAATATACGGCACTCTATGGAGGTGCTATTCCGGGAGGCCTGGCGGCCAAAGGAGGCGCCACATCACATTTGGCCGCCAGGCCTTAAAAACGACTGCGGTAGCCAAAGTGTACCTTCGTGCCGCGCAGGTCAAAACCCGTCTTTCCGGTGCGTCCTGCCGCCAGGAAAAAGGAAAATATACCGCTATCGGTTCGCAAGACCAGGCCCGTACCCAGGCCCAGGGCCCAAATGCGCTGGAAACCCGCCCGGGTGTCGTCTTCCAAATAACCGACATCGGCAAAGGCCGTTAAAAAATCATAAGGCCCGATGAAATAGCGGTAGGCCAGGCTGGCTACTCCGTAACGGGCGGCAAAAAAACGCTGCTCGTTGAAGCCCCGCAGGCTTTGCAGCCCGCCTACCCGGTAGAGTTCATTGCGGAGCAGATCTTGGCCAAACAGGGCCTCAGAGCGCAGGCCCTGCCGCAAAACGGAACGGGTGCCTACCGGCAGGTACCAGGCCTCCCTAAGCGACCAGCCCCACTGCTGCTGCTGGGTGGTATCCTGCTGCCGGGTGCCGCTAAAGGGGGCTATTTGTAAACGGTAGCCTTGGGTGGGTACCTGCGGGCGGTCGAGCTGCTGGAAATTAATCCCGGCATTAAAGCGGGTACTCCGGAAGGTTTCTAGCTCACCGGAAGCCTCCGCGGCGGTAAGGCTGCGGGAGCGCCGCCACTGAATGCCGGCCGAAAGGTATTGCCCCGGCGAGAGAAAGTAGCGGAGCTTAGGAGCCAGGTCGGTATTGACGAAGCTGCTGTCTTGCCGGAAAATTTCACCGCTGCCCTGGAGGCCCAGCGGACTTCGAAAGAGGTAAGGCCAGCTCATCTCTACTTGGAGCTGCTGTACTTCTTGGTCGGGACGGCGCCACTGGAGGTCTATCCGCTCTCCAGCGGTAAAGGTGTTTTCCAGATGAAGGGTAAAATCACCATTGAGCACCGTTTCGCCCCCCGGGGTGGTATTGAGCCCGATGATACCGTCTATTTGGTTGGCTGGTTTTTTGGCGAGGTAAAGGTAAAGGGTGGTTTTACCGCGGATAAAGGCCACGGCCGGCGCCCGGCTGCTTTGCAGGTAGGTAAGCTCAGCGAGCCGTTTGGGGAGCTTTTCCAGATAGCGCTCACTGTAGGGGCGCCCCCGGTAAAATTGAAGCTGGCGGCGGATAACGCCCGCGGATAGTTTTACCGGCCCCCGGATCACCAGGCTATCCAGGGTGATGTAGGGACCGGGCTGGATCAGAAGGGTACCTTGCAGGGTATCTTGCTCTACCCGGGGCTGCTTTACGGAGGCCTTTACAAATGGATAGCCCCGGTTTTCGTAAAAGCGGAGGATGCTTTGCAAAAACCCTTCCCAGCTCGACTGCTGCAGGCGCTGGTACCGCTCGGGAAATGCCGGTACCGGGGCGCTGCTGTCTTTTATTTCGAGGGGCATAGGGGCCAGTACGCGCCGCGGCCCTGCCTTTACTTGCCAGCTCCCTTTTTTCAGGTGCAGCCGGGCGCGGGGAAACCCGGCCAGAAGCAGCTGATGACGGGCCTGAGTAAGCAGCCGTAGCGTATCGGCCGCCTGGGCGCTGTCTGGGAGCGTCAGTTGGTTTAACTGCGCTTGGAGGCCGCTATCGGCCACCACGGCGGGGGGTAGCTGCCATTCCTGTGCCTGGCTCCTTGGGGAAAAGAGCCCGGCGATGCAAAAAAAGAGCGCGGCGTGTTTTAGCATTCGCAAGGGAGTTCCCAGTCTATGGGGGTCTCATTATGGGCATGCAAGTAGGCATTGGCCCGGGAAAAAGGCCGGCTGCCCAAGAAGCCCCGGTGGGCGGAAAAGGGGGAAGGATGGGGGCTTTTGATCACCAAGTGTTTATCGGTATCAATGAGCGCTTCTTTGGACTGGGCAAAACGCCCCCAGAGCAGGAACACCCGGTGGCGCGTGCCTTGGCTAAGCTTTTCAATGGCGGCATCGGTAAAGGATTCCCAGCCTTTGTTTTGGTGGCTACCGGGGGTTTTATGGCGCACGGTAAGGACGGTATTCAGCAGGAGTACGCCTTGCCGGGCCCAGCTTTCCAAATTACCGTGGTTAGGGGGCTCATGCCCCAGGTCGGTCTGAAGTTCTTTAAAAATATTTTGCAGCGAGGGGGGAGGGGAAACCCCGGCAGGCACGGAAAAGGAAAGTCCGTGCGCTTGCCCCGGGCCGTGGTAGGGGTCCTGGCCCAAAATGACTACCCGGGTTTGTTGAAAAGGACACAGGTCAAAAGCAGCAAAAATGCGGTGGCCCGGGGGGTAAATGCGGTACTTTTCCTCTTCTTCTTCTAAAAAGGCGCGCAGGGCCTGAAAATAATGCTGCTCAAATTCCGCCTGCAAGACCGCCTTCCAGCCCGCTTCAATTGCTACCTTAGAGGCCATATATACTTTTTTCAAGGGTAAGGGGTTAAAAAAACACGCCGGGGAAAAAGCCACTTTTTAGCTACCTTTGCCTTTTAGGCTTTTCGCGACGGAAGTTTTCAAAAGTAACGAGCAACTATGAAAAAAATTGGAGTTATCATCGCTTTGGTCGGTTTGGCCCTGGGGATGCAGGCCTGCGGAGGCGCTGAAAAGTGTCCCGCTTACAGCAGTTCGGAAACCCCTCAACAGGCGGAGCGTGCATGAGTAAGTGGCTTTCCCTTATGAATGCAACCCAATTGGAAGATATTGACCAGCAAAGCCGGGAAGGCCCAGGAGTAGCTATTTATAAACATAGCTCACGCTGCTTTGTAAGCAGCATGGCGCGCCGCCGGCTGGAACAGCATTGGGATGAACTACCGGCCGGTATGCCGGTTTATTTTTTGGATATTCTCAGCCATCGGGAGGTTTCCCGGGAAGTAGCCCGGCATTACAATGTGCGGCACGAGTCTCCCCAATTATTGTTGATACGGGCTGGTCAGTGCATCCGCCATGTCTCCCACGAAGGGGTAGATCCTGCGGCCCTGGTGGAAGAGGTCTAAATCGTTTTATGAAGTTACGCTGCCTCTCCATAGCACTTTTCTTTTTGGCCTTCGGCCAAATGAGCTTCGGCCAGCTTACCACCAGTGCGGACTTTAAGCGTATGGTGTACGAGTACGGTTATAGTGGTGGCGTAAGTCTCTCCAGCAGTGGTTATGCCCTTAATGGCCGTTATTTTAAATACGTAGATGGCTATAATTTGAGGGGCTTTACGCTGGACCTGGCCCGTCTGCGGCACCCCAAGGAAGTTTCTACCCAGAGCGATCAGATCAATAACTACCGCGGTTTCGTCGTGGGCCGGATGAATGCTTTTTTCGCGGCCCGGATGGGGTACTTTTGGGAGCGCATCGTATTTGATAAGACAGATCGGGGCACCATTTCCATTAACTGGGTAAACTCCGGCGGTCTTTCGCTGGGATTGCTTAAGCCCATTCACTTGGTAGTGGAAGAAACGGGCCCTGATAATACTTTTCGCCTCCGCACCCGGCGCTACGAAGGAGGGCCTTTTCCGGCCCGAGTGCGGGGAGAGGCAAATTTTTTTGTGGGCATCGACCAACTAAAGGTGCATCCCGGCGTCTATTACAAAACCGGGATGAATTTCGATTTTCAAAAAAGAGATGACCGCATCACGGCGCTGGAAGGAGGTATCATGCTGGATTACTACTTTAAGGAAGTTCCCATCTTTTACGAAGAGCCGGGGACCGATGTTAATTGGAACTTATTCTTC
Organism: Schleiferiaceae bacterium; assembly: GCA_031581125.1. Lineage (GTDB taxonomy): Bacteria > Bacteroidota > Bacteroidia > Flavobacteriales > Schleiferiaceae > CAJXMS01. The sequence continues at coordinate 4,159 of JAVLBR010000058.1, read as the reverse complement.
CAATTTTACGTTAGCTTTAATTATGGCACCAAAAAGATAGATTGATTGACGATGAGTACTACGCTGCAGGAAAAGCCATCTTTAAAACACCCCACCCAAAACCGCCGGACAGGCAAGCCCCGCTGGCTTAGGGTTAAATTGCCTACCGGAGAAAATTACAAGCGCGTCCGCAAACTGGTAAAAGACTACGGGCTGCATACCATTTGCGAAAGCGGCAACTGTCCCAATATGGGGGAGTGCTGGGGCGCGGGCACAGCCACCTTCATGATCCTGGGCAATACCTGTACCCGGAGTTGTGGCTTTTGTGCGGTGGCTACCGGCAAGCCCGATGAAATCGATTGGGACGAGCCAGAACGGGTGGCCCGCTCCGTACGTCTCATGAAGGTAAAACATTGTGTGATTACCTCCGTAGACCGCGATGATCTCCGGGATGGCGGCTCCATCTTGTGGGCCGAAACGGTAAAAGCGGTGCGCCGCATGAGCCCGGAAACCACCATGGAAACTTTGATCCCCGATTTTAAGGCGGAATGGCGCAACATAGACCGGGTAGTAGAAGCTGCCCCCGAAATAGTGAGCCACAATATGGAAACGGTGCGCAGGCTCACCCGCCAGGTACGCATACAGGCACAGTACGATCGAAGCTTATCCGTTCTCGCTTATTTGAAAGAACAGGGCCTGCCCCGCACCAAATCGGGCGTGATGTTGGGCTTAGGCGAAACGGAGGAAGAAGTGATCGAAACCATGCATGACCTCCGTAAGGCCGATGTGGATATCATCACCCTGGGACAGTATATGCAACCTACCCCTGAGCACTTACCCGTTCAGGAATACATCGAACCAGCTCAGTTTGAAAGGCTTAAGGAAATAGGTCTGGATATGGGCTTTAAATACGTGGAAAGCGGGCCGCTGGTGCGCTCTTCCTATCACGCCGAAAAGCACCTCTTCTAGGGGAAGAAACGCTTTTTGGTATTTATATTTGTAAGCTAGAGTTTATCTTAAATTAACAACAAAAGCCATGAGAAAGCAATTACTAATCGGAGCAGCCGGATTAATGACATTGAGCGCTGCCGCGTTTTTGGGCTGGCAATGGCAAGGATCCGAAGGGTCCTACTACACGCCTCGCCCCAGCAGCGCAGCTGAAGCCTCCGAATCCGCACACGGTGCGGCCGCTTACTGGCATCGGTTGAGAGCCAATCAAGAAACCGGCGAAATAAACCCGGCCGACGTAAATCGGGCCAACCAAGCTTTGGCCAATATGTCTCGCAACAAACAGAACTCGCTGAATTTACAGTGGGAACTGATGGGCCCCACCAATTTGGGAGGGCGCACTCGGGCTTTCATCTTCGATAAAGATGATCCTTCCACCATGTACATGGGCGCAGTGGCCGGGGGGCTATTTAAAAGCAATAATGGGGGCCGTACCTGGTTCACGCTCGCAGAAGACCTGTCCAACATGGCCTTCGTGAGCCTGCATCAGGCCAGTGATGGTGCCATTTACGCGGGCACCGGCGAAGGGCTTTACTACCGCGCTAGCGGTGCCGGCTCTGGCGGTATCATGGGAGCGGGCATTTTCAAATCTACTGATGATGGCCAAACCTGGACGCAACTACCAAGTACCGCACCTTCTGGTAACAACAGTGGTAGCTGGACCTCGGTAGGGAAAATTTTCTCAGACCCCAATGATGCCAGCCGCATCTATGCCGCTACCAATGGGGGGCTGCAAGTATCTAATGACGGCGGTCAATCCTGGTCGCGCGCCATTACCGGACGTTCTGCTACCGACCTCACCGTGGCTTCGGACGGTACGGTTTGGGTAAAAGAAGGTAGTTCTATTTACAAATCAAGCACTGGGGACGCCAACTCCTTTACGGAAGTAACCGGCACAGGTCCGCTTACCCGAAACAACGACCGGATGCGCATAGCTGTGTCTCCGCAAGATCCCAACTACGTGTACGTAGTGGCCATCGATCAAAACGGGCGCTTTTTCGAGGCTTATCAGTCCAAGGATGGCGGTGCCTCCTGGCAAGTTATCGGTTCCCGCAATATCCTTTTGAACCCACACCGCAATCAAGGGGAATACGACAATGCGGTAGCCGTAGACCCGGACAACAAAGAACGCATTATCGTGGGTGGCGTAGAGCTCTGGGAATGGAGCGCTAATGATGGATGGCAGGAAATAGCCTCCCTGAGCCGGTTTGCCCTCAACTTTTATGTACATGCCGACAAGCACGAGATAAAATACCACCCCACTAAAAGCAATACCGTGTACGTAGCTTGTGATGGTGGGCTCTTTAAGTCAACGGATGATGGCTTTACCTACACCATGGAAAATAAAGGCTACTCCACTATCCAGTTTTATGGCATGGACGTAGGCCTGGACAACGAGCTGCTGGGCGGTACCCAGGATAACAGCAACATCTTCGTAGATCCCAATGACTTGCTTTCTAAAACCGGGGAGCGTTACTTCTCCGGAGATGGCGGTTTGGCAGCCCTTTCCAAGTTGAACCCCAATGTATGGTTTCTCGCTTCTCAGTACGGCAACCTGGCCCGGTCCATTGACGATGGCGAGAACTTCCTGGGTTTTTACGGCCCCCGGGTTACCGGTAATCGTGCCCAGCAAATCGGCCTAAGCAGCGCCTTTGCTGAATTCGTAACGCCCTTTGATCTCCATGAGGAGCTCAATGACCCCGATAGTGAAGATTCTATCCGGGTGGGAGCCGATACCATTGCTACCAGCATAGGTTTTGGTAATGGAGGCCAGCAGTATTCCGGTCAGTTTACCAAGCCGCAGAGCTCTACCAAGTTTATCGCTGAATCTTTTGAAGTACGGGCCGACAATCAGGTGCTTACTTCGGATGCCAATGGTAATCTTACGGGCGATGGGAGCGGTAACTTCAATGAAGCCACCGGTAGTTTCAACCTGGATTTTGACCAAGGTACTTCCCTGGAAATATTTATCTCCGTAGCCACCCGTTACGATGCCGGAGCCCCCGTGGTGGTGGAAAGTGCTACCAATGAAATCCCTATACGCGATACCATTCCGCAGGCCCTCAATCCCGGAGAGGAATACTTCGTGATAGATCCGGTGCAGTCCATCTTTGCCGTAGGTCTTACCGCCTATGACAACATAGCGCAAGATCAGAATACTTTCGGCGGCGTATGGATGACGCGGGAAGCTGTGTCTAAAACCAACGGCACCCCCGAGTGGTGGCACGTGGGCGAGTTGAATACCAACGAAACCCCCACCGTAGTGGAAATTAGCCCTGATGGAGATATGATTTTCGTAGGGACCAATCAAGGCCGCGTCATTCGCATCAGCAACCTCGACGAGGCCCGCAGCGAAGAAACGGCCGACATTGACGCCGACTATTCTACCGGTAACCCGGTACCCAGTAATGCCGTGGTCCAGCAGGATGTGGTATTCAACCCGGGACGGGCTATCAATGGCATTGGCTTTGACCAAGAAGATCCCGGTAAGGTCATCATTACCCTTGGAAATTACGGCAATAGCGACTATCTCTACTACACGGATCAGGGGAAGTCGCCCAATCTTGGCCCGGCCAACTTCCGCAATGTGACTGGTAATCTACCGCCTTTCCCCACCTACGATGCGGTGTTTAACTACAACCAAGCGGGTAGCAACAATACTCAAGTGGTAGTAGGCACCGACAAGGGAATCTTTACTACCGATGACATAACGGCTTCCAGTCCCTCCTGGACTCAGGAAAACAATGGAATGGCCGCAGTGCCGGTTTTTGATCTGCACCAGCAGAGAACCGTCCGTTACGACTTGAAAACCAATCAGGATTTTGAAGGCGCTATTTACGCGGCCACCCACGGCCGGGGCATTTTCAAAACCACTACTACCGCCGATTTTGTGGGGCTGGAAGAAAACCCTGCCCAGGCAGCAGCGGAAGGGCAGGATCAGTTGAACCTATATCCCAATCCCGCCCGGGGACAAGTGAACATTTCGCTTGAGCTGGCGGGCCGCGCGGATGTGGACGTGCAGGTGCGGAGCCTTTCCGGCCAGCTCGTGTTGAGCGAAACTTTCCGCCAGGTGCCTTCCAGTCAGGAAACTATCCGCTTAAACACCAGTGCCTTAAGTCCTGGCGTTTACCTGGTAACCACCAAAGCCCCCCAATACGAACGTACCGGTAGA
>JAVLBR010000057.1:0-12428 GCA_031581125.1 Schleiferiaceae bacterium | reverse complement strand
ACTGCGCTTTTATCGTCCTCTCGCGCCTCGTTCTTGAACTTTCTAGAACAGACACACGACTCTATGAACAGACACTAGCTGGTCTTTGTCGATATTGTCCGGTGTCTCGTTTAGAAAGGAAAGGCCAAGAAAAGCCTGCCCCGAAGCATATCGGGGCCTTATCCGATTATTTTTGAAGCAAGCGTAACGAAGCTGACCGGCTTTATAGACAGACATTAGTTAGAGATAACATCCCACTACATTGCCATTATAAGGCTGCAGATAAACGGTGGTTTTGGCGATCTGATTGGCCTTAAGCCGGATTTCGCCACATCCTATCCAGGTGTAATTGGGGGCCTTTCCCCGAAGCGCTCGAACCACTAAAATAGCGTTGTTGTCATGCTCGAAATGTACGCGGCCGTTTTGATCGGTAAACCCTTCAAAACGGAGCTCGCTATCGCTTACCGGGGCAAAGACTTCTACTTTAACGTTGGCTAAGGGAATTGAATCTGCCTGGTTTTTAACCGTGATGGTAAAAGGGTAATCCGGATTCAGGTCTACGGGATCACAACCGACCGAAGCCAGGTAGAGAAAGAGGCTAAAAACCAGCGCGATGGAGGCGCTATAAATATTTTTATGGGTTTTCATTGCAGCCGGTATTATCGTTGTTTGCAGGAATCATATTCATTCGCTTGATATTGTCTCCTCTCTTCAATTCTACAAAGCTACAGCGCTTATAGGGGGCTTTGCCGGCGCGCACATCCAGCACCACGGGACTATCGAATTTCAGTTCTATTTCGCCTAGCTCATTAGTGAATCGGTACTCGTCTATACTACTGTTTTCCAGAGGCACCCATACCCGAACCAGGGCATTTTGGACGCGAATGCTGTCCTGCACGGTAACCACTACCGTGAGCCGGTAATCATCATTCCCCTCTTGTTCGCAACTAAGGCCGCTAAACAAGAGCATCAGCGCTATACTGGCCAAGAACATTTTTTTCATAGCGGCAGCTTTATTTGTCATCTTTGCCTTTTCGCAAATATAGCAATTAACGCAGAGCACCCTGATTGTCTTATCTATGAAGACGAAAATTGAAGCGCTTAAAAAGGAAATAGACCAATTTCCCAGTGATCAAAAAGACGCCGCTGAGGCCTTTCGGCGACGCTTTCTGGCGCGAAAAGGGGCCTTAACAGCCCTCTTTGATGAATTTAAAACCCTGAGCCCGAACGACAAGAAGGAATGGGGTAAACCGCTTAATGAGCTCAAACAGCACGCCCAGGCCAAATGGCAAAGGTGGAATGAACAGGGGTCTGTAACGGCGCAGCGCGGAGATGCTTCCTTTGATGTAACCCGGCCTGCCCAGGAAAGCTTGAGGGGCACGCGCCATCCGGTATCCTTAGTGCTCAAGGAAATCACGGATATTTTTCACCGGATCGGCTTCACTGTGTCGGAAGGTCCGGAAATAGAAGATGACTGGCACAACTTCTCTGCGCTGAATTTCCCTCCGGAACATCCCGCACGGGATATGCAGGATACTTTTTTTGTAAACCGGGATCCGGACTGGGCCTTGCGAACGCATACCTCCAGTGTGCAAGTGCGGGTGATGGAGAACCAAAAACCGCCCATTAGAACGATTTCACCTGGGCGGGTCTTTAGAAATGAGGCCATATCTGCCCGCTCACACTGTTTCTTCCATCAAGTGGAGGGTTTATACCTGGACCGAGACGTAAGCTTCGCAGACCTTAAGCAAACGCTTCATTTTTTTGCCGAAGCCTTTTTTGGCCCCCAAACGGAGATCCGCCTGCGCCCTTCTTACTTTCCTTTTACGGAGCCCAGTGCCGAAATGGATGTGTATTGGGGCTTAGAAACGGAAAGAGACTACCGGATGACTAAAGGAACCGGCTGGCTGGAAGTGCTGGGCTGTGGCATGGTGGATCCGGCTGTTTTAGAAAGCAATGGCATCGATCCCGATGAGTTTACGGGATTTGCCTTTGGCATCGGGGTGGAACGTTTGGCCTTGCACCGCTACCAGATCCCTGATATTCGCATGCTCTTCGAAAATGATAGTCGGTTTTTGGCCCAGTTTCAATCGGCGGGATGATGTTCCTCGCCTGGCGCTAATACATTTGGCCGGCAGGCCTTAAAAACAAAAAGAGGCCGGGAACTGCGCTGTGGCAGGCCCGGCCTTTTGCGTGCTTTTGCCTTTGGCGCTTAAAGCAGCTTATCGATGGCTTCGGCTAATTTGCGATCCTTTTCGGTTACCGTATTACCCGCATCATGCGTGCTGAGGCTAATGGAAACCTGGTTGTAAACGTTGTGGATCTCGGGATGGTGCTGGGCTTTCTCGGCCTCGATGGCCACCCGGCTCAGGAACCCAAAAGCTTCGCTGAAGTCTTGGAACTTGAAGCTTCTTTTGAGGGCGTTGTTTTCTTCGGTCCAGTTACGCATAATCGTTTATGGTTGTGATTTTTAACATGTTAGTCATGCCTTTTTCGTGAATGGGCATGCTGGCGATTTTGATGATCATATCGCCTTCATTAACCAAACCGCGTTCAATCACCATTTGTTTGACATCGGCAAAGGTGGTATCGGTACTATCCGAACGATCGTAATAAAAGCCGCGCACGCCCCAAACGAGGCTTAGGGTGTTGAGAATGCTGCGGTTTGAGGTAAAGGCAAAAATGCGCGCCCGGGGCCGGTGGGAGCTAACCTTGATGGCGGAATAGCCACTGAAGGTCATGGCCAGAATAGCGGTGGCGCTTATTTGATCGGCTATTTTGCTGGCATTGTAGCTAATGCTATCGGTTACAAAGCGTCGATTGCGAAAGCGCGGGGGGTTTTCGCCTTCGGTTTCTACCGCGCCACTTTCCTCTATGTGGGAGATGATTTTGGTCATGCTTTCCACCACCTCTACCGGATACTTCCCCACGGAGGTTTCCCCGCTCAACATCACTGCATCGGCGCCATCCAAAACGCTGTTGGCCACGTCATTAACCTCCGCCCGGGTAGGGGTCATGGCTTCGATCATGCTTTCCATCATCTGGGTGGCGATTACCACGGGCCGGGCGGCGGTATGGCATTTTTGGACAATTCTTTTTTGGATCAAAGGGACCCCTTGCATGGGTACTTCTACGCCTAAGTCGCCCCGGGCTACCATGATGGCATCTGATAGCTCGATGATTTCGTCTAGTTCTACAACGGCTTCCGGCTTTTCAATTTTGGAAATAATGTGGCATGGGGCCTGGCGCTCGTTGAGAATATCCCGCAGTTCGCGTACGTCAGCGGGATTGCGTACGAAGGATAGCCCCACCCATTCCATGCGTTCTTCTATGGCTACCTCCAGGTCCGCCAGGTCTTTGGGGGTAAGGCAGGGGAGAGATATTTTGGTGTTGGGCAGGTTGACGCCCTTTCGCGATTTGAGGGGACCTCCCTGAATCACCTTGGCTTCTACCCGGTGGGTTCCGTCTGTTTGGGTGGCTTCCAGGAGGATTTTCCCATCATCGATAAGGATGCGGTCCCCCACTTTCACATCGGCAGGAAATTGCTCATAGGTCATGTACACTTCCTCGGTAGAGCCGGTTTTTTCCTCGTTGGTAAAGGCCAGGGTGTCTCCCGGCTGGAGTACAGCGCCTTCTACCACCTCCCCGATGCGCAGCTTGGGGCCTTGCAAATCCGCCAAAACGGCTATGTTCGTTTCCAGCTCTTGGTTAATCCGTTGTACTTTTTCTACAATTTCGCGCGCATTAGCATGATTGCTGTGCGAGAAGTTGATGCGAAAGACGTTTACCCCGGCTTTAACCATCTGCACCATGGTGGCGTAAGGGCTGGAAGCGGGCCCTAAGGTGGCCACGATTTTAGCTTTGTTGTTGTTCATAGTTGCTCAGTATTGGAGTCGTTGGTTGAAAAGGTGTTTTTCCCGGGGTCCAAAAACGTGCAGGCCTCGAAGGTAGGGCACTTTGCGCAGGAGCGGGTGTATTTTACTTAGGGCTTGGTGGTCTTCGTTTTCACATTCATGCCAGAGGAAATAATCGGCATTTTGCCGCTGGTAAAAAAAATGCACTTGGCTGTAAACCTCTTCAAAGAGCGTATTAGCGGCCAGCTTTTTTTCATGCTTGGTGTAACTACGGTTGCTCAGCAGCCACCAGGAGCTGCCGTCTTCCCTGGGTTCACAGAAGCTTACAAAGCGGTGCGTTTGGTCTTCTGTGATCACTTGTAAATCCTGGGCGGGGCGGACCAGCTTAAGGCCGCAGGTTTTATTGATATGGTAGGCCAGCATTACGGGCCCGGCGTCGCTGATGATCCCGGCTACTTCCCGCTCCAAGCACCATTCACCTAAGTCCAGGGTTTCCTTGGGCATAGGTCAAAGATAGTTTTTCCAGCGCCGCGCAGGCGGCGTCTTCTTCGGCTTTTTTCTTGCTGCGGGCTTGGCCTTTGGCCAAAAGTATTTCATCCAGGAATACCGCCATTTCGTATAAGCGTTCATGGCTTTTCCCCGTTTCTTCCAGCTTACTAAACCATACCGAGCGCTTCTCCTTAGCGGCCCATTCCAGCAGGGCACTCTTATTGCTCGCAGCCTTACGACTTAGCTCGTCCAGGTGGATATGGGGCGCCAAAAGACGTTTTTCTACAAACCAGCGGCAGGTGTTATAGCCCCGGTCCAGATAGATGGCGCCAACCAGGGCTTCCAGGGTATTCCCGTTAATGGATTTGGCCTGGCTGTTGCTTTTTTGGCTTTGCCGAATGAGGGGTTGCAGCTGCAAATGTCCGGCCAGCTCATTCAGTTGGCGTCGGCTTACGATTTTACTGCGCATGGAGGTGAGAAATCCCTCGGATTGGGCCGGATACTGCCGGTACAAGTAGGCGGCCACGATGCTGCCCAGGATGGCGTCGCCCAAAAATTCCAGGCGTTCATTGCTCATATGGGCGCCTGCCCGGGCCGGTGTAGCCGAGCTATGGGTAAAAGCCAGCACATAAAGCGACAAACGCAGCGGCAAGCAACGGGTGCGCCGGTATAGGGACCAAAAAAAATTCCCGCCATAAACCAGGCGGGAATGGATATTAGAAAAATAAGTTGCCATCGGGAGGGCTTAAATTTTCCGAAACAAAATGCTGGCATTATGCCCCCCAAACCCGAAAGTGTTGCTCATGGCGCAAGACAAGGTTTTTTCCTGGGCCTCGCCAAAGGTGAGGTTCAGCTTTTCGTCAATGTCGGGATCATCCGTGAAGTGGTTGATGGTGGGGGGGATCACCCCATCGCGCATGGCCAGGATAGAGGCTATACTTTCTATGGCGCCCGCGGCGCCCAAGAGGTGGCCGGTCATAGACTTAGTGGAGCTAATATTCATGGCGTAGGCCGCATCTCCAAAGACTTGCTTGATGGCCTTAAGCTCCGCCACGTCGCCCAGCGGGGTGCTGGTGCCGTGCACGTTGATATAGCCCACTTCTTCCGGATTGATGGCCGCTTCCCGCAGTACTTCGGTCATCACTTCTTTAGCGCCCAGGCCTTCCGGATGAGGGGCGGTAATATGGTGGGCATCTGCCGTGATGCCACCGCCTATTACTTCTCCGTAAATAGGCGCACCCCTTTTTAGGGCGTGCTCGTACTCTTCCAGCACGATGCAGCCTGCCCCTTCTCCCAACACAAAGCCATCCCGATCTTTATCGAAGGGCCGGCTGGCCGTTTCGGGCGAATCGTTTCGGGTACTTAGGGCGTGCATGGCATTAAAACCGCCCATGCCGGCTTCGTTTACCGCCGCTTCACTACCGCCGGTCAGGCAGGCGTCGATTTTCCCCAAGCGGATGTAATTGTAAGCATCGATCATGGCATTGGTGGCCGAGGCGCAAGCCGATACGGTGGCGTAGTTGGGCCCTCGAAAGCCGTACTTGATAGAAATATGGCCGGGGGCCAGGTCTGCTATCATCTTGGGAATAAAGAAAGGATTAAAGCGAGGCGTGCCGTCGCCTTTTGCCCAATTCATACATTCCTCCAGGAAGGTGTCTATACCGCCAATGCCGGAGCCCCAGAGTACGCCTACCCGGTCGGGTGTGTAGCCCGCTTCTTCCAGTCCGCTGTCTTTCACCGCCTCCTCGGCGGTAACCAGGGCATACTGGGAAAAGCGGTCCATACGACGCGCTTCCTTGCGGTCTATGTACTGCTTTACATCGAAGTTCTTTACCTCGCAGGCAAACTGGGTTTTAAACTTTTCGGGGTCAAAACGGGTAATACGCGCCGCGCCACTGGTTCCCTGGCACAAGGCCTCCCAGTAGCTCTGCACATCGTTGCCGATGGGTGTCAGCGCACCCAATCCGGTAATGACTACCCTTTTGAGCTCCATCCGAATTACTTTTTGGCGTCTTCTATGTAAGCGATGGCTTGGCTTACTGTAGCGATGTTTTCGGCTTGATCATCAGGGATTTGAATATCAAATTCCTTTTCAAATTCCATGATTAACTCCACGGTGTCCAGGGAGTCTGCGCCCAGATCGTTGGTAAAGCTGGCTTCGTTGGTTACTTCATTCTCATCTACGCCAAGCTTATCTACGATGATCGCTTTTACTTTTGAGGCAATGTCTGACATTGGTTCTGGTTTTGAAATTAAGCTGCAAAGAAAGGAAATTTCCAAAAATATAGCCCCGTGTTGCGGTTAATTGCCGGACTGTTGTAATTTCGCTATTGCATTCCGCTGTTATGAAAAAGATAGTCGTGCTGGCTTCCGGCTCGGGAACCAATGCCGAAAACCTCATCAAGTACTTTGCCGAGAGCGAATACGCCCGGGTAGTAGCCATCTTTACCAATAACCCCAAGGCCGGTGTCCGCGAACGAGCCCATAAGCGCAACGTACCCCAGTTTGTCCTCAGTCCGGAACAATGGGACGATGGCACCTTTCTATCCAAGCTTCAAAACCTGCAGTGTGACTTTATTGCCCTGGCGGGCTTTCTCCGCAAAGTGCCCCCCAGCATTCTGGAGGCTTATCCCCAGCGCGTGATCAATATTCACCCGGGCTTGCTGCCGGAATACGGCGGAGAAGGTATGTATGGCAAATACGTCCATCAAGCCGTAGTAGAAAACGAAGAGGAAGTGAGCGGCATTACCATCCATTACCTCTCCCCGGAATATGACGAGGGCGAGATCATCTTTCAGCAAGAGGTGGAACTCGATCCTGATGACACCTGGGAAGACGTGGAGTACAAGGTACGCCAGCTCGAATATAAGCACTACCCAGAAGTAGTGGAATACCTGCTCGAGGCTTTTTGATAAACCGCTTCCCCTTTCATGCGCATTGATATCTATACCGATGGTGCCGCCAGCGGCAACCCCGGCCCCGGTGGCTACGGCATCGTTATGCAGGCCGGGTCCTACCAAAAAGAGTTCTCCGGCGGCTTTCGCCGCACTACCAATAATCGCATGGAGCTCCTCGCTATCATTCTGGCTCTTCGTAAGCTCCGCCAGGCGGGACATGAGGTCCACATTTATAGCGATTCTCGTTACGTCGTGGATGCCATCACCAAAGGCTGGGTGTTCAAGTGGCAGCAAAAACAATTTAAGGGCAAAAAAAACCCCGACCTATGGCGGCAGCTCCTGCCCCTCTATCAGCAGCATAAGCCCCACCTTCACTGGGTAAAAGGCCACAACGATCATCCCCAAAACGAGCGCTGCGACCACCTGGCCGTACAGGCCCGCTTACAGCCCGGCTTGCCGCCCGATAAGGGATACGAATCGGCCTAGCACACTCCACCGAGCCTCCTTACATAAAAATGGATAATGGGCTGCCATTACTCATTTTACCTAAACCTACCCGGCAAAACTTCCCTCTCCTTTAGAAAGATTACCCACCGCTTCTCAGCTACCGCCCCAATCGGTTAAAAACGCAGGTAGTCCAGGGGATTTACGGGGTAGCCATCGTACCAAAGTTCAAAGTGCAGATGAGGCCCGGTGCTCAGCTCCCCCGTATTGCCCACGATGGCCACCGACTCGCCCGCTCTTACCGCAGCCCCTTGTTCTTTCAGCAGCGCCGCATTGTGCTTATACACTGTTAAATAACGCTCGGGATGCTGGATCACCAGCACATAACCCGTTTGCGCCGTCCACTCACTCAAGATCACCACGCCCTCCTGCGCGGCCTTCACCACGGTATTTTCTTCCGTTACGATGTCTACCGCCGGATGTTTGTCCCGTACCGAAAAGCTATCCGTAACCAGGCCCTTTACCGGGGTAAAGAAGCGCATAGTCCCTTCCAGATGCTCATCATCCTGTTCCGCTTGGATAGAAAAACGCTCTTCCTCCTCCACGTAGTTACTCAGGAGCGATTCCGGTCTGGTAAGGCGCTTCCGGAGTTTCACTTCTACTACGCTATCATCCAGGGTAGTGTCGCTTATGGCCAGCGGCTCCCGGCCCTCCAGAAGGTACTGGAGATTAAGCAGATAACGCTTCTGGTAAGTGAGTTGCTGCTCCAGCGAGTCGGTGGCTATGGCCAGCTTGTAAGCCCGCTTTTTCAAGGCGGTACTGGAATAGCCGGGAATGTACTCGCGCAGCGGCGTAAAAGCAATGAGCAAGGTGGTGCCCGCCACCAGAAGAATGGCAGAAATACCACTGATCAGAAATACATTGAGCCGGCTAAGCTTTAGCGAGAGATTTTCCTCAAAGGTATCATCATTGAGGATTACCAGCCGGTACTTGTTGCGCAGCTTATCGATCAACTTATTTCGGTCCCTGGGGTGACGCGCCATAATGGCCACAAATATCGGAATTTCCTTCACTGGCTATCCCCTTCCTTTAGGCCTGCCGGCCAAAGGGGTTGCTTCCCCGCTGGGAAGTCCGTCTTCCTTAGTCCGCAGTCGCGCCAACTACTATGATTAGTGTCTGTTTATAAAGTCAGTAAGCTTAGTTACGCTTACTCTCTCGTTATAAGCGATACTCATCTCGCCACTGGCGAGAGCGGACTCTATAGACAGACAAGAATTAAAGGAAGGCTGCAGACGCTCCCCACTTGAACTTTGTATCTTGGCCGGTGTGTCTTAAGCGAAACCCATGCCGCAACCCCATAAACCCAAAGCTCCTTTTAAAATCTTCCAGGCCTCCGCCGGCGCCGGGAAAACTTACCAGCTGGTGCGGCGATACCTGCTCTTGGCCCTGGCGCCGGGGAGCAGCTTCTCCACCATCCTGGCCATCACCTTTACCAATAAGGCCACCCAGGAAATGAAAACCCGCCTTTTAAAGCGACTCCTGGAGCTATCCAGGCAAGAGCCGGCGGTGCAAGACCTGGGCCAGGACCTGGCCCAGCAACTGGGCCTGCCGCCAGACGAGCTCGCCCAGCGGGCCCAATTTGTCTTGCGGGAAATCCTCCACGCCTACGGCGCATTTTCCGTTTCTACCATCGATAGTTTTAATAACCGCCTGGTGCGCAGCTTTTCTCGCGACTTGGGGCTCAGCAGCCAGTTTGAGGTAACCCTGGATGCACAACCCCTCCTGGAGGCGGCGGTAGACCAATTACTGGAAAAGCTCACGCCAAAAGGGGCGCTTACCCACTGGCTGCAAAACTTTGGCCAGGAACGGCATGAAGAGGGCAAACGGGCTACTTATCGGCTCCTCCTGCTCGATGCTGCCGCGGATTTACTGCGGGAAACCACCCTCCCCTATCTGCTTAAACTGGCCGACTGGAAACTATCAGATTTTGATCAGTTAGCTAAAGACCTCGACAAAAACTACAAGCAGAAGCTATCAAAATTTAAAGAGGCGGCCCAGGAGGAGCTTCGCTTCCTGGCGGAAAAGGGGCTGGAAGACCATCATTTTAGTCGTAAAACCTTACCCAAATGGCTCCGGGCAATGGCCAGCGGAGACATAGCGGTTCCCTCCGCCACCCTTCTAAAACAAGTGCAGGGGGCGGCTACCTTTTATGCCAAGAGCAATAAGGAAGGCAAGCAAGCCGTGGCGCCCTTCGAGGAAGTGCTCCGGCAGCGGATCGGTTCCCTCTGGGCCCGTTTGGAACCCGAGCTGCCCTTTCTCATCCTAAAGCCCGAGCTCGATCAGTCGCTTTACCACACCGCCGTGATGCTTAGCCTGGAGCAGGAGCTCCAAAATGTGATCGAGCGCAGCCAGCAGGTGCCCATCAGCCGTTTTACCCGGCTCATCAGTGAGCACCTCCGCCACGAGCCGGCCCCCTATCTTTACGAAAGGCTGGGCGATCGCTACCGGTTCTTCTTCATTGATGAATTTCAAGACACTTCCCGGCTGCAGTGGCAAAACCTCGTGCCCCTTATCAACGAAAGTTTAAGCCAGGACCCCCGCCACCGCGCTATGGTGGTGGGCGACGTGAAGCAGGCCATCTACCGTTTCCGCGGGGGAGATGTAGAACAATTTATCGACCTGATTCAGGGCCGGGATAAAACACATTTGGCCCCGGGGGGCCAAACAGCCCTCTACCAGCGGGAAACCGAGCCCATGCTGAACAACTTCCGCAGCCGGCCGGAGCTGGTACGTTTTAATAATGCCTTGTTTCCTTTCCTAAGCAAGCAGCTGGCCGCTGCGGAGCAGCAAGAGGTGTACCACCAGGCCGAGCAAACGCCTCAAAGCCAAAAAGAAGGAGGCTATGTATACCTGGCCTGGCTGAGCCCAGATGCCAAGGTGGCCCCCTACCGCCAGGAAGCGGTGGAAAAGACACTCGAACGGCTTACCGACCTCCGCAAGCGGGGCTTTCAGTGGGGGCAGATAGCCCTGCTCTGCCTCAAGCATCAGCAAATAAGCCTTCTGAGCCGCCGGCTGCGGGAATGGCAAGATCCGCTAACCGGCGGGCCGGTGCCGGTCAATAGCGACCGCGACCAAACCCTGGAAGCTTCCCTGGCCTTACGCGGCCTGGTGGCTTTTTACCACGGGCAAAAAGCCCCCCGGCAATGGGAAGCGCGTCTGCCCTGGGCGCAGTGGCTGTACCGCCAGCTGGCGGTAAGCGAAGATGAAGGCCGCTTCCTGCCGGAACGGGCGCGGGAAACCCCCCGCCATACGCTGGCTTTCCTGGAGGAGGCCTTCCCTGCCTGGGATACGGCGCGCTTTGGGGCGCTGGGCTTACTGGAACAGCTTCATTATTTGCTGCACTTCCTGCAGCCGGCCTATCGGGAGGATCCCCTCATCATGCGCTTTCTCGATGAGGTAGCCCAGCTCCGCGAAAGGGAGCGGGCCGATGCCCTTACCCTGCTCCGCTGGTGGGAACAAACCGGCCGCAAGCTAAAGGTGCCCACCGCTGCGGATGATGCGCTGCGGCTCATCACCCTGCATGCCGCCAAAGGCCTGGAATTTCCGGTGGTGATCATGCCCTTCGTGGGAGATAATAGCATGGGAGCGCAAAGCCACTGGGGCTGGGAGGAGATCCCAAAAAACGCTGAGGCGGCGCCCCTGCCAGCGGCGCGGCTTAAGCATACCAACAGTTTGAAAGATAAAATACCCGCGGATCACTGGATGGCCCAGCGGATCCAGCAATACCAGCAAAAAGAAGAACTGGACGGCCTCAACCGTTTTTACGTGGGCTGTACCCGCGCTGCGCAGGAACTATACCTACTCTGTAAAGGGCCCAAACCCGATAAACAAGCCACCGACCTACTTCCCCATCTACCGGGCTTTTTAAAAGCTTTTGCCCAAAATCATGACCTCATGGCCTCGCCGGCGGCGGAAGAAGCGTACTGGGGCCATCCCACGCAGCCCCCGGAAAAAAAGCCTCCGCAAAAAGTCAAGCCCCTGCAGCCTTACCCCATCAGGCCCTGGCGTCAACGCCTCAAAGTAAGCGATGCGGCCCCAGAGGTGTGGCATGAACCATCCGCCCCGGATGCCCGCCAAATGGGTCTAAAGCTGCACCGCCTTCTGGCTCAAATAAAATCTGCAGATGAGCTGAAAACTACTATGCAAAAGGCTGAAGCCGTAGCAGAATTTCCCAAAGAAGAACTAGAGCCCCTCTATGCCTATCTAAAAAACTTGTTGGAATCGCCACAGTTGGCGCCCTTTTTTGCCTCGCAGGCGGAGGTTCTCACTGAGCGCGCTATTCTCTTGCCCCAAGGTTATCAAAAAATCCCCGATCGGCTGGTATTTCAGGATGGGCAGGTACATCTGCTTGACTATAAAACGGGCAAGGAGGACCCCGATCATCACGAACAACTGGCCAGCTACAACCACCTCCTGGTGGAGGCGGGCTATTCCGTGGGCCAGTGCCTGCTGGTGTATCTTCACCAGCCGCCGCTTATCACCGAGCTGTCAGCTTAGTGTCTGTCTATAAAGTCCGCGCTCGCCGCGGGCGAGATGTTTGCCCCCAAAATGCTCTTCTCGCTAGGGGCGAGACTCCGCTTTTGTGGCTGCGCAAGCCTCCCCGAAGAAATCGGGACAGGCCCCGAATGCTTTTGAGGCAGGCGTTAGCAAACTTTTTTGACAGACACCACTCAGTGGTAGAGCAGGCGCATCAGCCTCTTGATCC
>JAVLBR010000056.1:0-12432 GCA_031581125.1 Schleiferiaceae bacterium | reverse complement strand
GACTTTATAGACAGACACTAAGTAACCTAAGCGGAGGATTTGGGCATGGGATAACCTTCCAGGCGACGGCGCAGCATATCCAGGGCCATGAGGCTGCTCCTTAAGATATTGCGTTGGCGATGTTGACCAAAATGAAAGGCCGCGGAAGAAACCCCTTCCGGCCCGGCCAGGGCCAGCCAGGTATAGCCCACGGGCTTTTCTGCGCTCCCGCCGCCGGGTCCGGCCACGCCACTACTGGCCAGGGCATAATCGGTGCCCATATTTTGCCGTGCGGCGCGGGCCATCTGCTCTACTACCGGCTGCGATACGGCGCCGTGCGCGGCTAAATCCGCCCCAGATACCTGAAGGTGATCTTGCTTAATGGCATTGCTGTAACTGATGATGCTGCCCTGAAAATAGCGGGAGCTCCCCGGCACGCTGGTAATTTGATGGGCGAGATGCCCGCCGGTGCAACTTTCGGCTGTACTCAAGGTGGCGGAGCGCTCTACCAACAGGCGGCCCACCACTTCCGGTAGGGTGTCATCGTCGGTGCCAAAAATAATGGGCCCCAACAGCGCCCGGAGTTTTTCTTCCTGCGCCTGGACCAGTTGCTGAGCTGCTTCCGTGCTGTGGCTATGGCCGGAAAGGCGCAAACGGACCTGTCCCGGCGAGGGCAGATAGGCCAGGGTAACGGAGGAAGACAGTTGATTTTCCCAATCTTCCAGTTTGCGGGCCAGGATGCTTTCCGGATAGCCCTGGGTAAGAAAGGTCTTGTGAAAAAGACCCCGCGCGCCGGGCAGCTGGTCTATCCAGGGCATAATCTCTTCCTTAACCAGGTATTCGGTTTCGTAAGGAACGCCCGGAGTGGAAAAGTAATAACGCCCGTCTTTTTCGAAGCGCATGCCGGGGGCGGTGCCCCGCTTGTTGGGCAGTACGGTGCAGGAGCTGGGCACGTAAGCTTGCTGTAGATTGGCATCTGTGGGCGTTCGGTTAAAGCCCGCAAAGAGCGCCCTTACCTGGGCTTCTACTTCTGGATGATGGGCCAGGGTGCCGCCAAAGAACTCCGTTAAGGTTTGCTTGGTAATATCATCGCGGGTGGGGCCCAACCCGCCGGTAAGAAACACCAATTGGGTATCCGGGTGCACCTGTTCGAGGGCCTCCAGAATAGGCTTACGCTCATCGGCAATTACCCGCTTCTGATGTACCTGAATGCCGCGTTTGTTGAGTTCCACGGCGATCATCTGGGAATTGGTGTCCAGGGTTTGCCCGATGAGGATCTCGTCGCCTATTACGATTATTTCTGCTTGCATGGGATGGGGAGCTTAAAAAAGGAAAGCGCGGCTTTAAAACGAAACGCAACAGCGGCCACGGACACATTTGGCCGGCAGGCCCAGAACAGCCTAAAGGCGGATCAGATGCGCTTCATTTGACTCTTGATCATTTTGACTTGCTCGTTGAGCATGCCGCGGGTGTCCAGTTTTTTTACCTCGGATAGCAGCACCATAGCTTCCCGCTTGCGGCGCTTGGTAACGGCAATTCCAGCCAGCTGAAGCTTAGCCATGGCCCGGTCGTGCTTCATGCGCAGGCCCGTATTGAGGGCTTTGCGCAGTAAGGTCTCTGCCTTACCTACCCCCCGCTGGCTCTGGACGATGCCCTTGAGCATGTACCAATAGGCCGTTTGGCCCCGTAAGAGGGACTTTTCCGGGTTTTTAATCCGGTCGAGCCATTGTTCGGCTTTATCCAAATTGTTTTTGCGGAGAAACCAAAAGGCGATGAGGATATTTTCGTTGCGAAAAAAGGTAAATAGCACCAATCCGGCCAGCAAAGTAAGGGCGATACCGTTGCCGATGTTTTCTTCGATGAATTGCCATACGGCCACGCCCAGAAAAGCGGCCGTGAGGACTAAGCGAATGATTTTATTGAGCATATAAGGGGCTTTAAAGAGCGGGCAAATTTAGGGCTTAGTAGGTGTCTGTCTATAAGTCTCTCGCCCGTGGCGAGACGATCGTCCTCAAAATGCTCATCTCGCTTCTAGCGAGACTGCGCTTTTATCGTTCTATCGCGCCTCGTTCTTGGACTTTCTAGAACAGCCACTTGACTGTATGGACAAACACAATTTAGGGCTTAGTGGGGATGTAGCGAGACACTACTTATAAGCTTGGTAGAGGAAAGCCGGGGGCAAATTACGCCACACCGTACGGCTGCGCTCTACGTGGTCAAAATAATGGGACAGCCGCTGGCGGAAGTACTGGCCGCCCGGGAGTACCCGGCCCTGCCAGTAAGAGAAAGATAGCAGTAGTCCGCCGGGCTGTAAGGCCTGGTGGGAGGCCTCCAGGATGCGGTCTTGCAGGCCGCGGG
This sequence comes from Schleiferiaceae bacterium, assembly GCA_031581125.1. Lineage (GTDB taxonomy): Bacteria > Bacteroidota > Bacteroidia > Flavobacteriales > Schleiferiaceae > CAJXMS01. The sequence continues at coordinate 10,095 of JAVLBR010000056.1, read as the reverse complement.
AAAAATTGGCCCAGGGAAGGCTGGAAATAATACAATCGCAGGAATCGCGCCCGTGCAGCTGCAGGTGATGGCCTATTTCTTCCGCGGAGGCCCGGTACACGGTGGCTCCGGGACAATTGCGCCGCGTGAGGTCTACCAGGCGCGGGTTGGTTTCCAGGGCAAAAAAGGTAGTCCCCGGGCGCAGGTGGCGGAGGATCTCGCGGGTAACCACGCTGGTGCCCGGGCCGAATTCCACCACCGCGCGCTTATCACTCAGATGGGCTTTCTGCGCGATGTAGCGCGCCAGCCGTGGCGAAGACTGCGCTATGGCCCCCGTTTTACCGGGATCTTGTATGAATTCTTTCCAGAGCATACGGCTTATTTCTGAGGCTGGCTAGGCATGGCATTAAAATTTGGCCACTAATTTTACATTGAGCAGTCTTCCGGTGAGGAAATTGGGCACGGCGTACTGCCGTGAGGTGCTTATATCCTTTACCCAGAGGTAGCTGATGGTGTTATTAATGTCGAGCATATTGAACAGTTCCAGGCCCAACCAAAGGCTTTTAAAACGGTTCATAAAGGGCCAGGGGTGCTTACGGCCTTCTTCCTTAAATATTTTGATAAAGCCGACGTCTACCCGCCGGTAAGGCGGCAGGCGAAAATTGCGGTCTTTGGGTTCTGCCTGCGGGGGCCCCAGGGGCAAGCCGGTACCGTAGGCCAGGGTAAGGCTCACCCGGAAGGTAGGGTCACTGGGGAGATAGTCCTGGAAAAACACTTTGAAATTGAAGCGCTGATCGGTAGGGCGGGGCAAAAAGCCCGCGCCATCGCCCTCTATATTTTCCTGAATGGTCATCACTGAGAGGCTGGCCCAGCTATCGATGCCCTTGACAAACTCCCCGTTGATGCGGTAGTCCAGGCCGTAAGCGTAGCCCACGGCATTGTTGCGGGCGTTGTAGCGGATGCGTACGTTGTCCAGGCTGTAGGGGATCAGTTGGTCAAAGTCTTTGTAGTAGAGTTCGGTAACCATTTTAAAGGGCCGGCCCCATATCTGCAGCTGGTAGTCGTGCCCCAGCACCAGGTGCAGGCTGCGCTGGGCCTTGATGTCTTCGTTTACCCCGCCTTCCAAGCGGCGCATTTCCCGGTAAAAGGGCGGCTGGTAGTACAAGCCGCTGGCCAGGCGAAACACCATGTCATTATCCCAATCGGGCTTAAAGCTTAGGCTGGCCCGGGGGCTAAGTACGTTTTGATCGTTAAAGGTCCAGTAGTGGGTACGCAGGCCGGCGTTCACGTACCAATCGCCGCCCTCGGTAGCGAGGAGCTGGGAGCGCTCCAGGTAGCCGGTAAGGCGAAGGCTGCTGATGGCGGCCCGGCTGGCAAAACTCTCGAAGAGGGCTAAGGTCTCCTCGTTGCGAATACTGCTGTAAGCGTTGCGGGCCAGGGGATTGCCATTCGTGTCCAGGATGGTGACCAGGCTGTCGTAGCTAAAGCCCGAATGGTTGGGCACATTGTAGCCGGCCGAGTCTATGCGCTCCCACTCCCGGTAGCGGTCTTGAATGTCTTCTAGCTGCACCTTGGCCCCCCAGCGCCAGGTTACGGCGCCGTCTTCGTAAAGGCCCCGGTGGGCCAAATTACCCACGATGGCGTCGAGCTCATTGCGGGCGTAATTTTGAAAACCGCCCGTACCGCGGGTGAGAGATATTTCGCCAAAGCGATCGCTGCCCAGGTTGCGGTTAAGTTCGCCCAGGCGGTAAGCGCCCACCACGTCAAAGTTTTCTTGTTCGGTGGTTTGGAACCCGGAGGTGTAAAAGGACAGTAAAAGTTTATCGTTGGGCCGGTAATTGGCTTTAAGCGCGCCGAAGCGCGTGGTAAAGTCGTACTGCTCCTGGCCGTCGAAAAACACATTTAGCCGTAAGGCTTCCTGGAAGGTGCCAAAATCGGTGGTACGGCTTTCCGGAATAACCCGGTAGAGATTGCGGGAAAAATTGCCCATAAAGCTCAGCTCCCACTCGTCGGTAAGGGCGTAGGTGAGGTAGGCCTGGACGTCGGTATAGCGCGGGCGGAAATCAGCGCGGGTATCCAGGGAGCCCAGCAGGAGCTGATTGGTACGGTAGCGGCCGCCCACCAGCACGTTGAGCCGGTCGTCTGCCAGGGCATCCTGGTAAACCACATTGCCGCCCAGTAGGCTGCCCTCCACGGAGAGGCCAAATTCATTGGGCCGCCGGTAGGTGATGTCCAGGACGGAGCTCATTTTATCGCCGTAGCGGGCCTCGAAGCCCCCGGCCGAAAAATCTACATTGCTCACCATGGCCGAGTTGACAAAGCTGAGCCCCTCCTGCCGTCCGTTCCGGGCCAAAAAGGGCCGGTACACCTCGATGCCATTTACGTATACCAGGTTCTCGTCAAAATTGCCGCCCCTTACACTGTACTGGCTGCTGAGCTCATTGGAGCTGCTCACCCCGGGCAGGGTTTTGATGAGGCCTTCTACCGATGAAGAAGGGCCCACAAATTTTTCGATGCTCCGGGTTTTGACCGATATTTTATTGTCAAAACGGGCTTTGCGGTCCACTATGCTGGTTTCCTCCAGCATGTTTTCCATGAGCACCAGCTGGGCATTGAGCTGGTAGGTGGTATCCGGTCGCAGCCGGATGCGGGCCGAATCGGGCCGGTAGCCAAAGCTGGTAAAGTACACCGTCAGATTTTTCCCGGCGGAAACCTTAAGCGAATAGCGCCCTTTACCGTCCGTGAGGGCATATTGACTGCCCAGGCTCACCCGCACGCCGTCCAATGCCAGGCCGGCCGTATCCACCACTTGCCCTTTAAGCACACTGCTCTGGGCGGCCAGGGAGCCGGATAGGAGGAGTGCCAGGCCCAGGAGCCCCAGGCGGGCGGGCAGGCGTTTAGCGGGCATGGTAAAGCGAGGGAAGGTGCGCACAAAAAGCGATGTAAGGGGTCGGGTTACGCATGGCCAAACGGCATTTGGCCAGAACTATTTTTGAAGCGAATTAAAAAAGCTTGCCCAGGCAAAAGGGTCCGATAAACGGCCCAGAATAGCGGTCCCGGCGTTATCAAAACCCTGGTAGCGGCCGTAGTTGTAGATCTGCTGGTTTTGCATCTGAATGGCGTAGTCCTGGATCTCAGCAGAGCTGTAGCCCATATCTTCCGCCCGGGCTTTGAGCTCCTGAATGGCCAGATTGCGGCGGGCTATGTCGTTTTTGGTCATTTCGGGCCGGGTGGCCAGAAAAGCTTCTTTAAACTGATCCCGGCTGGGCCAGGGATACAGCGTTACCTCTTCCAGCATGGTGGTATCGCGCTGCATCACCACCCGGGCCAGGTATTTATTATCCCGCAGGGTATCCGGCACTACCAGCCTTTCTTTTTTAAAACCTATACTGCTAAATACCAGCGTATCATTGGGCAGCGTAGCGAAGGAGAAAAAGCCTTCCGGACTGCTCACCGTGCCTCCTCTTCCGGCCACCGAGATCACGTTTACGTAAGGGATGTATTGGGCGGCACTATCGGCCGTCACCACAATGCCGGATATCTGTACCGGCTGGCGCTGTTCTTGGGCTTGCGCTTGGGTGGCCTGCGGCCAAATGTAGGTCAGGGCCACTACAAAAAATAGTATCTGTCTATAAAGTCTCTCGCCCGTGGCGAGACGATCGTCCTCAAAATCCTCATTTACGCTAGTAAACTGCGGTTTTATCGTCCTCCCGCGCCTCGTTCTTGAACTTTCTAGACCAGACACAAGACGGTATTGAAAGAGACTAATTAGGGACATAAGGGTTTTTCCGCTCATAGGCTGCAAAGGTGCTCAATAAATTCATCAGGGCCTTAAAACCGGGAGAAACTTCTCCTGCCGATTGCCCTCCGCATCGCGCAGCACCAGACGAAGATTGGTGGTCCCCGAAACGTTTGGCAGGTCTTCCGCCCGGAGGAGTAGGCGGTCCGCTTTGGCATCGTAATACAGCCGCACCCAGGTATCGTCTACCCAGGCATTATAGGCTTCTATCCCACTCTTATCATCCGCCACAGAGATGGTCAGCATTTGGCCTTCTTTCAAAACTTGCCCCAGTCCGGGCTGCCGTCCGGTGATTTGAGGCGGCACGGTATCCAGCCCCACCGCGTAGCGCCCCAGCTGGCGGTTGCGGGCATACACGAAACCATCCCGGTAGCTGCCGGGAAGGTACTCCGCCAGCTCGCCTTCCTCGTTGAGCCGCACCAAACCCATTTTAGCCCGGGGAAGGTTTTGTTCCCGCACGGCCGTTTTTAGCCGCAAACCCAGTTCAAAGGAACGGTGCAGCCCAATCAGGGGGCTGCCCACCTGATGAATAGGCGAAAGCCAGGCCTCCGGCCCCGTTGTATCGACTTGATGCTCGAGGTAAGCCGGCTGATAAACTGCCTTGGGGGGCAGGTGAAAAGCGATGTTTTCTTTTTTAAAACCGCTCGCGGCCTCCGGCGCCAGGCGGGGCAAATCCGGCTTGGGCGGCGTTTGCGGGGGCTGGGGAGCGGCTTTTTGCTGTACCTTGAAATGAAGCTGGGCCGTATTGCCCGCCAGGTCGCTCACCTCCACCCGCACCGGTACCAAGCTATCGGGAGGAAGTTGGGGCAGGTGCATGACGGGCGTTTGTTCGTAAGCGCTAAATTTATTGTACGGCAGCCGGTACAGGCGCTGAAAGCGCTCCCCGCAGCACTCCGCCTGACTGTAATCGATGTGGGCATTGGCAAAGCGGGTTTCGGAAAAAGCAAAGCGGCGGGCCGTAAAGCGGTAGCAGAGCTCACCGGCCAGGTACATTTCGATCCGGTAAGGCCCGTTGTGATTGGGAGCGCCGTTGAGCCGGTCAAAGGTTTCAATGCCAAAAGCGGGCGTATGCTGCACCGTAACGATGCCATCGCCCGTCAAATAATACTGTCCGCCTTTTTCGCCTTGCAAGCGAAAGTGGCGATTGCCCACCAGTTCGCTGCCCCGGTACTCGTATACGCTTAGCTCTTCCAGGGTAGGGCGGCGCTTGTCGGTCACCGCAAAACCAAAGAGCAGCGGATTGATGATCTCCTGGGTTTGGCTGTCTCGTATCTCAAAGTGTACGTGGGGGCCACCGCTGCTGCCGCTATTGCCACTTAGGGCCACCATGGCGCCCTTTTCATAGGCGAAATCTTCCGGGCCCAGGTAGAGGTCTACCTCGTTTTGGTGCAGGGCTGCCTGGCGCTTTTTGAGGAAAGCCTCCAGCTCCTCATTGAAGCGGTGCAGGTGGGCATACACCGTGGTGTAGCCATTGGGGTGGCGCAGGTAGAGCGCCCGGCCAAATCCGGAGGAAGACACCTTAATACGGCTCACGTAACCGGGACCAGCCGCATGTACGGGCGCTCCGATGCGCCCCGCCGTGCGCAAGTCTATGCCCGAGTGAAAATGGTTACTGCGTACCTCGGCAAAGGTCCCACTCAGAGAAGGGCTTAAATCGAGCGGATAACGGAAATAATCCTGGGGGTGGTCCTGGGCTATGAGGAAAGCTGGAAAACAAAGTAGGAAAACAAAAGGTAAGCGCATCTTCATCTCTTTAAGGCTCAATTTTACGGAAAATGTTCCACGGAACGGTAGCCTACTCGTCCCTAAGGGTACCTTAATCTTTCTATCTTTGACCCGATGGAAAATTACGTGGTATCCGCCCGCAAATATCGGCCCCAAAACTTTGACGAAGTGGTGGGCCAGCAGCACGTCACCAATACGCTGCTCAACGCCATTAAGAACAACCACCTGGCACAGGCCCTGCTCTTTACCGGGCCTCGCGGGGTAGGGAAAACCACCAGTGCCCGCATCCTGGCCCGCCTGGTCAATACCGAAGAGGGCGCCGATCCCGACCAGGATTTTTCCTTTAACGTACTGGAACTGGACGCTGCTTCCCACAACTCGGTAGACGACATCCGGGGGCTGGTAGACCAAGTCCGCATAGTACCCCAAACCGGCCAATACCGCGTTTTTATCATTGACGAGGTGCACATGCTCTCCCAGGCGGCTTTTAACGCCTTCCTCAAAACCCTGGAAGAACCCCCCGCCCACGCCATATTTATCCTGGCCACCACCGAGAAGCACAAGATCATCCCTACCATTCTTTCTCGCTGCCAGATTTATGATTTCCGGCGCATTTCGGTAGATGATATCATGGCCCATCTGAAGGAAGTGGCCCAAAACGAAAATATCGAGGCCGAAGACCGGGCCCTCCGCATCATAGCCCAAAAAGCCGATGGCGCGCTCCGCGATGCCCTCTCTATCTTCGATCGCATCGTATCCTTTGCCAACGACAAGATCACTTACGAAGCGGTGATCGAAAATCTCCGCATCCTCGATTTCGAGTATTACTTCCAAACGGTAGACCACGTCCTTCAGCAAGACCTGCCCGCACTGCTGAAGCTCTTTGACCAGGTTTTGGAAAACGGCTTTGATGGCCATCTTTTCCTCAACGGACTGGCCGCCCATCTCCGCGATCTGCTGGTATGCAAAGACCCGCAAACCCTCGACCTGCTGGAGGTAGGACCGGAAGTGAAGGAACGGTACCAGGCGCAGGCCCAGCAAGTGAGCCTATCCTTTTTGATGCAGGGCCTGAAAGTGCTCAATGAGGCAGATTTCCGCTACAAATCGAGCAACAACCAACGCCTGCTCACGGAGCTAAGCCTCATGCAGCTGCATCAGCTCCTGGTAGATGAAGCGGCGAAAAAAAAAAGCCTGAATTAGCAGACTCCGCGCCAGCTAAGCCGTCGGCGGCGGAGCCTTCCGCGCCAGGCGAGCCCGCGAAACCAGAGCAGCAGCCGGAAAAAGAAGCAAGCGCCCCCGCTGAATATAAGGCTTCCCAAGAAGCCCCTGCCGCCCAAGAGCCAAAAAGGGAAAGCAAGGCCTCCCCGGAAGAAGCTTCCGGAAGTAAGGCTACGGATGCCTCCCCTACCCCTGCTTCCCCTCGCCGGGGTGCTTCTCGCCACAGCATTAAAGCCGTCCTTAAAGGAGAAACACCCGCCACTGAACAAGACACTTCCCAGGAAGAGGAGGATCCGCTCGCTCCCCAGCCCGGAAAACCCCGCGAGGAAGTAACACTTGACACAATAGAGGCCTTTTTCAAAACCTATGCGCAAAAGCTGGGTGAAAACCAACAACCCCGCCTACAAGCAGTGGTGGAACCTCTTAAACCCAGCCTGGAGGGAGAAACCCTGCAGCTGCGATTTGACAATCAAACCCTCCTGCAATCTTTCCAAAGGGAGGTGAAACGCGACCTGCTATGGCAACTGCGGGAAAGCGTACAAAATTTCTCCCTCACCATCGAGGAGTCCGTGGTACCGGGAAGCATGGAACGGGCCCCGTACGGGGCCCAGGAAATTTTTCGCCACCTCAGCGAAAAAAACCCGGAGCTAGAACGCCTTCAGAAGCAACTTAACATGCGCCTTAAGGACTAATCCAGCGGATTTTATTATACATCTAATTGATTTACAGCTTTTTATAAGCCTTTCATTTTGGCTATCTTCGTGCCTCCTTTACTAAGCCCCCCTAACCAGTGCCTGTCCAGATAGTCGAGTGTCTGGACTAGAAAGTTGGTCAGCGAGGCTTGCGCAGCTTCAAAAAGCGCAGTTTACCAAGGTAAATGAGCATTTTTGAAGCAAGCGTAACGAAGCTGACCGACTTTATAGACAGACACTAACTAACCGGTGGCGCTGGAATATAGAATAGCTAAAATTTCCTTGCTCCATGAGCGATAAAGCGAAGATCCTTTACACCCTCACCGACGAAGCCCCGGCCCTGGCCACCCGCTCCCTGCTGCCCATTCTTCAGGCCTTTACCCAAAGTGCCGGCGTGCAGATGGAAACCCGGGACATTTCCCTGGCCGCCCGGATCCTGGCGGTTTTCCCCGATCACCTCACCGAAGAACAGCAAGTGCCCGATGCCCTGGCCGAACTGGGAGATATGGCCCAAAACCCCGCGGCCAACATCGTAAAGCTGCCCAATATCAGCGCCTCCCTACCGCAGCTCAAGGCCGCCATCCAGGAACTGCAAGAGCAGGGGTATCCGGTCCCTTCCTATCCAGAAAACCCCACTTCGGCCGCCGAAAAGCAAGCAAAAGAACGCTACGATAAAGTAAAAGGAAGCGCGGTAAACCCCGTTTTGCGCGAGGGCAATAGCGACCGCCGGGCCCCGCAGGCCGTGAAGGCTTTTGCCCGCAAGCACCCGCACCGCATGGGCGCCTGGGACGCCGCATCAAAATCGCATGTAGCCCACATGGAACAAGGCGACTTTTACGGCAGTGAACAATCCCTTACCCTGGAAAAAGCCTCTACCGTACGGATAGAATTACTGGACGAAGACGGGCAAACTACCCTCCTTAAGCCTGCGCTAGCCCTCGAAAAAGGAGAGGTGATAGACGGCGCTTTTATGAGCCAAAAGGCCCTGCGCCAGTTCCTGGCCCAGGAGATGAAAAATGCCCGGCAGCAGGGCATCCTCTTTTCGCTCCATTTGAAGGCCACCATGATGAAGGTGAGCGATCCCATCATCTTTGGTCATGCCGTAGCCACCTTTTGCCCCGAAGTTTACGAAACCCATGCCGCTACCCTCCAAAAATGGGGCGTAAGCCCCAACAATGGCCTCGGAGAGCTGGTCTCCGCCCTGGAAAAAGCCCCTGCCGAGGAGCGTAAACCGGTAGAGGCCGCCCTGGAAAAAGCCTTGCAGCAAGGCCCTGACCTCGCCATGGTGAATAGCCATAAGGGCATCACCAACCTACACTACCCCAATGATATCATCATAGACGCTTCCATGCCCGCCATGATCCGCAGCTCCGGACAAATGTGGAACAAAAACGATGAGACCCAAGACGCAAAGGCCGTGATCCCCGATCGGTCCTACGCCCCCCTCTATCAGGAAACCATCGCTTTCCATCAGGAAAACGGGGCCTTTGACCCCACCACCATGGGCAGCGTGGCCAACGTAGGCCTGATGGCCCAAAAAGCCGAAGAGTACGGCTCGCACGACAAGACCTTCGAAGTACCCGCCGCCGGCATCGTCCGGGTGGTAAGCTCGGAAGAAGAAGTCCTGATGCAGCACCACGTAGAAAAAGGGGACATCTGGCGGCTCTGCCAAACCAAAGACGCCCCCATTCGCGACTGGGTAGGGCTGGCCGTACGGCGTGCCCGGGCCACCGGGCTGCCCGCCGTTTTCTGGCTGGACAAAGACCGCGCACACGACCGGGAACTGATCCAAAAGGTAAAAACCTACCTGCCCGAACACGATACCGAAGGCCTGGAACTACCCATCATGCGCGTAGAAGAGGCCACCCGCTACACCCTGGAACGCACCCGCCAGGGCAAGGATACCATCTCGGTAACCGGCAATGTCCTGAGGGACTACCTGACCGACCTCTTCCCCATTCTCGAAGTAGGAACCAGTGCCAAAATGCTCTCCATCGTGCCTTTGATGAACGGCGGCGGTCTCTTTGAAACCGGCGCCGGCGGCTCGGCGCCCAAGCATGTGCAGCAATTTGTGGAAGAAGGCCACCTGCGCTGGGATTCGCTGGGGGAGTTTCTGGCCCTCACCGCCTCCCTGGAGCACCTGGCCGCTACCTTTGACCGCCCGCGCGCCCGCGTGCTGGCCACCACCCTGGATGCCGCCATAAGCCGTTACCTGGAAGAAGGTAAAGGCCCTTCCCGAAAAGTGAAGGAAATAGACAACCGCGGCAGCCATTTTTACCTGGCCCTGTACTGGGCCCAGGCCCTGGCCCAGCAAAAGGAGGACGCGCCCCTTCGCGAGGTCTTTACCAGCTTCCATCCCCTCATGGAAGCGCAAGCCGAACGCATAGCACAAGAACTCATGGACGCCCAGGGCAGCCCCCAAGAGCTGGGCGGCTACTACTTCCCCAGTGAGGAAAAAGTCCGCCGGGCCATGCGCCCCAGCAATTCCTTCAATAAGCTCCTGCAGGACCTCCAAGCGCGACTAGACTAGTGTACGTCCATACAGTCAAGTGTCTGTCCTAGAAAGTTCGCTAACGAGGCTTGCGCAGCCCAAAAAAGCGGAATTTACTCAGGTAAATGAGTCTCGCTTGAAGCGAGAGGCAAGCGTCTCGCCCCGGGCGAGAGCGGACTTTATAGACAGAC
>JAVLBR010000055.1:0-12444 GCA_031581125.1 Schleiferiaceae bacterium | reverse complement strand
GTTCGTTACGTTCGACTTCTTCTTTTGTTATACTTGGCTTAAGCCTATACAGCACCCTCAGTCTTGTTGAATTTCACCTGTTGCAATGCATGAAATGGGCCTTTGTGCTTCTTTTATACTTGCACATAGTAGTCTTTACGTCCTTAATTCGCTTTGTTCCTGTCTTGCTTTGATCATGAGCCCACATTGAGTGGATTAAGGACCAGCTTCACCAAAAGGCTAAAATAGGAAAAATGGGAAACAGCAGTCCGTCTGTAAGGCCTGTAGGTTTAGGACCCCGGCATATTTAGCGCCCCTGCCTTTCCTCCACCGCCTACTAAGTAGTGGTTGTCCATACAGTCGAGTGTCTGTCCTAGAAAGTTCAAGAACGCCTGTCCCGACTTATTCGGGGAGGCGCGAGAGGACGATAAAACCGCAGTTTACTAAAGTAAATGAGGATTTTGAGGACGAGCGCAACGAAGTTATTGGACTTTATAGACAGACACTAAGTAACAACACCGGCAGAAAGCTTTCCAAAGGTGCCCGGAATGGCTACTTTTGCGCCTTTCCCCCAAAATTGAGACCCCATGGCCATCAAACCCGCCTTGCCCAAAGGCGCCCGTGATTTCTTGCCCGCCGAGATGCGGGAGCGCAGCTACATTACGGAGGTGATCAGCCGCCTATTTGAGCAGTACGGCTACCAGCGTATCGAAACCCCCGCCCTGGAGCGCAGCCAAACCCTGACCGGCAAATACGGAGAGGAGGGCGACCGCCTCATTTTTAAAATCGCCCCGCGGGGCCAAAAACTTTCCTCGGCCCTCCAAAAGGTAGCCGACGGGCAGCCGGAAGCCTGGCAGCAGGCCACCGAAGAGGCCCTGCGGTACGACCTTACCGTGCCCTTTGCCCGCTTCGTAGTGCAGCACCAGCAGGAGCTTACCTTTCCTTTTAAGCGCTACCAGATCCAGCCCGTTTGGCGGGCCGATCGTCCGCAAAAAGGCCGCTACCGCGAATTTACCCAGTGCGATGCCGATGCGGTGGGCTCCGATTCGCTCTTGCTCGATCTGGAGCTGATCGCCATTTACCAGGAGGTCTTTCAGGAGCTGGGCTTGCCTGTAGCCATTCGGCTCAATCACCGCAAGGTATTGGCGGGGCTGGGCGAGGCCCTGGGCTTAAACGAGGCGCAACAGGGTCACTTCACCACCGCCCTGGATAAGCTGGATAAAGTGGGCCTGGCGGGCGTTCAGAAGGAACTCGGTGAACGCGGCCTGCCCGCTGCCGCCGCGGAGACCGTGCAGCAAATCACCACCCTCCAAGGCACGGCGGCGGAGAAAATTCAAAGCATCGGGGTCCTGGTGGGCAGCAGCACCGTAGGCGAGCAAGGGCTCCAAGAGCTCAACTTCCTGCTGGAAGAGGCGCGCAGCCTGGACCGCCACCAATCCCTGCAGCTGGACTTTACCCTGGCCCGCGGCCTGGATTACTATACGGGCACCATTCTGGAAGTGGTGCCCACCGAGCAAGATCTGGGCTCCCTCGGCGGCGGCGGCCGTTATGACGACCTCACCAGCCTTTTTGGCAAACCCGGCCTATCCGGCATTGGCATTTCCTTTGGCTTAGACCGCATCCAATTGGCCCTGCGGGAGGCCCAGCTTTTTCCCGCTACCGAGGCCATTGGTACCCAGGTACTCTTTGCCCACTTTGGCCAGCGCGAGGCCCTTTACTGCCTTAAGTTGGCCCAGGCCCTCCGCCAGCTGGGCGTGCCTACCGAAGTATACCCCGAAGCGGCCAAGCTCAAAAAGCAGCTCCAGTACGCCCAGAAAAAGAACATACCGCAGGTAGTCCTCATCGGAGAAGAAGAACTCAAGGAGGGCCGCTTTACCCTCAAAAACATGGAACTGGGCCAGCAAGAAGAGCTCAGCAAAATCGAGCTGCTGGAGCGTTTTAACCCCCATGCGCAGAGAGACTATGGCAAGCACTGATACCCCCCACTATATAGGTCCCGAACCGCTCAGCCTGGAGGCGCTGCAGGCGCTTTTCTTTAACCGCCAAAAACTGGCTTTGAGCGATGAGGCCCGTCGCCGCATCCAGGCCTGCCGTCAGTTTTTGGAAGACCTCACCCAGCAGGACGACAAGCCCGTTTACGGCATCAATACCGGCTTTGGCTCCCTGTATAGCGTGAGCATCGAGGGGCAGGACCTTTCCCGCCTGCAGGAAAACCTGGTGCGTTCCCATGCCTGCGGCACGGGGGCTTCCCTGGATCCCGAACTGGTCCGTTTGATGCTGTTCCTCAAAGTACAGTCGCTTTCCTACGGCCATTCCGGCGTGCGGCTGGCCCTGGTGGAGCGGCTTATCGCGTTTTACAATGAAGGCATCCTCCCGCGGGTGTACGAGCAGGGCTCCCTGGGCGCTTCGGGCGATCTCGCCCCCCTGGCGCACCTCTCCCTAGCCCTGCTGGGCGAAGGAGAAGTATGGTACCAAGACCGCTGGCAGCGCGCAGACCAGGCCCTCACAACGGTCGGCCTGACGCCCCTGCGCCTCCAGGCCAAAGAAGGGCTGGCCTTGCTCAACGGCACCCAGTTTATGCTGGCCCATGGCCTATGGGGCTACTTTAAAGGCCAGCAGCTCCAGTACCAAGCTGATCTCGCTGCCGCGCTCTCGCTCGAAGCTTACGATGGCCGCCCCGAGCCCTTTGATGAGCGGCTTCACGAAGTGCGCCCCCAGCCCGGCCAAAAGAAAGTAGCCGCCCGCATCCGGGGCTTTCTGGAAGGCAGCACCCTCCTGCACCGGCCCAAAGAGCACGTCCAGGACCCCTACTCCCTCCGCTGCGTCCCCCAAGTACACGGCGCCACGCTCGATGCCATGCAGTACGTGGCCCAGGTGCTCCATCAGGAGCTCAACGGGGTTACCGACAATCCCACCCTCTTTCCCGAGCAGGGCGACGTACTGTCCGGCGGCAATTTTCACGGCCAGCCCCTGGCCCTGGCCTTAGACCATCTTGCCCTGGCCCTGGCCGAGCTCGGCAGCATCTCCGAGCGCCGTACCTACCTGCTGGTAAGCGGTACCCGCGGCCTACCGCCCTTTCTCGTGGCGCGTCCCGGCTTGCATTCCGGCCTCATGATCCCTCAGTACACGGCGGCCTCCGTGGTGAGCCAGAACAAGCAGCTCTGCACCCCCGCCACGGCCGATAGCATCACCTCCTCCAACGGGCAGGAAGACCACGTAAGCATGGGCGCCAATGCCGCCACCAAACTGCTTCGCGTGGTGGACAATCTCCACACCATCCTGGCCATCGAGTACCTCACCGCTTCCCAGGCCCTCTTTTTCCGCGAGGGCGCCACCAGCCCCTTCCTCACCGGGCTCCTCGAGCGTTTCCGCCGGGACGTCCCCTTCCTGGACAGCGACCGCGTCCTGAGCCCCGACATCCAGGCCGCGCGCGGTTTCCTCCGCACCCTTCAGGTAGAGCCCACCCTTCTTTAATAGAGTGTCTGTTCTAGAAAGTTCGCTAACGAGGCTTGCGCAGCCCAAAAAAGCGGAGTTTACTAGGGTAAATGAGCATTTTTTGGGCAAGCGTAACGAAGTTAGCGGACTTTATAGACGGACACTAGTTTGGGCCTTATCGGCCAAATGTGCCTCCGCCCCACTTCATATTTCTTACTTACTTTGTGTCCATGGCAGGAAACACCTTTGGCGCCCACCTACAGCTCACCACCTTTGGGGCCTCCCACGGGGCGGCCCTGGGCGGGATTTTAGACGGCTTCCCCGCCGGGGTTGCTATCGACACCGCCGCTGTGCAGCGGGCGGTAGACCGGCGCCGGCCCGGTCAAAGCAAGATCACCACCCAGCGCAAAGAGGGCGATCAGGTGCAAATACTCTCCGGTATCTTCGAGGGCAAAACCCTCGGAACCCCCATCGCCTTTCAGGTGGGCAATACCGATGCCAAATCCAAAGATTACGATCACTTGCGGGGCGTGTACCGCCCCTCCCATGCAGATCGGACCTACCAATTAAAATACGGCCATCGCGATCACCGCGGCGGCGGACGCGCTTCGGCGCGGGAAACCGTTTGCCGCGTGGTGGCCGGGGCGCTGGCGGCCCAGCTCATGCCCTTCCTGGAAGTAAACGCCTATGTATCGGCGGTAGGGGAAGAGGAAATTCCGCCTGATGCCGCGCTTGACCTGGCGAGCCGGGAGGACAACCCCGTTCGCTGCCCCCACGCAGCCACGGCCCAGCGCTTCGAGAAGCTCATCCGGGCCGCCCGAAAAGAAGGGGACACCCTGGGCGGCATCGTGAGTTGCCGGGTTACCGGCCTGCAAGCCGGTTGGGGCGAGCCGGTTTTTGCCAAGTTGGACGGGGAACTGGCCCGGGCCATGCTAAGCATCAATGCCACCAAAGGCTTCGAAGTGGGAAGCGGCTTCGCCGCTTCCCGGATGCGCGGCTCCCAGCACAATGATGGCATTAGGCCCGGGCAGAAAACCGCCACCAATAATGCTGGTGGCATAGAAGGGGGCATTACCAACGGGGAAGACCTCTTTTTTCGCGTCGCCTTCAAGCCGGTAGCTACCCTGCTGCGGGACCAGCAAAGTGTAAACCAAGCCGATGAACCCGTAACCGTGCAAGGCAAAGGGCGGCACGATCCCTGTGTGGTGCCGCGGGCCGTCCCCATCGTAGAAGCGATGACCTACCTCACCCTGGCTGATCACTTCCTGCGCAGCCACACCGACCGGATAGCACAAATCAACCGCTCTCAAAATATCGATTCATGAAATTAGCCCTCCACTGGAAAATCTTAATTGGACTGGCCCTGGGCATCATTTGGGCATTGCTTTCGGCTTCCCTGGGCTGGTCGCAATTTACCCTGGATTACATCGGACCCCTGGGTACTATTTTCATCAATTTACTCAAGCTCATAGCCGTCCCCCTGGTGCTTTTCTCCATCATCAGCGGTGTAGCAGGCCTGGGCGATCCCAGTAGCCTGGGCCGGCTGGGCGCCAAAACCCTGGCGCTGTACCTGGGGACTACCTTACTGGCCATCACCGTAGGCCTGCTCATGGTGAATACCGCCGCGCCCGGCAAACGGGTGGACGATCAAACGCGCATCGAAAACCGCATCAGCTACGAGCTCTGGGCCCGGGAAAACGGCAAAACCATTAAAGATGATCGCCGCTTTCTCCAGGATCCCCAGTACGAGGAGGCGGTAGCCCGGGTGCGCAGCCGCGGCACCGAAGAAGCCCAGCGCCAGCAAATCGCCGCCGAGATGGAAACCGCCCAGCAAACCAAAGAGGCGGGCCCCTTACAGCCCCTGGTGGATTTGGTGCCCAGTAATATCTTCTCTGCCCTGAGCAGTGGGGGCAGCATGCTCCAGGTCATCTTTTTCGCTTTGTTCTTTGGTATCTGTCTACTCTTTATTCCCCGGGCTAAGGCGGAGCCGGTCATCGCTTTTGTGAATGGCACCATGGAGGTCTTTCTCAAAATGGTAGATTTCATCATGCGCGCGGCACCGGTTTTTGTGTTTGCCCTCCTGGCCGGGCAGCTCAGCAAGATGGCGGGCAATAACGTGCAGCAGGTAGTAGAGATATTCAAGGGCCTGGGCTGGTATTCGCTTACCGTTTTCCTGGGCCTGGTGCTGGTTATGGCCGTGCTGTACCCGCTGCTGGTCAAGTGGTTGGTAAAAGGCCTTTCCTACACGGGCTTTTTCAAAGCCATGAGTCCCGCCCAAACGCTCGCTTTTTCCACCAGCTCCAGTGCGGCTACTCTGCCCGTTACCATGGAGTGTGTGGAAGACAATCTGGGCGTGGACAAGAAAATATCCAGCTTTGTGCTGCCCATCGGGGCCACCGTAAATATGGATGGCACCAGCCTTTATCAGGCGGTGGCCGTGGTCTTTTTAGCACAGCTACACTTCATAGACCTCACGGTTGGGCAGCAGCTTATCATTGTTTTTACCGCTGCCCTGGCCTCCATCGGTTCGGCCGCGGTGCCCAGTGCCGGCTTGGTCATGCTCATTATCGTACTCGAATCGGTAGGCCTTAACCCCGCCTGGATCGCCATAGTGCTGCCGGTAGACCGTATCCTCGATATGTGCCGCACTGCTGTAAATGTAACCGGCGATGGCACCGTATCTTCCATCATTGCGCAGTCTGAGGGAATGATTAAGCCACCGGCTCAGCCGGCCCTTACTACAGCTGCTGCCCCTAAAAACGCAAATTAAAAGACTACTGGCATGAAAAGATTTTTCAAGTACCTCCTGTTCCTCATCCTGCTGCTCCTGCTAGCGGGCTTTATCCTGCCCTGGGTATTTCAGGACGAGATAACCCGGGTAGCCAAAAAGGAGATCAATAAATCCCTCGAAGCGGAGGTAGATTTTGGCAGCGCCTCCTTGAGCTGGTTTAGCCGCTTTCCTTCCATGGCCTTTTCCCTGGAGGACCTTTCCATTTACGGCGTGGATGAGTTTGAGGGCGTTCGCCTGGCCCGGGTGGGAAGCTTTTCCCTCAGCCTGGACCTCTGGTCGGTCATTAGTGGAGATACCTTCACCATCCAATCCATTGACCTTCAAGACGCCGATCTGCACGTCCTTATCAATGAGGAGGGGGAGGCCAATTATGACATTACCCGTGACCAGCCGGAAGCAACGGCCCCAGAAACCGATAGTACCGCCTCCTCCTTTAAAATGGCCCTCCAGCGCTATGAGTTGAGCAATGTGAATTTGATCTACGAAGACCAGGAAGGCGCGATCTACACCGAAATACTGGGGCTCAGCCACCGGGGGAAGGGAGATTTTACCGCGGAGGTGTTTGATCTCGAGACCCATACCGAGCTCAAGATGCTTACCGTGGGCTACGAAGGCGTTCATTACCTGGAGAAAGTAAAGGCCGAGGCCGATATGGACTTCCGCTACTTTACGGAAGGTACCCGCGTGGTTTTTAAAGACAATAAGCTTAGAATCAACGACCTGGCCCTCCAGTTTGAAGGAGAAGTGGCTATGCCCGCCGAGGATATTGAGCTGGACCTGCGATTCAACACCCCCACCAATCGCTTTAAGAGCGCTTTGTCGCTCGTTCCCAGCCTGTATGCCCGTGATTTTGAGGCCCTAAAATCCAGCGGTGAATTTACCCTAAAGGGCTCCACCAAGGGTACCTATGGCAGCGATCCCGAGCGCTACCCAGCCTTTGATCTTATCCTGGAAGCGCAGAACGGAACCTTTGCATACCCAGGAATGCCCACCTCCCTGGAGGATTTCAACCTGCGTCTCCAGGTGCGCAATCCCACGGCCCAGCTCGAAGGCACGCAAATTCATCTGCGCTCCTTTCACTTTAAGGCCGGTACCAGCGAGCTGAAGGGGCATGCCCATTTGGAGCAGCTCCTCACAGACCCGCTTTTTGATATAGGCCTCACCGGCCAAATGAATTTAGCGGACCTCAACCGGCTGATGCCTGACCCCGATTATAATTACGCCGGTTCCCTCCAGGCCCAATTTACCTCCCAGGGCACTTTATCCAGCCTGGAAGAGGAAGCTTATGACGAGGTGCAGGTGGCCGGCCAGCTGCAAGCCGATAGCCTGAGCCTGGATGGGCGAGCCTGGCCTTTCCCGGTAAAAATCCCCGCCGCCCGGATGCAATTTTCCCCCCAGCGCTTTGCCTTGGAGCGGCTTAGCCTGCAAATGGGCCGAAGCGACCTCTCGGCCAACGGCGTCCTGCTTAACCTGATGGCTTATGCCCTAAGCGATGAGCTGCTTACGGGGCGCTTTTCCGTAAAGAGCTCCTTCCTGGACCTTGATCAGCTCAGCCAATGGTCCGGTGAGGCAGATACCGCCGCCCCCACCGAAACAGCCGACACGGCGGCCCTGGAAATCATCCGCCTGCCTGAAAATGTCCAGATGGTACTGAACACGGAAGTGGACTCCCTCCGTTACGACAACCTGCCCATCAAGCGCCTGCGGGGTACCTTGAACATAGCCGAAGGTGCCGCCCGGATGAAAAACCTAAGGATGGAAACCCTGGGCGGCGAGCTGGCCATGACCGGCGCTTACGACAGCAAGCCGGAGACCCCCTCCGTAGATCTTAATCTCAAGGCATCGGCCTTTGACTTTTACCAGAGCTACCGGCATTTGGAAGTAGTCAAAAAACTGCTGCCCATCATGAAAAGGGTACAGGGCCAGTATGGCCTGAGCATGGGCTTTCAGTCTAAGCTTAATCCGGATATGACCCCCGATATGGCCACGGTAAACGGGAAAGGGGAGCTGCAAACCAGTGCCATCAACGTAGGGGGAGTGGTGCTGGACCGACTTTCGGCGGCCTTAAAAAATCCCAACCTGGCCAATCAGAACCTCCGTCCGCTGCAGGCTCAATTTTCTATTGAGGATGGCAACCTGGAGGTCCAGCCGTTTACGATCAAAACCGGTGCGCTGGAAGGAACGGTCCAGGGAAAAAGTTACCTCGATGGCCAGCTCGATTATACCATGCAGGTAGAAATGCCCGTTGGCCGTATTAAAGCTCAAAACTTGCTCAGCCAGCTCAATTTGACCAACCGCAGCGGGAAGCTCCCCCTTAAAGTGGGCATAGGTGGCACGATGCGCGATCCGCAGTTGCAAACCGACTTCGGAGACCTCGCCCAAAATGCCCTTCAATCGGCGAAAAAGGCCGCGACCGATAAGTTTAAAGAAGAGGTGGATAAGGCCCGCGCCGATGCCGAGCAGAAAGCTGAGGCCCTTATCAAAGAGGCCGAGCAAAAAGGAGACGCGCTCATCGCCCAGGCCCAACAAAAAGCGGATCAACTGGAGGCGGTCGCCCAGCAAAAAGCCCAACAAATAAGGGCTGAGGCGGATAAACAGGCCCAAAAACTTCTTCAGGAAGCGGGCAATAATCCCCTTAAAAAGGCCGCCGCGAAAAAGGCGGCTGATAAGCTCCGCTCTGAAGCGGATAAAAAGGCCCAGCAGGTGGTGAAGGCCGCTCAGCAACAAGGGAATAAATTGGTGGCGGAAGCTCGTACGAAAAAAGAAAATTTGGTAAACAAAGCGCAAAAGAAGGCGGATGCGATTGATGATTAAAGGAACATTGCTCCTAGTTTTCCTGGGGTACATTTGGCCAACGGCCCTAACCGCCCAGCCGGACCTGGGGCAATGTGCCGGAGGCGAACAAGGCGTCCGGGAGGGGGTAGCTGGTTTTGTAGAGAAAGCGCAGAGCAACTGGCGCCGCGGCAATATGCGGGAAGCCGAGCGCTATCTCAATCAGGCGGTGCGGATGAATGACACCTTTGCTCATGCGCTCTATTTGCTGGGGGAGATCCAGTTTCGAAAAACCAAAATGCGGCAGGCTGAGGCCCTGTGGAAGCGCTTGCTGGAAGTATGCCCGGACTATAAGCCCCAGGTGAACTTTTTTGTGGGGGTGATGGAGCTGGAAAACGGCAAGCCAGACCGGGCCATAGAATTGGTAGAGCGGTTTTTGGCCAATCCGGAAAGGGAGTTTGGGCTCGAGGCCGATGCAGAACGAACGCTGGCAGAAGCCAAGCTGCGGAAAAAATTGCGCGCCCATCCGGTGCCCTATGATCCGCAACCGGTCCAAAAAGTAAGCACGCAGGGAGATGAATATCTGGCCAGTATTTCCCCGGACCAGCGCTTGCTTTTTTTTACCCGGCGAGCCAAGAAAACGCTCCGGCGGGATGGGCCGGCGGCTAAGGTGCGCTTTGTAGAGGAATTTAGTAAGGCCACCCGGCTGAAGAATGGCAAGTTTACGGAAGGTAAGCCTATGCCGGCTCCTTTTAACCAAAAATTCAACGAGGGTGCGCCCAGCATTACGGCCACCAATGCGGAGCTATACTTCACCGTATGCCAGGATCTGGAGGGCTACAAAAACTGCGATATCTACTACGCCCAGAAGGATACCTTTGGCTACTGGTCTACCCCTCAAAGTATAGGCGACCACATCAATACCCGCGATCACTGGGAGTCCCAGCCCACGGTAGATGCGGAAGGGGAGCATCTCTATTTTGCTTCTGACCAGCCCGGGGGAAAAGGTGGCTTGGATATTTTTCATTGTAGCCGCCGGGCAGATGGGAGCTGGAGCGAGCCGGAAGCGCTTCCCGCTCCCGTGAATACCCCCAAGAACGAGAAGACCCCTTTTATTCACAGTGATAGCGAAACGCTTTACTTCACCAGCAACGGCCATCTGGGGATGGGCGGCTTTGATATTTTTTACGTGCGCCGGAACGATAGCAGCTGGCAAGAGCCGGTCAACATGGGGTATCCTATCAATAAAGGCGGGGACGACCTGGGGCTGTTTGTGAGTTTGGACGGGCAAACGGCCTATTTCGCTTCCAATAAGCTCCGCAGCATCACGGGCTGGGATTTGTACAGCTTTGCGCTCCCGCCTAAAGCCCGGCCTCAAAAGGTAGCGCTGGTGAGCGGCCGCCTGCGCCAAAGGGATACTACCGGCTACCAGGGAGCGCAGATCGAAATCAAAAACCTGCAAAGCCGGGAAACCAACCAACTCCGGGTAGATCAAAAAACGGGGCGTTATGCCGGGGTGGTGAAGGCTACGCCCGGCGCCGATTTGGTGGTGAAGGCCCAAAAGAGAGGGACCGCCTTTAGCGCCCGCTACATAAGTACGGATAGCCTTAGCCAGTTTGGCGTAGCGGAGGCCCAATTAGAGCTGGCCTCCCTGGAGGTAGGGAAGGAGTACACGCTGAACGACATCAACTTTGCCAGCAATAGTTATGCGCTTACCCCGGCGGCCAAGGCGGTGATTGAGGAATTTTGGGGGTATTTGCAAGACCACCCTCAGCTGAAGGCAGATATCCAAGGGCATACCGATAATGTGGGCGATGAGCAGAGCAACCTAAGCTTATCGCGCAACCGGGCGCGCATGGTGTACGAATACCTGGTGGATAAGGGGGGATCTCCGCAGCGGCTGAGCTACCACGGCTACGGGGAGCAGCGGCCTATAGCCAGTAATGATACCCCCGAGGGGAGGGCGCAGAACCGGCGGACCGTATTTGTGGTGACGGCGCGCTAGCCCATAAAAAAAACCACCCCGTGCGGACCCGAGGTGGCTGGAAAAGGGGGTAAATCAAAAAAAGACTTAGCGGCGGCCTTCCTTGAT
This sequence comes from Schleiferiaceae bacterium, assembly GCA_031581125.1. GTDB lineage: Bacteria > Bacteroidota > Bacteroidia > Flavobacteriales > Schleiferiaceae > CAJXMS01. Next base: position 1,375 of record JAVLBR010000055.1, on the reverse strand, counting down.
ACGGGCCGCTTTACCGGTACGTCCGCGCTGATAGAAAATGCGGGCGCGACGGACTTTCCCGCGTTTGTTTATCTCAATTTTGTCCAGGGTGGGCATGTTGATGGGGAAGATCCGCTCTACGCCCACATTACCGGAAATTTTCCGAATGGTGAAGGTCTCGGTGGCTCCACTGCCGCGGCGTTGCAGCACTACGCCCCGGAAGAACTGGATTCTTTCCTTGTTACCTTCTTTAATCTTGTAGTAAACGGTGATGGTGTCGCCCGATTTGAAATCCGGGACATCGTTTTTTTCTACGTACTGGTCCTGAACGTACTTTACTAAATCCATTTTGCGTCAAAAGCTTAAATCATTTCCGAAAGCCAACGTACACAGCTCTTGCCAGAGGTTGACAATCAGATAGCTAAAGAGAGCCGAGGCTGCATTCTTTAGCGGCGCACAAAAGTATGATTTTTTTGCGAATGTTAATCTTCTTCTCCTTCCAAAAGGTCGGGTCTTTTTTGGCGGGTAATCTCCAGGGCTTTGTCCTGGCGCCAGGCTTCTATCTTGGGGAAGTGGCCACTGAGGAGGATATCCGGCACTTTTAGCCCCCTAAATTCGGCGGGGCGGGTATAGACGGGGGGAGCCAGGAGGCCGTCCTGGAAGGAGTCCGTCAAGGCGGAGGTCTCATCATTGAGTACGCCGGGGAGGAGCCTGATCACTGCATCGCACACCACCGCGGCGCCAAGCTCTCCGCCACTGAGCACATAGCTGCCAATCGATATTTCGCGGGTGATGAGTTCATCCCGGATGCGCTGGTCTACCCCTTTGTAATGCCCGCAAAGGATCAGGAGATTTTGTTTGAGGGAAAGACTATTGGCGTGTTTCTGCTCAAAGAGTTCGCCGTCCGGTGTCATGTAAATGAGCTCATCGTAGCTCCGTTGGGCCTGTAACTTATCAATGAGGGCAAAGATGGGCTCCACCATCATCACCATGCCCGCGCCCCCGCCGTATTGGTAATCATCAATTTGGCGGTGCTTACCCTGCCCGTAGGCGCGCAGGTCGTGGAGGTGGATCTCCACCAGGCCCCGGTCTTGGGCACGCTGCAAAATGGAATCGCTAAAGGGGCTTTCCAACAGCTTGGGCAGGGCGGTAATAATATCAATGCGCATGGGGGCTCGTTTAGCTACAAAAATAAGCCAGCTCGGCTGTCGGTTTCAAGAGAGCCGGGCTGGTCGTACTTTTTAAAGGAGAGGCCTGTTTTTTATTTAGTGTCGGTCCATACGGTCCGGGGTCTCGTCTACAAATCTAAGAACAGCTTGCCCCGTAAGCATTTGGGGCCTGTCCCGACTTTTGCGGGAAGGCGTGAGAGGACGATAAAACCGGAGTCTCGCCACTG